>NZ_CP016162.1:4539285-4839642 GCF_001941865.1 Pseudomonas alcaliphila JAB1 | reverse complement strand
AGGGCTGAGCGCAGGTGTGACAATAGTGAGCATTTTTCCTTCGGCCTCAGTGGTTAAACTGCGCCCAGATCGATTTATTCAGGAGTTTCCATGGCCCGTCTCTGGCTGCTGTTGTCCGCATTCACCGGCTTTACCGGTGTCGCCCTGGGCGCGTTCGCGGTCCATGGCCTGAAGCACAGGCTGACGCCCGAGTATCTGGCGGTTTTCCAGACAGGCACGCATTACCAACTGATCCACGCGCTGGCCCTGTTCGGCGTCGGCCTGCTGGCGATGCATGCACCCGGACGGCTGGTGAATCTGGCTGGCGGCGCCTTCGCGCTGGGTATCCTGCTGTTTTCCGGCAGCCTCTATCTGCTGACCCTCAGTGGTATCGGCAAGCTCGGCATCATCACGCCTTTCGGCGGCGTCGCCTTCCTCGTTGGCTGGCTGTGCCTGGGCCTGAGCGCCTGGAAGCTGACCTGACCCTGGCGTCAGAAATGAGGACGAATGGCGCCTTTTAGCCTTGGTAGTGGCCAGTTAACGGGCTAGAATGCCGGCCCTCTTTCCAGTTGTGACCGAGTCGTCATGCGTATCCAGTTGAATGGTGAACCCTTCGAACTGCCGGATAACCAGAGCGTCGCCGACCTGTTGGTTCGCCTCGACCTGACCGGGCGCCGTGTGGCGGTCGAACTCAATCAGGACATCGTTCCACGCAGCCAGCACAACAGCACCCAGCTCGCCGAGGGCGATCAGGTGGAAGTGGTGCACGCCATCGGCGGCGGTTGACCTCACGAGGAGTATTCCATGAGCCAAGTTCGCAGCGACAAGCCCTTCACCCTGGCCGGTCGTACGTTCCAGTCGCGCCTGCTGGTCGGTACCGGCAAGTACAAGGATATGGACGAGACCCGTGACGCCATCGCCGCCTCCGGCGCCGAGATCGTCACCGTGGCGGTGCGCCGCACCAATATCGGCCAGAACCCGGGTGAGCCGAACCTGCTCGACGTGATCAGCCCGGACCAGTACACCATCCTGCCCAACACCGCCGGCTGCTATGACGCCGTCGAGGCCGTGCGCACCTGCCGCCTGGCCCGTGAGCTGCTCGATGGCCACAACCTGGTCAAGCTGGAAGTGCTGGCCGACCAGAAGACCCTGTTCCCCAACGTCATCGAAACCATCAAGGCTGCTGAAGTGCTGGTCAAGGACGGCTTCGATGTCATGGTGTACACCAGCGACGATCCGATCATCGCGCGTCAACTGGCCGAGATCGGCTGCATCGCGGTGATGCCGCTGGCCGGCCTGATCGGCTCGGGCCTGGGTATCTGCAACCCGTACAACCTGCGCATCATTCTCGAGGAATCGAAAGTGCCGGTGCTGGTCGATGCCGGTGTGGGCACTGCCTCCGACGCCACTATCGCCATGGAGCTGGGCTGCGAGGCCGTGCTGATGAACAGCGCCATTGCCGAAGCGCAGAATCCGGTGCTGATGGCGCGCGCCATGCAGCACGCCGTCGAGGCTGGCCGCCTGGCCTACCTGGCCGGCCGCATGCCGAAGAAACTTTATGCCAGCGCGTCGTCGCCGCTGACTGGCCTGATCAACTAAGGATGACGATTTGCTGCGCGTCGGCCCTGCTGCGTTGAATGCAGGGCTTCAGCCCGCAGAGTCGTAAAACACTCGACAAGAGCCCAGCATGACCGATACCCAACAGCCCGAACTGACCGAAGACGGTCGCCAGCGCCGTACCATCAAGAGCTTCGTGATGCGCGCCGGGCGCATGACCGAGGGCCAGCAGCGCGGCCTGGACAAGGGCTGGCCGTTGTTCGGCCTGGAACTGGAAGATGGTCTGCGCGATTTCGATCAGGTATTTGGCCGTAGTGCGCCGCGCACCTTCGAGATCGGCTTCGGTATGGGCCACTCCACCCTGGAGATGGCCGCTGCCGCGCCCGAGCAGGATTTCATTGGCGTCGAGGTACACAAACCCGGCGTCGGTGCGTTGCTGAGCGGCGCGATGGTGCAGAATCTGCGCAACATTCGCGTGTACAGCTGCGATGCGCTGGAAGTGCTGCGCGACTGCGTCGCCGATGCCAGCCTCGATCGCGTGCTGCTGTTCTTCCCCGACCCCTGGCACAAATCGCGGCACCACAAGCGCCGCATCGTCCAGCCGGCTTTCGCCGAGCTGGTGCGCAGCAAACTGAAGGTCGGTGGTGTGCTGCACATGGCTACCGATTGGGAGAACTACGCCGAGCACATGCTCGAAGTGATGAATGCAGCGCCGGGCTATCGCAACCTGGCGGCCGATGGCACCTACGTGCCGCGTCCCGAGGAGCGCCCGGTGACCAAGTTCGAACGTCGTGGTGAGCGTCTCGGTCATGGCGTGTGGGATCTGAAGTTCCAGCGTCAGGAATGACTCACCCAGCGACAAGCGTTTGATTAGAACCGGCAGGATGCACGATTAGATCGGGATAACCCGACGGCCAGGATGGCGCCTCACCTCAGAACCTGCTCACGATCTGCTGCGCGTCGGCGCTACTGCGTTAAAAACAAGCTTGGAAAGCCGCTTGCGGCTAACGCGCCTCTGGTGCGGTCCCGAAGGGGCGAGCGAAGCGAGCCATGCTCATTTACCACTCGTAAAGTCGAGCGCGACTCCGACCGTTCCTCGCTTGTTTTTGCGGGGCCGCCATCGGTGTTGTATCGCTCTAGCTCGCGAGATCGTGAGCAGGCTCTCAGAACACAACAAAGACAAGCGCACCTACAAGGGGCGCGGACGATAGCGGCCCCGCTTGCAGGCGCCGCGAGGAGAGCATTGTGTTGAGATCGGTTTCCCTTCTTCTGCTGACTGCCCTGGCGTTTCAGGCCCAGGCCAAGGTCGATGCCAGCCAGGCCGCGCGCCTGGGTCAGGAACTGACGCCACTTGGCGGCGAGCGTGCCGGTAATGCCAGTGGCACCATCCCTGCCTGGACGGGCGGCCTGGCCACGCCACCGGCCAATTACCAGCCGGGCATGCATCACCCTGATCCCTATGCTGACGACAAACTGCTGTACCGGGTCGACAGCCAGAACCTGGCGCAGTACGAACAGCAGCTGCCGGTCGGCCTCAAGACCCTGCTGCAGCAGAACCCCAGTTTCTATCTGCGCGTATTCCCGACCCGGCGCAGTGCGGCCGCGCCACAACGCATCTACGACGCCACTCGCTTCAACGCCCTCAATGCCGAGCTGATTGCCGGTGGCAATGGCGTTCAGGGGGCTGCTTCCGGCGTGCCGTTCCCGCTGCCGGCGAACGGCCAGGAGGCGATCTGGAACCACGTCATGCGTTATCGCGGCGACCAGATCAGCATGGCCACCAATCAGGCCGCGGTGCTCAGCAACGGTAGTTACAACCTGCTCAAGCTCGAGCGCGACATCTACTTCGTCTACGGCCGTGACGGCGTGGCCCCGCAGGACCTGGACAACACCCTGTTCTATTACAAGTACAAGGTCGTGGCTCCAGCCAAGCTGGCCGGCTCGGCGCTGGTGGTGCAGGAAACCCTCGATCAGGTCCTGGCGATTCGCAAGGCCTGGCGTTTCAACCGCGGCGAGCGTCGTGTGCGCCGTCTACCGATGCTCGCCTACGACACCCTGCAACCCGACACCAATGGCATGGCCACCGCCGACCAGGTGGACTCCTACAATGGCGCGCCGGATCGCTACGAGTGGCAGTTGTTGGGCAAGCGCGAGATGCTGGTGCCCTACAACAGCTATGCCGTGCACCAGCGCGGCATTCCCTACGCCGATATCCTGCAGGCCAAGCACATCAACCCCGAGCTGTTGCGTTACGAGCTGCACCGCGTCTGGGTGGTCGAGGCGGATCTGCGTACCGGCTTCAGCCATCCCTATGGCAAACGCCGCTTCTATCTGGATGAAGACAGCTGGCAGATCCTCGCCGTCGACCTGTATGACCGCAACGGTAACCTGATCGGTCTGCAGGAAGCCCACCCGATCAGCTACTACGACGTGCCGATGTTCGGCTCGACCCTGGAGACCATTTACGACCTCAAGGGTGGCCGCTACTTCGCTGACGGCCTGGATAACAACGAGAAGATGTACGACTTCAACGCCCGACTGAGCCCGCGCGACTTCACCCCACAGGCGTTGCGCCGCGAAGGTAATTGAGTCTGAGAAAGCCACCCTTGAGGCGGCTTTTTCATTTCAGGCTGGCTAATTACGGTCGGCCAATATGCCGATGACCGCGAAGATCAGGATCAGCACCGGCGCCAGTGTGTAGTTGTTGAAGTGCGCCAGGCCCTTGGCCAGCCAGGGTGTGAGGAAGACGATCGCCAGGCCGTAGCCGACCGCGCAGAACACCACGAACAGCAGGGTACGCAGGACGAAATTGAGGTTGCCGATGGTGCGTTGAACCCAGGCGTTGATGGCTGGGCCGAACAGCACCAGCAGGGTGGCCATGATGGCCAGGGAGATATCGCCGAGGTGGCTGCGGCTCCAGCGCGAGAGGGTGACGATCAGGTCCAGTAGCAGATCCATTCAGGCTCCTTGGCAGGCGTAACGGTCAGCGCAGCGGCATCAGGGCTGCGCGAGCGAAGCGCCTAAGCCTAACGGATTGTCGTGGCGCTGTGGGTGAACTAGGCCAGGAACTGCTGCAGCAGATCATTGAGAAACAGCTGGCCCTTGGCCGTGGCGACCAGTCGAGTTTCATCGGCTTGCAGCAGGCCCAGGCGTTCGGCTTCGCGGCGTGCCTGTTCGAGTTGCTGCAACGGCAGGCCGGTGCGCTGGCTGAACAGCTCGGCCGGCGCGCCTTCGGTCAGGCGCAGCACGTTCATCAGAAATTCGAAGGGCAACTCGTCGGCTGCCAGCAGGCGTTCGCCGGCCTGGAATGCCTTGGCCGGGTCGAGGTAGTCCTTCGGCAGGCGGGTTTTCCAGGTGCGCTGGATGCGCCCTGCGGGTGTGCTCAGCTTGGCGTGAGCGCCGGCGCCGATGCCGAGAAAGTCTCCGAAGGTCCAGTAGTTGAGGTTGTGCTGCGCCTGTTTGCCGGGCTGGGCGTAGGCGGACACCTCGTACTGCGCGTAGCCCTCGGCGGCGAGCAGCGCCTGGCCGGCTTCCTGGATGTCCCACAGCAGATCGTCCTCGGGCAGCTCGGGCGGCTGGCTCCAGAACACCGTGTTCGGCTCCATCGTCAGCTGGTACCAGGACAGGTGCGTGGGAGCCTGGGCGATGGCGGTGCGCAGGTCGAACAGGGCGTCTTCGATGCTCTGCTGCGGCAGGCCGTGCATCAGGTCGAGGTTGAAGTTATCGAAGCCGGCAGCACGCGCCATATCGGCGGCACGGATGGCTTCGTCGCCATTGTGGATGCGCCCCAGCGCCTTTAGCTTGGCTTCCTGGAAACTCTGCACGCCGATGGACAGACGGTTGATGCCGAGGCTTCGGTAGCCCTTGAACTTGGCCTGCTCGAAGGTGCCGGGGTTGGCTTCCAGGGTGATCTCGATGTCTGGCGCAAAGGCGATGCGCCGCTCGACGCCTTCCAGCAGACGGCCCAGGGCGCGGTCGGAGAACAGACTGGGCGTGCCGCCACCGAAGAAAATCGAGCTCAGTGGCCGGCCATGGGCGTGCTGCACGTCGATATCGAGGTCGGCGAGCAGCGCGTCGACGTATTCCTCTTCAGGCAGCGTCGGCCCGGCAGCATGGGAGTTGAAGTCGCAGTAAGGGCATTTGCGCACGCACCACGGGATGTGGATATAGAGCGCCAGGGGCGGGAGCAGGAAACTCCCGCCAGCGGAATCGCTCATGCCAGCCCCAGGCGCTGCTTGAGCAGGGCCATGGCGCGGGCGCGGTGGCTGAGGCGATTCTTCTGTTCGGCAGGCAGTTCGGCACTGGAGCAGCTGGTTTCCGGCACCCAGAACAGTGGGTCGTAGCCGAAGCCTTGCTCGCCACGGGCTTCGTGCAGGATGTGCCCGTGCCACAGGCCTTCACAGAGGATCGGTAGCGGATCGTCGGCGTGGCGCACCAGGGCCAGGGCGCAGACGAACTGGGCGCCGCGCTCTGCGTCCGGCACGTCTTTCAGGGCAGCGAGCAGCTTGGCATTGTTCGCTGCGTCGCCCTGGCCATCGGCATAGCGCGCCGAGTAGATGCCGGGCGCGCCGCCGAGGAAATCCACCGCCAGGCCGGAGTCGTCTGCCAGCGCCGGTAGGCCGGAGATGCGCGCGGCGTTGCGTGCTTTGAGGATGGCATTCTCGACGAACGACAGGCCGGTCTCTTCCGGCTCGACGCTGGAGAACTCGCCGATGGAACGCACGCGTACTGCATCGCCGAGCATGGCCTGCAACTCTTTGAGCTTGCCGGCGTTATGGCTGGCCAGTACCAGTTCCTTGAGGTCGATCATGCGGATATTGCCTGTCAGTTGAACGTTGAATTACAGAACCTGTAGGAGCGGCGCCCCGCCGCGAACCAGGACGGCAGGCCCTGAAAGCTTCGCCCCGGGGCGGGGCTCCTACGCAAAGATGCTGGCAGCGCCTGCGGCATCAGTCATCCGGGAACATTTCCTGGTTGAAGGTGATGCGGTGTGTGTTGTCGCCCTGACGCACATCGAGGGTGAAACTGAGAATCTCGCGGCTGGAGAAGGGGAACTGTGCCAGGTAATAGATGGCGCCGCTCTCGGTGACCTGCCTGAAGGTCAACGCGGTGCTCTGCCCCAGCAGGTTCTTCACCTGGCCGCTGACCTGCGCGGTGCTGGCCTTGCCGGCCTTGAGCACGGCGATATTGATCACGCCCTGGGTCTTGCTGCGCACCAGGCCGGCGGCGCTGGCGATGTCCGGCTGCAGGAAGCTGGAGTTGAACACGCTGTAGTGCACGTCGAGGTCGCCGAAGCTCTGCTTGCGCTCGGCGGCGGCCGGCAGGGCCAGGCACAGGGCGATCAGGAAGGGGATGATGCGGCGCATGATGTTCTCCTCGTTCAGACCGCAACGCGGTGGGCGGACAGGTCCGCGCCGCTGATGCGGTAGATGCCGATCTCGCCCAACAGGTTGGGCCAGATGCGGCTTGCCAGGCCATGGCGGTGGTCACGGTCCACTGCCAGGCGTTCTTCCACACGGGCACCCTGGGCGTGACAGAGACGCTCGAAGTCCTCGAAGGTGCAGAAGTGGATATTCGGGGTGTTGTACCAGGTATAGGGCAAGAAGTCCGACACCGGCATGCGACCTTTCGTCGTCAGGTACCAGCGGCAGCGCCAGTGGCCGAAATTGGGGAAGGTGATGATGCAGGTCTTGCCGACACGCAGCATCTCGGCCAGCACCTTGTCCGGGTAGTGTAGCGCCTGCAGCGACTGGGTCATGACCACCACGTCGAAGCTGTTGCTGGCGAAGTTACCTAGACCGAGATCGAGGTTCTGCTCGATGACGTTGACGCCGCGCTCGATGCACAGGGCGATCTTGTCCGGGTCGATCTCCAGGCCGTAGCCGGCCACCTGCTTGTTGTCGCGCAGCCAGGCGAGCAGCTCGCCGTCGCCGCAGCCCAGGTCGAGCACGCGGCTGCCCGGGGCGATCCATTCCTGGATGATGTCCAGATCCGCTCGCATGCTCATACCTCGATTCGCTTCATGTAGCTGTCGAACGCCTGCAGATAACGCGGGATCGGCATGAGGAAGGCGTCATGGCCCTGCGGTGCGTCGATTTCCAGGTAGCAGACGTTCTTCTTTGCCGCCGTCAGGGCGTCGACGATCTCCCGCGAGCGGGCGGGGGAGAAGCGCCAGTCGGTGGTGAAGGACATCACGCAGAAGTCCGCCTTGGCCACGGCCAGGGTCTTGGCCAGATCGCCGTCGTGCGCAGCGGCAGGATCGAAGTAGTCCAGCGCCTTGGTCATCAGCAGATAGGTGTTGGCGTCGAAACGGCCGGAGAATTCCTCGCCCTGATAGCGCAGGTAGCTTTCCACCTGGAACTCGACGCTGTGGAAGTCGTAGTTGAGCTTCTCGCTCTTCAGGCCGCGGCCGAATTTCTCGCCCATGGCGTCGTCGGACAGGTAGGTGATATGGCCGACCATACGCGCCAGCATCAGCCCGCGCTTGGGGATCACACCCTGTTCCTGGAAGTGTCCGCCGTGGAATTCCGGGTCGGTGAGAATCGCCTGGCGCGCCACCTCGTTGAAGGCGATGTTCTGCGCCGACAGCTTGGGCGCCGAGGCAATCGCCAGGCAGTGACGCACACGCTCGGGGTAGCTGATGGTCCACTGCATGGCCTGCATGCCGCCGAGGCTGCCGCCGATCACCGCCGCCCACTGGGCAATGCCGAGCACATCGGCCAGGCGTGCCTGGCTGTGCACCCAGTCTTCCACCGTCATTACCGGAAAGTCCGCGCCGTAGGGCTTGCCGGTCGCCGGGTTGGCGCTGCTCGGGCCGGTGGAACCGTTGCAGCCGCCCAGGTTGTTGAGGCTGACGACGAAGAACTTGTTGGTGTCGATGGGCTTGCCGGGGCCGATGCAGCTGTCCCACCAGCCGGGCTTGCGATCATCCGGGCTGTGATAGCCGGCGGCGTGATGGTGGCCGGACAGGGCGTGGCAGATCAGCACCGCATTGCTGCGCGCGGCGTTCAGTTCGCCATAGGTCTCGACGACCAGTTCGTACTCGGCCAGGCTGCGCCCGCAGGCCAGCGCCAGGGGTTCGCTGAAGCGAAATACCTGGGGACTGACCAGGCCGACGGAATCTTCGGGAAATGCAGTGGGCATTGAGGCGCTGCTAATGAAGCGGAGGAGGGCGCCAGTCTAAAGAGCACCGACCCGAGCGGCAAGCGAGCTGGGCGCTAGGTTTCCTCTGCAATGCAATGTTTGATCTGCAAGGCCCAGTCGGGGATGTCGGAGTCGGCTGCATAGGTCTTGCAGAGACTGCCCTGACGAGTGCGAAAAAGCAGGCGTGGGCTGTGGTCGTTCACAGAGTTGTCGTAGACATAGAGACGATCTACTACAGACGACAGCGCGACACAGTTGGCGATGGACTTGGTGTAGCGAGAAACGATCTTGCTGATTGGCACTTCATGGCCGCCATCCATGTAGCGGTAGGTAATTCGGTAGGCGTTGATGGCGGGGTGTGAGGTACTGACGAAAAATACCCGGACGAAGAAGCCGGCACTTATAGCCCGGCGAATGAATTCGAGTTTGTCCTCGGTCGACAACACTGTCTCGAAGGCCAGGCTGCGACCACTCTGTAGGCACTGTTCACGCAATTGCTCAGCCTTTTCGGCTGCTTGCCTGAAAGCCTCTTCCGAGTTCCAGCCGCCAAACTCCTCCTGCGCCATTTCATCGGGATTGATGAAGGTGCAGCCGGACAGCCAGTGGTGCTCGCGCAGGGTTTCGGTGATCGACGTCTTACCTGAGCCGTTGGGGCCGGCAAAGACGATCAGTTTGGGTTTGTTCTCAGGCATCACGGCTGGCGCGTGCGGCCGAGTTTTCCTTCTTGGCGCGGATTGCCTGGATCAAAGCCTGGTTTAACTGATTATCCACGCGCTCGACACGCCTGTGAGCAGTCTTGCGAACTTGTGTCATAAGCTCTGCAAGCTGTGTATCACTTGGGTCTTCCTGAGAGGTAATCAGGCTAAAGTGGTTGTTCATTACAAGCCTCCTGGTCATGGCTTTAGCAACAGCATATGGGCTTCCGTGAGGAAATCCAATCAGCCAAGGTCAACTGCTCCCCTTTGGCGCGCCGCCGTCGGCAGGCTGACCACCTTGCCCTGGCGCTGCACCGGTGCCGGACGACGCAGCACGCGCAGCATGTCGCTGGCCAGGGCCAGCTGCTGTTCCAGCTCTTCCCGGTAGCGCGCCAGTTGCAGGCTGCGTTTGCGCGTCTGCTGGGTTTCCTGGGCCAGCGCCTTGAGGCGCAGCATGTGGCTTTCCAGCATCTGCTTGTGTTCCAGGGTGTGTTGCATCAGCGGCATCAGCGCATCGGCGGCCCATTGCTCGGCGTCCAGGCGCAGGCGCTGGTGCAGGCCGATCACTTCCTGGGCCAGGGTGGCGAAGAAGCGTCGGGTCAGGCTGCGCTGTTCGGTGAGCAGGGTCTTCAGGTGCAGGCGGAACTGGTCGCCCTTTTCCTGCAGTTTCTTCAGCTCGCGCAGATAACGCTGGATCTTGAACTGCGGTGCGTCGACCCCGCCCAGCGGGTTGTCTTCGTTGTGTCGACGATAGATGGCTGCAACCATCTTGTTGGCCATGTCGGCTTCGTGCTGCAGGTTGTGCAGATCCTGTTCGACGGCGCGGAAGAAATGCAGGATGGCCTGGTTGATGCCCAGGGTGGTCCAGCTGCCGGTGAGATTGCGGCGCACCTCGCTCAGGTGTTCCTCCAGGCGTTCGGCGCGCGCGGCGTGGCGCAGCAGTTGTCCCTGGCGCTGCAGCAGGCGCTGGTTGGTCTTCAGGCCGAGCAGGCGCTTGTGGTGCAGGCTGTGGTCTTCCTTGGTCTTGGCGGTCAGCTCGAACAGCAGCTGGCCGTTGTCCTGCTGATGGTTGCCGAGCAGGGCCAACTGCTCACTGACTTTCTCCAGGCGCAGGTTGAGCACATGTTGGCTGTTGTTCACCAACGCCAGGACCTGACGCACCACGTTATCTTCGATCAGGCGTTCCTTCTGCGCGACGATGCGCTCGCATAGCAGGTTTTCCAGACCGGCCATCTGGCTGCGTGCCAGCAATTCTTCGTCCTTGCGCACCTTGGCCAGCAGCGCCTGCTTGGCCGACAGCGGCAGCACGTCCTGCTTGGCGATACCCAACTGCTTGGCGGTGGCGCTCTGGATCTGGCCGATGGCGTTCTGCACGAAGGTCTCGCCTGCCAGGTCGTCCCACAGTACGTCGATCTTGTTCAGCACGGCGAACAGGCTGGTCTGGGCGTCTTCGTCGAGCTGACGGATGTGCTGCTGCCAGATGCTCATGTCGCTGGCGGTGACGCCGGTATCGGCGGCCAGCAGGAAGATGATCGCCTGGGCATTGGGCAGCATCGACAGGGTCAGCTCCGGCTCGCTGCCCAGTGCATTGAGCCCGGGGGTATCGAGAATGCGCAGGCCCTGGCGCAGCAGCGGGTGGTCGAAGTTGACCATCGCATGGCGCCAGGCCGGCACCAGTACCTGGCCACGTTTGCCGGTGCCTTCGAGCATGTCCGGGTGGAAGCCGAGCTGGATCGCCTGTTCCACCGGCATGGATTTGGTTTTGGCCACCTGGCTGAAAGCCAGCGCCATGTTGGCCGGGTCGCTGGTATCCAGTGGGATGTTCACCCAGTGCCGGGGAATGCGCTTGAACTGTGCGACGCTGGCCGAGGCCGTGCGCGTCTCGATGGGCAACAGGCGAATGTAGGGGCGTTCCGAGCGCGGGTCGAAGAACAGCTCGGTGGGGCACATGGTGGTACGCCCGGCATGCGACGGCAGCATGCGCTGGCCGTATTCGGAGAAGAACAGGCTGTTGATCAGCTCGGTCTTGCCGCGCGAGAACTCGCCGACGAAGGCCAGGGTGATGTGATCGGTACGCAGGATTTTCAGGGCGCGTTCGAGTTTGGCCTGAACGGCCTCGGAGTTGAGCCGATTGTGTTCCAGCCAGCTGCGATAACGCGTGATCTCGCGCATCAGTTCGCGTTTCCAGGCGACGTAGGCGTCAACCTGCTGGCTGAGACGTTCCATGCTCATCCTGGCTCTCCTCTCGGCAAGTTCATCCACTTGCTGGGGCTGCGTGATTGTTCAGTTGGTGTTGCCGCCAGGACGCACGGCATTGGCGAGAATAACCTGCATTATGCGAGGTACAGGGCGGCCGTCAATTGGCTGCTTATACAGTCCCGCCTTGTGGTCGGGTATGGCGGCTGAATGGTCATCAGGCGTTCTGCAAGCCGGGAATCGCTGGCAGGTTACGTGGCGTGCGGATGCGCAGGCGCTTGTGTTGATTGAGCTCGCCGCTTGCCAGGCTCACCTGGCTCTTGGCCACGCCGAACGCCTTGGCCAGAAAGGCCTGCAGATGGGCGTTGGCCTTGCCCTCGACCGGTGGGGCGGTGAGGCGGATCTTCAACCGATCACCATGCAGCCCGGCGAACTCGTCCTTGCTCGCCTTGGGCTGCAGGTGACAGTCGAGGATCAGGTCCTCGCCGTCCCAGCGGTAGAAGCTCACCCTCAGAGGAAGGGGCTGAGCATCGGCGGCAGGCCGGTGGAGGCTGCAAGACCGCCGATGACGAAGCGATCGATCAGATTGATGGTGATGAAGGCGAAGATCGGCGAAATATCCAGGCCGCCAAGGTTCGGCAGCAGCTTGCGAAACGGCGCCAGCAGCGGTTCGCAGATCTGGTTGACCAGCTGCGCGCCGGGGTTGTAGCTGCCCGGGGCGACCCACGACAGGATCACGCTGATGATCAGGGCGAAGAAGAACACCTTGAGAAACAGCGAGGTCACGCCGATCAGTGACCACACCAGAAGTTGCAGGATGAAGCCGCCGACGTTGTAGCCCATCAGCGTCAGGGTGATGACCATCAGCAGCAGCTGCACCAGGATGGCCAGCACCAGCGAGGCCAGATCCAGCCCGGCGAAACCGGGGATGATCCGACGCAGGGGTTTCACCAGCGGCTGTGTAGCCTTGACGATGAACTGGCTCAGCGGGTTGTAGAAGTCGGCGCGTACCAGTTGCAGGATGAAACGCAGCAGGACGATCAGCAGATACAGGCTGCCGAGGGTCTGAATGATGTAGATCAGGGCTTCGATGAGTCCGGACATGTGTGCTTCCTTTATTGACCCAGTTGTTCGGCCAGTTCGGCCGAGCGATTGGCGGCGGCGTTGAGTGCCTGTTGTACCAGCGTTTCGAAGCCGCCGGCCTGAAAGGTTTTGATCGCCGCTTCGGTGGTTCCGTTCGGCGAGGTCACACGGCGCCGCAGTTCGGCGGCGTCGACATCACTCTCGCTGGCCATGCGTGCGGCGCCCAGTGCAGTCTGGATGCTCAGGCGTGCAGCCGTCTCGCGCGGCAGGCCGAGCTGCTCGCCAGCCGCCGTCATGGCTTCGATCAAAAGGAAGAAATAAGCCGGCCCGCTGCCGGAAACAGCGGTAACGGCGTCTAGTTGGGCTTCTTCATCCAGCCACAGGGCCAGGCCAACGGCGCTCAGCACCTGTTCGGCCTGGGCTTTCTGTGCGGCGCTGACGCGGGCGTTGGCGAACAGGCCGGAAACGCCCTGGCGCAATAGCGCCGGCGTGTTGGGCATGCAACGCACGACTGGGCGCTGGCCGAGCCAGTTTTCCAGGCTGGCGCAACTGATGCCGGCGGCGATGGAGATGATCACCTGATTGGGAGCCAGGTGTGGCGCCAGATCCAGGCATACCGCTTTCATGATCTGTGGTTTGACCGCCAGCACGATCAGGTCGGCGCCTTTTATGGCTTCACCGTTATCCGCGAAGGTGGCGATGCCGTGTTCCTGTTGCAGGCGGGCGCGCTGTTCGCTGCCGGGCTCGCTGGCGCGGATGGCGCTGGCTGCCACGCCCTGGGCGCGCAGGCCGCCAATCAGGCTGGCGGCCATGTTGCCGGCGCCGACGAAGGCGATGGTCGGGTTGCTCATTGCAGAAAATCCTTCATTCAGTGAGTGGGCTGGCCGTAATCGCGGGCGCCGAACAGGGCGGTGCCGATGCGCACCCAGGTGGCACCTTCGGCGATGGCGGCCCCCAGGTCATGGCTCATGCCCATGGACAAGGTATCGAGGTCCAGCCCCAGGTCATCACGCAATTGGCGCAGGTGGGCGAAGGCGGCATGTTGCGCCGCGATATCGTCGGTAGGTTCGGGAATCGCCATCAGCCCACGCAGGCGCAGGTTGGGCAGGGCGGCTACAGCCTTGGCCAGCTCTGGCAGCGCTTCTGGGCTGCAGCCGGATTTGCTGTCCTCAGCGCTGACGTTGACCTGCAGGCAGATATTCAGCGGTGGCAGGTGCGCAGGACGCTGCTCGGAGAGGCGTTGGGCGATTTTCAGGCGATCCACCGAATGTACCCAGTCGAAATGCTCGGCGATGGGCCGGGTCTTGTTCGACTGAATGGGGCCGATGAAGTGCCAGATCAAGGGCAGATCACTCAGTTCGGTCTGTTTTTCCAGCGCTTCCTGCAGGTAGTTCTCGCCAAAATCGCGCAAACCAGCCGTATGAGCTTCACGAATGGCCGCTGCCGGTTTGGTCTTGCTCACCGCGAGCAGGCCGATATCCGTCAAATTACGCTGTGAGGCTTGCGCCGCCTCACGGATGCGCGCTCCGACCTTTGCAATATTCTCTGCTATCGTGGACATTACCTGCGCTCTATAAGCCTGGCCGTTGCGTTCGCGGCATTCTACCTGCTTGCTTGTAATTGGGGAGTCCCATGGATATCACTGAGCTGCTCGCCTTCAGCGCCAAGCAAGGCGCGTCGGATTTGCACCTCTCGGCGGGTCTGCCGCCGATGATCCGCGTCGACGGCGATGTACGCCGCATCAACCTGCCGCCGCTGGATCACAAGCAGGTACACGCGCTGATCTACGACATCATGAATGACAAGCAGCGCAAGGACTTCGAAGAGTTCCTCGAGACCGACTTCTCCTTCGAAGTGCCGGGTGTGGCGCGTTTCCGGGTCAACGCCTTCAACCAGAACCGTGGCGCCGGTGCGGTGTTCCGTACCATTCCGTCCAAGGTGCTGACCATGGAAGACCTGGGCATGGGCGAGGTGTTCCGCAAGATCACTGACGTGCCGCGCGGCCTGGTGCTGGTTACCGGCCCAACCGGTTCGGGCAAGTCGACCACCCTGGCGGCGATGATCGACCACCTCAACAGCAACAAGTACCACCACATTCTCACCATCGAAGACCCCATCGAATTCGTCCACGAGTCGAAGAAGTGCCTGGTCAACCAGCGTGAGGTGCACCGCGACACCCACGGCTTCTCCGAAGCGCTGCGCTCGGCGCTGCGTGAGGACCCGGACATCATCCTGGTGGGCGAGATGCGTGACCTGGAAACCATCCGCCTGGCGCTGACCGCCGCGGAAACCGGCCACCTGGTGTTCGGCACCCTGCACACCACCTCCGCCGCCAAGACCATCGACCGGGTGGTCGACGTGTTCCCGGCCGAGGAAAAGTCGATGGTGCGCTCGATGCTGTCGGAATCGCTGCAGGCGGTGATCTCGCAGACCCTGCTGAAGAAGATCGGTGGCGGTCGCGTCGCGGCACACGAAATCATGATCGGCACTCCGGCCATCCGTAACCTGATCCGCGAGGACAAGGTGGCGCAGATGTACTCATCGATCCAGACCGGTGGCGCGCTGGGCATGCAGACCCTCGATGCCTGCCTGAAGACGCTGGTATCCAAGGGGTTGGTCAGCCGCGACAGCGCGCGCGAGAAGGCCAAGAGCCCGGAAAACTTCTAGGAAAACCCAGTGGGTAGGGTGGGCTTCAGCCCACCAAGGCCGGCCACTGTTGGTGGGCTGAAGCCCACCCTACGGACTGCTTCACGGCTGCGATGACACGCTCGCAGCCGCTGGCCCTGCGCTGCGGGGGCGTGCATTCATGCGTGCGGATGAGCGAACACGACGATGGAATTCGAAAAACTACTGCGCCTGATGGTCGAAAAAGGTGGCTCCGATCTATTCATCACCGCTGGCGTGCCGCCGTCGATGAAGGTCAATGGCAAAATCATGCCGGTGACCAAGACCGCGATGTCGCCGGAAATGACCCGCGAAACCGTGCTGGGGGTGATGAACGAGGCACAACGCCGCGACTTTGCCGAGAACCATGAGTGCAACTTCGCCATCAGCGCCCGCGGCATCGGCCGCTTCCGCGTCAGCGCCTTCTATCAGCGCAACCTGGTGGGCATGGTGCTGCGCCGGATCGAGACCAACATCCCCACCATCGACGACCTCAAGCTGCCGGACATCCTCAAGAAGCTGGCGCTGACCAAGCGCGGCCTGGTGCTGTTCGTCGGGGCTACCGGTACCGGTAAGTCCACCTCGCTGGCGGCGATGATCGGCTACCGCAACAAGAACAGCAGCGGCCATATCATCTCCATCGAAGACCCGATCGAGTACATCCACCAGCATCAGAGCTGCATCGTCACTCAGCGTGAAGTGGGCATCGACACCGAGTCCTTCGAAGTGGCGCTGAAGAACACCTTGCGTCAGGCGCCGGACGTGATCCTCATCGGTGAGGTGCGCACCCGCGAGACCATGGACCACGCCGTGGCCTTCGCCGAAACCGGTCACCTGTGCCTGGCCACCCTGCACGCCAACAACGCCAACCAGGCGCTGGACCGCATCATCAACTTCTTCCCGGCCGACCGGCAGAACCAGGTGTGGATGGACCTGTCGCTCAACCTCAAGGCTATCGTCGCTCAGCAACTGATTCCAACCCCGGATGGCAAAGGTCGCCGCGCAGTGATCGAGGTGCTGATCAACACCCCGCTGGCCGCCGACCTGATCCGCAAGGGCGAGGTGCACGAGCTCAAGGGGCTGATGAAGCGCTCCACCGAGCAGGGCATGCAGACCTTCGACCAGGCGCTGTACAACCTCTACACCCAGGGCGAGATCACCTACGAAGACGCGCTGCTCTACGCCGACTCGGCCAACGACCTGCGCCTGATGATCAAGCTCGGTTCGGAAACCGATGGCGATCACCTGACCAGCATGGCCCAGGGCCTGGCGCTGGAGGTCAGCGAGGAAGATCCGGGGCGTCGCTTCCGCTGACGCTACCTGACGGGGGACGCGCTGCGTCCCCCTCGTTTATCTGGGCGATACGTTTGCCCTTTCTGCCTGCCAGCACCAATGCCTGGCCATCGCGTTGCGCGCCGGCGCGTGCTTCGCTCATCAGTTGCGGAATCAGCGGGCCTTCCGGCAGGTGCTTCCAGAATCTCAGTGGCAGATGTTGCTGCATCACCGTGCGGTTGAGCCGCGCCGGGTTGAAGGTGCTGCCGTAATAGGCACGCCACAGGGCCTGGCCGTCATCCTCGGGCTGCCGTGCCCAGGCTTGCCATTGCGCCGGGCAGCGGCGCTCGTGCTGCAGGCGTTGGCCATCCCAGTACACACCGTCCCGAGACGTTGCGATCAGCCAGCTGTGCTTGCCCAGGCGCTCGGCGAAATGGCCACTGGCCGCGGCCAGGATGTCATGCGCGGGTTCGAACCAGGCGACGAAGTCCGGCGCGCCTTGCGCCTTGCTCGGCTGAAAGCGCACGAAGGCATGCAGGTGATGGGCCTCGCGGCGCACCGCCTTGAGCCGGCGATGCAGCTCGCTGCCGTCGGGGTCGCCGGCCAGCACGGCGCTGCGTTCGCCCTGTACGAAGCGCCAGAGCACGCGGTAGAGCAGGCTCCAGCGCTCCTCGCCACGGTACTGTGCGGCGCTCTCCAGCAGCTCCAGCAGTTCGGGCGATACGCGCAGGCGGCCATTGGGCTCCGGCGCGCGTTCGGCGGGCTGGTCGAACAGGCCAGGCGCCGCTTCTTCGTCCAGCCACTGCAACTGGTGCGGTGCCAGGCCCTGCAGCAGTGCACGGCGCGCGGCCTGGCGCCAGGTGGCGAAGCTGCCGTCGAAACGCAGGCTGTGCATCACCACAAGGCCATCTGCGCCGGGGTGTCGCGCAACTGCTGGCGCAGCACCACGGACTCGTGTTCGGCCCGCGGCGGTCGGTAGTCCTGGGTGACGATGAAGGGCTTGGCCTTTTCCAGCACGCAGCGCAGGCGAGTCAGATCCTCGTAGCGGATGCGCCGTTCACGCCGCAGCGCCCCCAGGCGCCTGGCGCTGAGCACGCCGATGCCGGGCACGCGGGCGATCAGCGACTCATCGGCGCGGTTCAGGTCCACCGGAAACTGTTCGCGGTTGGCCAGCGCCCAGGCCAGCTTGGGGTCGATGTCCAGTGCCAGGTTGCCGGGGCCGGCGAGCAGCTCCGTGGCGCTGAAGCCGTAGCCGCGCATTAGGAAGTCGGCCTGGTACAAGCGGTGCTCGCGCAATAGTGGTGGCGCCTCGAAGGGCACGGTCTTGGGGCTCTGCGGAATCGGACTGAAGGCCGAGTAGTAGACGCGGCGCAGGCGATAGTCGTGATACAGGCTCTGGGCGTTGTGCAGGATGGTGCTGTCGTCGGTGGCATCGGCGCCGACGATCATCTGCGTGCTCTGCCCGGCCGGGGCGAAGCGCGGCGCACGGCGTTCTTCCTGGGCCTCGCGCTCGCCGAGATGAATGTTGTGCATGGCCTGATGGATGCTGCCGACGTTCTTTTCCGGCGCCAGACGCACCAGGCTGGTTTCGGTGGGCAGTTCGATATTGACGCTGAGGCGGTCGGCGTACAGGCCGGCCTCGGCGATCAGTTCCGGCGCGGCATCGGGGATGGTCTTCAGATGAATGTAACCGCGGAACTGGTGCTCCTGGCGCAGCAGCTTGGCGACGCGGATCAACTGCTCCATGGTG
The DNA here is from genome assembly GCF_001941865.1 of Pseudomonas alcaliphila JAB1. Lineage (NCBI taxonomy): Bacteria > Pseudomonadati > Pseudomonadota > Gammaproteobacteria > Pseudomonadales > Pseudomonadaceae > Ectopseudomonas > Ectopseudomonas alcaliphila. The sequence continues at coordinate 4,821,303 of NZ_CP016162.1, read as the reverse complement.
TAGTCGGCCGAGCGGATGATGCCGGAGCTGAGGAACAGGCCGCTGATGCAGTTGCGCTTGTAGAAGTCGAGGGTCAGTGTCACCACTTCCTCGGGCGTGAAGCGCGCACGCGGCACGTCGCTGGAACGGCGGTTGATGCAGTACTGGCAGTCGTACAGGCAGAAGTTGGTCAGCAGGATCTTCAGCAGCGCCACGCAGCGACCATCCGGCGTGTAGCTGTGGCAGATGCCCATGCCGTTGGTCGAACCGATGCCGTCCTTGCCCTTGGAGCTGCGCTTTGGTGCGCCGCTGCTGGCACAGGAGGCGTCGTACTTGGCGGCGTCGGCGAGGATGGTGAGCTTTTCGATCAGTTGCATGGCAGGCGATATCTATACTGTTTTTTTATACAGTATATGGGCGTCGTACAGCTATCAAGCCATTCGTTGTGTTGCGCTGTTTCGGCACAAATGAAACCTTCACTCGGCGCGCAGCGTCATAGCTGCATCTCGCACAAGGAGTTCGCCATGCAACGACAGGATACGCACAGCAAGCTGATCGGTTACCTGCTGTGGATCTTCGGTTTTCTCGGTTCCCACCGCTTCTACTATGGCAAGCCGGTCACCGGCACCATCTGGTTCTTCACCCTGGGATTGTTCTTCATCGGTTGGATCATTGACCTGTTTTTGATTCCCTCGATGGATCGCGAGGCCGACCTGCGCTTTACCGCGGGGGATACGGACTACAACGTGGCGTGGATCCTGCTGACCTTCCTCGGCGTGTTCGGTGTGCACCGCATGTACCAGGGCAAGTGGATCACCGGGATCATCTACCTGTTCACTGGCGGCCTGTTCCTGATCGGCGTGCTCTACGACTTCTGGACGCTCAATACGCAGATCTCGATCAAGAACGCACAGCGCGGTTGAGTCAGAGGCAAGTGATTTGCACGGTCTGCCCCCTCTCCCATTTATGGGAGAGGGTTGGGGAGAGGGTGGTTCAGGCGATTCGGTGTTACCGGATAGACCCTCTCCCCCGGCCCCCGCTCTGCGCCCCGGCCCCTCGCAGAGCTCAGGGCGCTTGGGCGGGCGAAGCGATGCTTCGCTATTTCCGCTCAAGCCCCGCAAGCGGGAGAGGGGAGACAGTCCCGTAGCCCGGATGCAATCCGGGAGAAATGAAAAGGGCATCCCACGGGATGCCCTTTTTCGTAACGCTGGCGGGATCAGTCGTCGCTGTCGTCGTCGTCCCCGCCGTCGACCTTCATGCCCAGTTCCTTGATCTTGCGCGTCAGGGTGTTACGACCCCAGCCCAACAGCAGGGCAGCGTCGCGGCGACGGCCGGCGGTGTGTTTGAGAGCGGTTTCGATCATGATGCGCTCGAAGGCCGGTACGGCGCTGTCGAGCAGGTTGGACTGGCCACGCGCCAGGGCCTGGTCGGCCCACAGGCGTAGCGCCTGCTCCCAGTTGGTCACTGGAGCGGCGTCCTGCGGCTGGGTCAGCAGCTCCGGCGGCAGGTCGTCGACATGCACCTCACGGCCCGAGGCCATGACGGTGATCCAGCGGCAGGTGTTCTCCAGCTGGCGCACGTTGCCCGGCCAGGGCAGGTGCTTGAGGTAATCCTCGGTTTCGCTCTTGAGCAGCTTGGGCTCGACCGCCAGCTCCTGCGCGGCGCGGGCGAGGAAGTGATGAGCCAGGGTCGGGATGTCCTCGCGGCGGTCGGCCAGGCGCGGGATATGGATACGAATGACGTTGAGGCGGTGGAACAGGTCTTCACGGAACTTGCCGGCATGTACCAGGGTTTCCAGGTTCTGGTGGGTGGCGGCGATGATGCGCACGTCCACCTTCACCGGGGTGTGGCCACCGACGCGGTAGAACTCGCCATCGGCCAGAACGCGCAGCAGGCGGGTCTGAGTGTCGGCCGGCATGTCGCCGATCTCGTCGAGGAACAGGGTGCCGCCATCGGCCTGTTCGAAGCGACCGCGGCGCTGGTTGGCGGCGCCGGTGAAGGCGCCTTTCTCGTGGCCGAACAGCTCGGACTCCATCAGGTCCTTGGGAATCGCTGCCATGTTCAGGGCAATGAACGGCGCGGCCGCGCGTGGGCTGTGGCGGTGCAGGGCGTGCGCCACCAGCTCTTTGCCCGTGCCGGATTCGCCGTTGATCAGCACGGTGATATTGGAATGGCTCAAGCGGCCGATAGCGCGGAACACCTCCTGCATCGCCGGCGCCTCGCCGATGATTTCCGGGGTGCGCGCCTGTGCAGCGGGCGCGGCCAGGCTCTGCTGCTCCTGGGCGTGCTGGAAGGCGCGCTTGACCAGAGAGACGGCTTCGTCGACGTCGAACGGCTTGGGCAGGTATTCGAAGGCGCCGCCTTGGTAGCTGGCCACCGCGCTGTCCAGGTCCGAATGCGCGGTCATGATGATCACCGGCAGGCGCGGGTACAGCTCGCGGATGCGTGCCAGCAGGTCGAGGCCGCTGGCGCCGGGCATGCGGATGTCGGAGATGATCACGTCCGGCTGCTGGCGGGTCAGGCGGGCGAGTACACCGTCGGCACTGTCGAAACTCTGGGTGGTCATGCCTTCCTGTTGCAGGGCCTTTTCCAGTACCCAGCGGATGGAACGATCGTCGTCGACAATCCAGACGGTTTCACTGCGGCTCATGGCGTGGGCGCTCCTTGTTCCAGCGGTAGGAAGATCGAGAATACGGTGTGGCCGGGATAGCTCTCGCACTCGATCAGGCCCTGGTGCTGACTGATGATGTTCTGGGTGATGGCCAGGCCCAGGCCGGTGCCGTCGGCACGCCCGCTGACCATGGGATAGAAGATGGTTTCCTGCAGCTCAGGCGGGATGCCGGGGCCGTTGTCGATGATCTCGACCTTGACCACCAGGCGGTGACGGGTGTGGCCGATAGTGAACTGGCGCAGGGTGCGGGTACGCAGGCTGATGCGCCCGAGGCCCATGTCGTGCTTCTGCCCGGCGATGGCCTGCATGGCGTTGCGCACGATATTGAGCACGGCCTGGATCATCTGCTCGCGGTCGATCAGCAGGTCGGGGATGCTTGGGTCGTAGTCGCGCACCAAAGTGATGCCGCCCTGGCTTTCCGCTTCGATCAGGTTGGCGACGCGCTCCAGCACCTCGTGGATATTGGTCATTGCCAGCGACGGCAGCTTGTTCGAACCGAGCATGCGGTCGACCAGGTTACGCAGGCGGTCGGCCTCTTCGATGATGACGTTGGTGTAGTCCTTGAGCTCTTCGTTGGGCAGTTCGCGCGACAGCAGTTGTGCTGCGCCGCGAATGCCGCCGAGTGGATTCTTGATTTCGTGGGCCAGGCCGCGCACCAGCAGTTTGGTGGTTTCCTGCTTGGACAGCTGCGCCTCTTCCTTGGTGATGCGCAGCAGGCGATCACGCGGGTGCACCTCCAGCAGCAGCAGGGTTTCACCCTTGCTGAACAGTGGGGTGACGGCGTAGTCCACGGTCAGCGTCTGGCCAGTGACCGAGGTCAGTACGGCTTCACGCTTGTTGAACGGATGTGCCTGCTCCACCGCCTGGCGCAAGGATGACAGCGCCTCGGGCGATTCGGTGAACAGGTCGCTGATGAACTGACCATGGCTGCGCTGGCCGCTGACGGCCAGTAGCATTTCCGCCGCCGGGTTCATGTACTCAAGGCACAGCTGGCTGTTGAGCAGCAGGGTAGCGGTGGTCAGGTTGTCGAGTAGCAGGCGGTGCAACGCGTCATTGATGGTCATAGGCAGTGCTTTCCGGCAATGGGCAGGAAAATGCAAGAAGCAAACCAAGGCCCCGAAAAGACGCATTATTTGTGCGGTCTGCCAGGTTTTGGTGGTGCAGGGGCGAGGCCGGGCGGGGAAAAGCGACCCAAAACAGGGAGAGCTTAGGAGGTGGTGCGCCAGATTGCACCATTAAGGTGCAATCTGCTTTCAGAGGAAAGGAAGGATGCTGGCCTTTTCCTTGGGCTTGTCTTTCAGCGGGCACTCGGGGCGAACGCCGTATTCATCTTTCTTGCACGGGTTGACCTTGCGCTTCTGCGCCAGGCTCATGCGGTGCATGTGGAAGGGCTGTGCTGGTGTGCGTTCGACGATGAGCCCAGCGGAGTCGATGATTTCTGCCACCAGTTGGTGCGTGCCGCGGTCGACGTGCTGCAGGGAGAAGACCGGGCTGCGGCTTGTCTCGCCCTGTGGCTCGCCATTGAGCAGCAGCCGATAGCTGTGGCCAGGCAGCAGACCCGGCTCGCTGTTGAGGGTGACGATCATGTCGCCGGAACCGTTATGGATCGAGGCGTCCGGCTCCGGCACCAGAATGCGCAGCAGCTGATAGTGCACGGTCGGTTTGCTAACCGCAGGTGGCGGGGCCATGCGCACCGTGGGCGGGGTCTGGCTCATTTGCGCGCTGTTGGACGGCGCGAGCATCACCCGTTCGGCATTGCTGCTGCGCGGTTTGTCAGTGAAAACGCGGTTACCTTCAGCATCGATATAGGTATAGACCTGAGCCGAAGCTGCTTGGGTGATGAACAGCAGGCAGAGCAGCAGTGTACGCATCGTGATCAGTTCGCAGGTCTTGGGGTCGGACGCGGTGGCGTGACAGGTGGGCGGGCAGGGCTGTTGACGCTGATGCGCTGCACGGTAAAGGTTTCGGTGGCGCTCTGCTGGATGATGCGGTCACCCAAGACCACTGCCACCGCCAGGCTGTGTTCGCCGCGCTCGACATTGGTCAGCTGCAGGCTCGGTACGTTGCTGGCCTGGCCGTATGGCTCGCCATCGAGAATCAGCCGTAGCTGGTGGCCGGGTTGCAGACGTGGCTGGATGTTCACCCCGACGACGAAGGTGCCGTTGTTGGCGCGCATGGCTTCATCATCCGGGATACCGGTCAGGCTCAACACGGAGTAAGGGGCCGCGCTCTGTGCTGAGGTGTCGCCGCTGGTGTCCGCAGGAATGCTGGGTATCTGCATCTCTACCGTATTGGTTGGTGGCAGGTTGACGCTTTCGGCTGCTGTGCCATCGGGCGGCTGGTTGGTGAAGACCGTGTTGCCGTTGGCGTCGGTGTATTTGTAGATCTGCGCACTGGCCGGCAAGGCCAGGGCAAGCAGCAGGCAGGCGAGTAGCGGGCGCATGGGCCGATCCTTCCGCGGATGATGCGCTAAGCCTTGCACTGCTGGCGGTTCCTGGCAAGCGCAGGGCGCCATGGCTGTGATGTTTGGCTACAAAAAGTGGACTCGGATCTGCCGTAGGAGCGAGCGTCGCGAGCGAAGCTCTTCAGGTCGCCAGGTTCGCTCGCGATGCTCGCTCCTACAGGGCATGGTGCCGCTGCGTGTCCATAAAAAAGCCCCGCCAGGCAGAACCGGGCAGGGCTTTTGAAACGCGCCGCACGAGGGCGGCGCGAGACTGGCTTAGACGCTGTAGTACAGGTCGTATTCCAGCGGGTGTACGAAGGTACGTACCTTGATTTCTTCTTCGGATTTCAGCTCGATGTAGGCATCGATGAAGTCGTCGGAGAACACGCCGCCCTTGGTCAGGAACGCGCGGCCCTTGTCCAGCTCTTCCAGGGCTTCTTTCAGGCTGCCGCAGACTTGCGGGATCAGCTTGCCTTCTTCCGGCGGCAGGTCGTACAGGTTCTTGTCGGCCGCATCGCCCGGGTGGATCTTGTTCTGGATGCCGTCGATACCGGCCATCAGCAGAGCAGCGAAGGCCAGGTACGGGTTGGCAGCCGGGTCCGGGAAGCGCGCTTCGATGCGGCGGGCTTTCGGGCTGGCAACGTACGGGATACGGATCGAGGCGGAGCGGTTGCGAGCCGAGTAGGCCAGCATCACCGGTGCTTCGAAGCCCGGAACCAGACGCTTGTAGGAGTTGGTCGACGGGTTGGTGAAGCCGTTCAGGGCCTTACCGTGCTTGATGATGCCGCCGATGAAGTACAGAGCGGTCTCGGACAGGCCGGCATAGCCTTCGCCAGCGAAGGTGTTCTTGCCGTCTTTGGAGATCGACATGTGCACGTGCATGCCCGAACCGTTGTCGCCGTACAGCGGCTTCGGCATGAAGGTAGCGGTCTTGCCGTAGGCGTCGGCTACGTTGTGCACGCAGTACTTCAGGGTCTGAACTTCGTCAGCCTTGGCGACCAGGGTGTTGAACTTCACGCCGATTTCGTTCTGACCGGCAGTGGCTACTTCGTGGTGGTGCACTTCGACGACCAGGCCCATTTCTTCCATGGCGTTGCACATGGCAGTACGGATTTCGTGGTCGTGGTCGCACGGCGGAACCGGGAAGTAACCGCCTTTGACGGCTGGACGGTGGCCCTTGTTGCCGCCTTCGACGTCGCCGTCGGTCATCCAGGAGCCTTGCTCGGAGTAGATCTTGAACATCGAGCCGGAGATGTCGGACTTGAACTTCACTTCGTCGAAGATGAAGAACTCGGGCTCCGGGCCAACGAATACGGTGTCGCCGATGCCGGTGCCTTTGAGGAACTCTTCAGCGCGCTTGGCGATGGAGCGCGGGTCGCGGTCGTAGCCTTGCATGGTGCTCGGCTCGATGATGTCGCAGACCAGGATAAGGGTCGGCTCTTCGGTGAACGGGTCCAGAACGGCGGTATCGTCTACCGGCATCAGGATCATGTCGGAGGCTTCGATGCCTTTCCAGCCATGAATGGAGGAACCGTCGAACATTTTGCCGTGCTCGAAGAAATCGTCGTCCAGGGCGTCACGGGCCGGCATGGTCACGTGGTGCTGCTTGCCCTTGGTATCGGTGAAGCGCAGGTCTACCCACTTCACGTCGTGTTCTTTGATCAGTTGAACAGCCTTAGACATGTTGTCCTCCAGGTGGAAAAGGCTCTTATCGATAAGCCTTGAAGATGCGGTGAAGCCCGGCGGGATAGTCCTCCAGGGCGACCTGCCTCACAAGGGAGCAAATTGCATGCCAGTGCCCTTTATTGGGCAGAAGCCGCGAAACTCAGGTGCTGCGCCGTCTGCGCGGCAATTCACTAGAAATATTTGCACCATTTAAGGGCCTTTAATTTCACAAAAGATCCATTTTGGTGCGTCATATGGGTGGTGCAGTATTTTTGGTCAAAGCTTGAACAATTTCCGCTATAATCCGCGCCCCTGTTTTTTCGTCCCCCAAGCGGGCGCTCTATTCATGAAGCTCATCGTCAAAGTTTTCCCGGAAATCACCATCAAGAGCCGCCCGGTGCGCAAGCAGTTCATCCGCCAGTTGGGGAAGAACATTCGCTCCGTGCTGCGCGATCTTGACCCCGAACTGCGGGTGACAGGTGTCTGGGACAACCTCGAGGTCGAAACCGATCTGGACGATCCCAAGCTGCTCGCCGAGATGACCGAACGCCTGCGCAACACGCCGGGTATCGGTCTGTTCCTCGAGGTCAATGAATACCCGCTGGGCGATCTGGACGAGATTACCGAGCACTGCAAGCGTCACTATGCCGACCAGTTACCGGGCAAGATTTTCGCCGTGCGCTGCAAGCGCGGTGGCAAGCACGGGTTCTCCTCCATGGACGTCGAGCGTCACGTCGGTTCGCGCCTGCGCCTGGAGTGCGGCGCTGCCGGCATCGACCTGAAGAAGCCGGACGTCGAAGTGCGCATGGAGATTCGCGACCAGCGCCTGTTCGTGGTGCACAACCGTCATGAAGGCCTCGGCGGTTACCCGCTGGGCTCGCTGGAGCAGACCCTGGTGCTGATGAGCGGTGGCTTCGACTCCACCGTGGCGGCCTACCAGATGATGCGTCGCGGCCTGGTCAGCCACTTCTGCTTCTTCAATCTCGGCGGCCGTGCCCACGAATTGGGCGTGATGGAAGTGGCGCACTATATATGGCAGAAGTTCGGCCGCTCGCAGCGTGTGCTGTTCGTCAGCGTGCCGTTCGAGGAAGTGGTCGGCGAGATTCTCGGCAAGGTCGACAACAGCCAGATGGGCGTGATCCTCAAGCGCATGATGCTGCGCGCTGCCACCCGTGTCGCCGAAAAGCTGCAGATCGAGGCGCTGGTCACCGGCGAGGCGATCAGCCAGGTTTCCAGCCAGACCCTGACCAACCTCGCGGTGATCGATTCGGCCACCGACATGCTGGTCATGCGTCCGCTGATCGCCAGCCACAAGCAGGACATCATCGACACTGCCACACGCATTGGCACCGCCGAGTTCGCCAAGAACATGCCTGAGTACTGCGGCGTGATCTCGGTCAACCCGACCACCAAGGCGCGCGGTTACCGCATCGAGCACGAGGAGGCGCAGTTCGACATGGCCATCCTCGAACGCGCCCTCGAACGCACCACCCAACTGCCCATCGACCGCGTGATCGACGAGCTGGGCAAGGACGTGCAGGTCGAGGAAGTACGTGAAGCGCTGGCCGGCCAGATCGTCATCGATATCCGCCACCCCGATGCCGCCGAAGACGAGCCGCTAGACGTGCCGGGTATCGAAGTGCAGGCGCTGCCGTTCTATGCGTTGAACAACAAATTCAAGGAACTGGATGAGAATCGCCAGTACCTGCTGTATTGCGACAAGGGCGTGATGAGCCGTCTGCATGCCCACCATCTGCTGAGCGAGGGACATGCCAATGTGCGCGTTTATCGTCCGGCATAGAACGCCGGGGCTTAATGGCGGAAGTATCCGCCATCGCCCTCCCGACCGTTCGCCAGCGGCGACACCCCATTCAGCTCGCTGAAACAGTTTTCTTCATATTCGTCGTCCAGGCTGGGCGACACACCGAATCCTCTGATCGAGATACACACAGTGATCGAAAATCTGCGCAACATCGCCATCATCGCCCACGTCGACCATGGCAAAACCACCCTCGTCGACGCCCTGCTGCGTCAGTCCGGCACTCTGGAACGCAACGAGCTCAACGACGAGCGCGTGATGGACAGCAACGACCAGGAAAAAGAGCGTGGCATCACCATTCTGGCCAAGAACACCGCCATCAAGTGGAACGACTACCGCATCAACATCGTCGACACCCCCGGCCACGCCGACTTCGGTGGCGAAGTTGAGCGCGTGATGTCCATGGTCGACTCCGTACTGCTGGTGGTCGACGCCCAGGACGGCCCGATGCCGCAAACCCGCTTCGTGACCAAGAAGGCCTTCGAAGCCGGCCTCAAGCCGATCGTCGTGATCAACAAGATCGACCGTCCGGGCGCGCGTCCGGATTGGGTCATGGATCAGATCTTCGACCTGTTCGACAACCTCGGCGCCACCGATGAGCAGCTCGACTTCCAGGTCGTTTACGCCAGCGCCCTGAACGGCATCGCCGGTCTCGACCACGCTGACATGGCTGAAGACCTGACCCCGTTGTACCAGGCCATCGTCGACCACGTACCGGCACCGAACGTCGACCTCGACGGCCCGTTCCAGATGCAGATCTCCGCGCTGGACTACAACAGCTTCCTCGGCATTATCGGCGTTGGCCGCATCGCTCGCGGCAAGGTCAAGCCGAACACCCCGGTGACTGCCATCGACGTCGACGGCAAGAAGCGTAACGGCCGTATCCTCAAGCTGATGGGCCACCACGGCCTGCACCGCGTAGACGTCGAAGAAGCCACCGCCGGTGACATCGTCTGCGTCAGCGGTATGGATCAGCTGTTCATCTCCGACACCCTGTGCGACATCAACCACGTCGAAGCGATGAAGCCGCTGACCGTCGACGAGCCGACCGTGTCGATGACCTTCCAGGTCAACGACTCGCCGTTCTGCGGCAAGGAAGGCAAGTTCGTCACCAGCCGCAACATCAAGGAGCGTCTGGACAAGGAGCTGCTGTACAACGTGGCCCTGCGCGTTGAAGAAGGCGACAGCGCCGACAAGTTCAAGGTCTCCGGCCGTGGCGAGCTGCACCTCTCGGTACTGATCGAAACCATGCGCCGCGAAGGCTTCGAAATGGGCGTTGGCCGTCCGGAAGTGATCATCCGTGAAGTGAACGGCGTCAAGCAGGAGCCGTTCGAGAACGTCACCATCGACATCCCTGAAGAATCCCAGGGCAAGGTCATGGAAGAAATGGGCCTGCGTAAGGGTGACCTGACCAACATGTCGCCGGACGGCAAAGGTCGCGTGCGTCTGGAATACAACATCCCGGCTCGCGGTCTGATCGGTTTCCGTAACCAGTTCCTGACCCTGACCAACGGCGCCGGCATCCTGACCTCGATCTTCGACCGTTACGACACCGTCAAGCCGGGCACCATGTCTGGCCGTCAGAACGGCGTACTGGTGTCGATCGACACCGGCAAGGCGCTGACCTACTCCCTGGAAACCCTGCAGGCGCGCGGCAAGCTGTTCGTCGAGCACGGCCAGGAAATCTACAACGGTCAGATCGTCGGCCTGAACAGCCGCGACAACGACCTGGGCGTGAACCCGACCAAGGGCAAGAAGCTCGACAACATGCGCGCTTCGGGCAAGGACGAAACCATTGCCCTGGTACCGCCGGTTCGCTTCACCCTGGAGCAGGCTCTGGAATTCATCCAGGACGACGAGCTTTGCGAAGTGACGCCGAAGTCGATCCGTCTGCGCAAGAAGATCCTCGACGAAGGCGAGCGCACCCGCGCTGCCAAGAAAGCCAACAAGGCCTGACGCTTAGCGACTCGCCTCGGCTGTAAATGAAAAGCCCCGCCAGAGCGATCTGGCGGGGCTTTTTGTTTCTTGTAGGAGCCCGCTTGCGGGCGATCCTGCTGGCGCGAGGCTGATAGACCGTAGCCTGGGTTGAGTGTAGCGATACCAGGGCGGGCGATAGGTCTGGCCCCCACAACAACTACATCTGCTATGCCGGTCTGCCTTCGCGTTCCTCCCGCTCGCGCTTCAGCTCGCGATATTCGCAATAGTGTTCATAAGCAGCTTTGGCCACGACCGCGAGGCCAATGGTGGCGAGGATGTTTTTCAGCATAAGGCTCTCCAGTTATCGTCAGGCAGGATGGGCTTGTTTCCAGGCCATACCTTTTTCCACTGCTGTTCCTACCAGGCCGAACGACAGCTGTTTTCCGGGCTGTCGAGTGGCGCTAGAACGTTGCTGATATTGGTTGTCGGCAGATTGATCGTGTGTCCGCCGGCCACCAGCTGCAGGCGGTTGGCCTGGCGCAGTGCCTTCCAGAAACTTGGGAAGTTGGCACCGCAGGCACGACAATCGGTGAAGAAGGGATTGCTGTAATGCTCGCCATCGACGATCACGTCGAAGCTGCGATCCGCCGACATCACGCCATCTTCCGAGCTGTACTGCTTGCCGGCGATGGTGGCATAGGCGCGCACGGCGCCATCTTCCTCATAGTCCGGGCAGGAAATGTTCAGCTCGTTGCCATTGCCGTCATCGACCATGTGCTCACTGACGCCCATACCCCAGCCGCTGGTCCATTCATAGGTGCCGGCGCTGGCGGTGCTGCAGGCGAGTAGGCTGCACAGCAGCCATGTGATCTTTCCTTGCATGATATTTCCCTCTGGTGTGTTGAGTCAGGCGTGCCGAGTGCGCAGGAAATCGCTCAGGCGTTTCTTCATGATTTCGCTGCGGGTTGCGGTCCGGGAGTCGAGAGCGTCGCTATGGCACTTGGGGCAGGTGCTGTGCCAGTCGATGCCACTGAGCAGACAATCGCTCAATGGAATCGTGGTGCTTTGCCAATTGCAGGCGAGACAGCGGAATGTGCGTGGTTGAGGCGGTATTGGCATTAAGAGACCTCCCTTGCTTGGTATGGGAGATACTCTGCGCCAGGAGCGCGACAGATTGCGTCGCTGTCATCCGATGGACATTGATGCAGTGGAGCTGAGCAGCCCGTTTATCCGTGGTGGTACTGCCTGGAAAGGCCTGGTCAGTCAGTTGAGAGCAGGGACGTGGATACGCTGCGTTGTTGGAAAGCTTGGCTGTGTTGCCCTTGGGAGGCCGCAGCGCATGGCTGCGGCGGGTGTGCACTCAGTGAGTCAGTTCATGGAACTGTGCGTCAATGGCTTCTGCTGTGGCGCGCCATGCCTGAAAACGCTGCTGGCGCAAGAGGCTGTCCTGCAGGTTGCTCTCAAGCTCCTGGGCCTTTTCTTTCAGAACCAGGTAATTACCGAAGAACCGCTCCTTGAATTGCTCATTATTGATGAGCTCCAGCAATTCCTTGCGCTGTTTCTCGAAGTTCTCGACCATCTCGGCAATGGCCTTGCGGAATTCGGTTTCACGCTTGTGCTGCTCCCAGCTATCCCATGCTTCGATCGCGACGCCAATGACTGCTAGTGCTCCGTTGGCCCCTTTGGCAAAGTTCACGGCGCCCCACGGCTTGAACTTGAGGTACTTGCCGATATCCATGCCGACAGTTTTGGCGGCAGTGACAAGCCCGTCGCGAGCAGCCAGTACAGTGGTGTTATTGATGAGATTGCCCTTGAGCAGGTGATTGATACCATCCTTGCCGAGCGCTTTGATCGTGGTGTTGAAGTGATTGACCTCGGTATCGAAGCCAAGCTGCATTTTTTCCACTTCAAGGGTTATCGATTGCGTCTGTCGGCTGAACTCATTCTGCAGGCGGGTCGCCAGCATGATGCCTTCGGCACCCACCTCGCGTTCGAAGAAATCGGTGAAGGTTTCCAGGCTGCAGCCTTTGGCTTGCAGTATCAGATCGGAAAAGTAACGTGTTGCGAAGTCGCGCAGATTGATGCGCACGTCTTCTATTTGTCGTTCGGTGGAGCTCAGCTGGGATTTGACGTGGGTGTTGAGTTCGCTGAGTCTGGCGACTTCATGCGAAACGGTTTTGTCGTTCTCGATGGCAACTGGCAGTTGCTTGCCCAACACATCGCGGATCACGCTGGCGCGCATTTCATTAGCCAGTGCCGTGTTTCCACCGTTTTTCCGAATCTTTTCAAGGGTGGCCGTTTGCAGGGTGGCGATATGCGACAGTGCCTTGAATTGTTCGATGTTTGCGAGCCAGTGTTCCACGCCCAGATCAAAAGGGTTCGCGGCAACGGCGACGATGGATAGCTCGGCTATTTCCTGCTCTGTCAGCCCGACCAACTCGCTCAGGCGGCCGGAGACATTCCTGCGCTTGACGTCCAGGTTGCTCTGGTAGTCCTGCTCGTCCTCCACATCGGCTACTTCATCGAAACGGCTCAGTACGAATACGGTACGCGGCAGCAGGCCAAGTGTGCGGAACAACCACACCAGGTCGTCTTCGTGACTCTCCTTGATGGGGTTGGTCGGGTTCATGACGTAGAGCACCAAGTGAGCTTCACTCACGTATTTCTTGGTGATGTCCTTGTACTTCTCGATGGCATGGGTGTCGGTGTTCTCCTGTTCCTTGAAGCCGTACAGCCCCGGCGTATCGATCAGTACGAAGTCTTCACCGACCTCGTAAACCTTCACCTCGTTGGACGATTCCTGATGGCTGATCTTCATGCTCGACTTGTCCAGCCTTTCCATCCAGGCTGCGGCAATTGAGGTCTTGCCCTCGGAGAAACCACCGATCAGCGCGACCTTGAGCTTCTGCGCGGATACATTGTCGATGGCGTTCTGCAGCTTGCCGTAGAGCGCAGAATCAATTGCCACGCCGGCTTGCGAACCCTCCTGAAGAAATTGCAGCAGCCTGGCCAGTAAATCGACGGCCACAGATTGCTGGTTCTTGAAGATATTCAGGGTATTTTCCATTACAGGGTTCCTGCGTTGTGGATTTGCCGGGAAAGGGCTTTCAGCTGCTTGACCGAGTCGGCCAGTAACTTCAGCAGTGCGTTGGTTTGCTTGCCGGGCGCATGCAGCGCCTGCTCCAGCAGGGCAATCTTTTCCTGCATTTGCGGCAGCGCGCTATCGAGGCCATTTCTCAGGGATGTGCGCAGCTGCTTGCTGGCGCTGTGCAGGTTGTCGTCGGTGGCTTTGCGTTGTTGGGACTTCTTGTAGTCGGTGTTGAACACACCGATCAGCGCCTTGCCGATAGAGACAATGACGGAAAGGGCGGAAAGACCTAGGAACCACAAGCTGGCTCCTCCGGTAAATGGCGCCATGGCGATGCCGAGAAGACCGCCGAGCAGTCCGGCGATCTTGATGCCGTTATCGATCTTTATCTTGAACTCGAATGTCTCGTTGAGTCCTGTGTTGCTGAATCGGTTGTAGATCGCGGCCAGATCGTCAGCATGCTGCTCGAAACGATTGAGGATGTCTTCGGCATCCTTCTTGAACCGCTCTACTTCTTTGCTCATGACTTCAGGCAGCTGTTTGCTGAGGCGCTCCTGCTGATTTCTCATGCAGTCCTGCAGTGCCTCTTTGAAAACGTCGTTGCCTATGTCGCTGTCGATCAGCTCGTACATGGCGTTACGTACGGTGCTGCCGAAGTTGTCGATCAACTGTTCGCCGCCAGTTTCCAGCCGCTGTTTCAACGCGCTGAAGCTGCGATTGAGTTGCGTCTGTGCGCTCTGTCCTTCCACGCCGAGCTTCTCTGCTAGCGTGGTGAAGGTGCTCTCTACTTCCTCCAGCTGTGCTGTTGTCTGGCTGAGCGCCTTGTTGGCTTTGTGGAAGTTCGCGCGTGTGATCTTGGCATTGCCGTCACTTAGCAGCTTGTCGCTGAGCAGCCGTATGAAGGCGCGCAGTTGAGATTTTTCCAGCAACTCATCCGCATCGAAATCAGCAAGGATCTTGCTGCGGCGCTTTGCGTTCGGTGAGTTCGGCGCGAAGTGATCGGTCGATGCAAGGAAGGCCGGGAGCACCGTCAACGGGAATGTGCTGCGATAGTGTTCGCCGAGGTGTTCGCGCATCTTGTCGTCAAGGCCGATCAGGCTCGCCTCTTCATCTACCGAGATCAGCGCTCGATTACCCAGTGAGTGCTTGGCGTTAGTGATCTTCTTGTTGAAGATCGTCCAGACTTCGGTTTGCGCCCCAAGGTGTGTTTTTATCTTTTCGAGTGTGCCCTTGCGCTGCTCATCGCCGGTTTGCGGAGGCGCAGGTTGGTTGGTGACATAGAATACGGCGTGAGCGGTCTGCACTGCCTGTTCTATCTCTTCGAGTACCAGCCCCTCCTTGCCTTCGATGCCTGGCACATCCAGCAGCGCGAACGTTTGCCCGTCTAGTTCGAAGTTGTAGCGCTGGGTCTGGCGTGTGAAATCGGGGCGGCCGTCACCAATAATCTCGCCATCGGCCAGAGCATTGAGCTCTGCCAGATATCCTTCGCTTTCCTGCACCTGTTTTTCAAGGCTGCCTTTCTCTCGTTCGGCTTCGGCTTTCTGGGCCGCCAATGGCGTCGTTGCACTGTCGCGGGCTGCCAGAATGGCTGGGAGCTGTTGCTCGATATGAGCCAGTTCTTTCTCTTCTGGCATCTTGCGCAGCATATTCAAAAATTTTTGCCAGATCGAAGCAGTGTGCTTGCGTTCGGCAATGGTTGCCTGGAGTTGACTGATACGACTGAGGGTATCGTCATGTTGCGTCTGGTACTGCTGTAGCGTGGCGCTTAGCTGTTGCGTTAGCTCGCCGAGAGCATTGTCGGCCTGCGCGAGATCCTGTTGCAGCTTTTGTAGGCGCTCTTCACTGAGTCCGTACTTGCTTTGCAGATCGCGAAAGGCGCGCTGGCTGGCGAGTTTTCCAGGCTCCTGCAGGAGGATTCGCAGGGTTTCGATAATGCTGGATTTACCCGCTCCAGTTTCACCGTAGAAAGCGACGGTGAAGGTGTTCCACTCGGCATTCTTTTCCAGCTTGTCGAGTTGCTGCTGCAGCTCCTGCTGGTGTTGGATGAGGAGTGTGCGTGCTTCGTATTGGGCTTGATTGAGCGTTTCGTCGTTCGACGGGGCTGCCAGTGAGGCAATGACTTGAGCGAGTTCGGAGTTTATGCGCGTGTATATATCGCTGGGTGAGTTCAGTTCGAAATTCATGAGTGGTTCATCAGCAGGTTTTTCGAGAGAGGGCGCCGGATTTGTTGCTGTGGCCAGCTCGATTGCCTCTGGAGAAGGATTCCCCGCGGCTGTCTTGAACTGCGTGTAGGTCAGTACCTCGGGGAGCTTCTTCCAGTAATCACTGTGGCCAAATTCGCCGATCGGTATGTTCTCGAAGTGTTCGACGGGGTTACGTCCGAGGCAGGCTTCGTCCAGATTCATCAGCAGTGTCCAATCCGCTCTGGAATAGGCGTTGATCAGACGCCCTTTGAGCAGGCCCCGTAGCTGCTGTGCCTCTGCTGTTTCCACCTTGACGGCTGCGGCCATCAGCAGCACATCGTTAATGGCAAGGCGGTGTGCGGGTTGCCCGGCCCTGCTTCTCAGGCTGCTGACGACTACCCGACCGCCGAGTGAATGGCCAATCAGATTGATCGTCGTGATAGTCGGGTGATGAGTGAGGAGGTATTCGTTCAACTGACTGAACAACACTTCACCGACGTCTACGGCTCTTGAGCGTATGCGCCAGTAATGTGCTGCGCGATCCGTCGCGAGTGCTGCAAAGCCGGCAGACCAGTGGCTACGGACGGATGCGCCGAGCAGCTTGCGTGAAGTGCTGTTGAAGTGAGTGAAATGACTCGACTTCCAGAATGCGAAGATATTGGTGTAGTGCCTGATGCTTTCGGGGATGCTGTCGAGCAGGGCTCGTCTGTCGTCGGCGGTATGCCCCGCGCTGTAGCCGTGGATGAAGATGTTCGCTTCGGTCAGATCGCCATGAGGGCCTGGCAGGGTATGAAAGTTGAATCGGTTACTCATGAGTCGCTCGCTATCCTTTTCAAAGCCAGCGTTTGCCGATAACGATGATCAGCTGCAGGCACAGCGCTACGCAGGTCAGCACTGCAATGATCTTGGCGATGCTCAGAGCAATGTGCTCCAGATCGCTAGACAGAACTCCCAAGGCAAGCCCAAGGCCAGCGACCAGGCCAGAGATCATCAACAGGCCGATGTAGGGGCGGAGTAAGCGTGATCTGGCACCGCGCTCGATAACGCTTGAAAGCAGGCCCAGTACGATCAGAAAAACAATGATGCCGACGATGATGCCCATGATTTAGCGTTCGTTGTCCTTGGTGAAGCCGCGTGGGTGCGGCTTGAATGAGGCTGTTTCAGGTCAGTTGGAAAGCTGTTGCTGATAAAGCGTGGCGGTCAGGGCCGTCCTTGCCTTGACTGCATCGACCCAATCTGTGGGGGAGTGCACCCGCACGTTTTCCCCCAAGCTAAACACCCACCACAACGTCTCCTGATCATCCGGCACCATCGCTCGCAGGCGTTTCCAGTCGCTGTCAGGCAGTGGCTCCAGGCTTTGCTCCGGGCTCAGGGGCGTCTCGTTCAATAGCCAGGCGATCTGCGGGGAAATGTCGGCAACCAGAGCCACCTGTTCGATGGGAGCCATGGCGTTGAGATCCTGGCGGATGTAGTTGTCCACTTCGAAGTCCGGCCGCTCGCGACTGGGCTCTTCCTGGCACTGGGCGTTTTTGATGCGGTGCAGGGCGAATTGGCGCAGGTCGTCGTAGCCGTCGACGCTGCCGATCAGGTAGCTGGTCGAATGGCGTGAGATGAGCCCGGCGGGGTGGATAAGTAGCCGCTTGGTGTCGGCTTTGCTGCGGCTGAGATATTCGATGTCGAGCTGTTTGCGCTCGAGCAGTGCCGTGGAGACTGCGCGCCATGTATCAGCTGCGACTGGAGCTGGCAGCAGCGCCTTGCCATTGGGCAGTGCTCGCACGCTACGTGCCCAATGGCCGAGGTGATTCTGTTCCAGCTCGCCCAGGTAGTTGCGCGCCTTGTTGAACTGCGGGCCGAGCAGGTCGAGCACGCTTTGCGGCAGCAGGTTCTTCAGGTGGCCTTCGGCCAGGTAGAGCGCCAGGGCGGTGGCCGGCTCCATATCGCGCAGATCCAGCGGAGCATTCTTGGAGTGGCTCCATTGCTTGCGGCCGCCTTCGTCCTGGTCGAGCAGCGAGAAGGGGCCGGAGAGGCGCTGCAGGTCGCGCTGAACGGTACGCAGGTCAACGGAAAAACCGCGTTCGCGCAGTTTCTCGTGGAGTGTCGGAGCGGTGGTGTAGCGAGGGTATTCAGGTATCAGGCGCAGCAGGCTAAACAGCCTCAGCAGCGTGTCTTTTGCTTCGGGCATGACCAACAGCCTTGTCTCATTGATCCTTATCGCCGGGAATCCGGCGTCATGCTGCCGGCACTGTAACCGCGATTGATGGCTATGTGCTAGTGCCCTGTGCGCGGAGTCTCACTCCGGGTTGATCTGCGCAATGGAGGATCGGTTGGCGATGGACGGATTCTGCCGAGGATGCGCGACAGCTTGTGTCGCGCATGGAGACGGGCGTTTTTGCGAGGCGAGGCTCGTCGCGGCGAATCAGGTTCTGAATACGCCCAGCCCGCTTTTCAGGTTGCGTGCGGTGTTGCCCAGTTCGGCGGCGGAGTCGTTGATCGCGTCGACGTCCTGGCGGGTGTGTTCGAAGGCGCTGCGCATCTCGCCCAGGCGCCCGGACATGTCGGCCACGGCGTGTTGGATGTGGGCGCTGCTGGTCAGCGCCTGTTCGACGTTGAGGTTCACTTCGGCCATCTGCCGCACCAGGGTGTCGAGGGCATCCAGGGCTTCGTCGGCGTTGCCAGCCAGGACGCGTGAGCGCTCGGCGGTGCTGCCCATGCGTTGGGCGATCTGGCGGATGGCGCCGGTGACCTGATCGATCACCTTGTGTGCGTCGGCCAGTACGCTCTGGGTCTGGCTGGCCAGTTTGCGTACTTCATCGGCGACCACGGCGAAGCCTCTGCCGGCCTCCCCTGCACGAGCGGCTTCGATGGCCGCGTTGAGGGCCAGCAGATTGGTCTGCTCGGAAATGCCGGCGATCATCTGCAGCACCTGGCCGATCTGCTGCGCTTCCTGGCTGAGGCGGTCGAGGTCGCCGGCCAGCTCGATGTTGGAGTTGGTGCTGCCGTGCACGTCGGCGATCAGCTTCTGCAGCTCCTGGTGGGCGCGGCTCAGTTCGGTACTGGTGCGCTCCAGATTCTGTCGCACCGCGCCGGCATGGCTGGAGGATTCGCCTGCGGCCTGCTAGATTGAATGGCCGTGTTGATCGACATCGGCCAGTTGCTGGGCGGCCTGCTGGATCTGCTGGGTGATGTCGTCGGCGCGATGCAGGAAGGTGTCGGCCAGTTGTTGGTTGCTGTCGGCCATGCCTAATGCGCCGGATAGCGTTTGCCGCAGATCCTGCAGCAGGCCGGATAGATGCGTGCCCATCTGGCCGAGTTCGTCGTTGCTGGTCACCGTCAGCGGGCGCGACAGGTCGCGGTTCTGCGCGATCTGGTTGAGCTGGCCGGTCATGTGGCGAATCGCCCGTACCAGCATCTGCGTGGCCAGCCAGGACAGCAGCAAGCCGACAGCCAGCGTCCCTGCGCCGATCAGCAGCAGGCTGTGCAGGCTGTCGGTGATGGCTTGCTCGAGGCTGGTGAGTGTGACGTCCACGCCCACTACATAGGGCTGGCCGCTGGCAGTACGCATCGGCAGAAAGATCGAGCGGAAGGTGCCGTAGCTGTCGGTGTATTCATCGAACTGCGCCTGGCCACTGCGTGCTGCCAGGATCACTGCCGGGCTGGCGTCGGCGTACTCCTCCAGATGCTCGCCGTAGATACCGCCAGCGAGTTCCTGCGCGCTGGCAGCATCGGACAGATAGAACACCTTGCCGGAAGCGTCGACCATCATGGTGTAGGCGAACTTCAGGTCGACGTCCTGCACGTACTGGCCCAGGTTGCGTACCTGTGCCATGTACTCGCCGTCTCGCAGGCCGTCGGTGGTGCGGGCGCGTTCCAGATAGTCATTGCCGAGCAGGCGCGGTACCGTATGGGCCGCTGCGCGCAGGCGGTTGTCCATTTGCTCGCGAATATCCAGGGACTTCATGTACTGGGCGTAGCTAATGAAGGCGGCAATGCTGATCAGGTTGACCAGGGTGAAAGCCAGCAGGATTTTCGTCTGCAAGCTCAGGGAGCGCGGCGACAGCATGAAGTCAGTTCCATCCAGAGAAGTGTCTGGCCGCCCTGCGACAGCCCCGTTATTGTTTCGGAACAATCTGACACAACTTGAGTGGCGAGTGGCCATGTCGCGAGGGAATTCTTGCTGCCTCCCTGCGGCAGCAACGGTCATGAAAAAGCCCCGGCGCTTCGATGAGCGGCGGGGCTTTCTTCACTGCCCGGTGGGGCGACAGGCCAGCAGGCCGTAGGCTGCCAGCCCGATCAACAGCAGCAGGCTGAGCGTCATTACTCGCCCGCGACCTGGCGCAGCGATTGCGCCGGGGTGTCGCCGAGGTTGTTGAGCAGGCGCTCGCTGTACCAGTCGATGAAGTTGATCACGCCGAACTCGTAGGTCTTGGAGTACGGGCCTGGCTGATAGGCGGTGGAGTTGATGCCGCGCTGGTTTTCCTCGGCCAGGCGGCGATCCTGGTCATTGGTGGCGTCCCATACCTGGCGCAGGCGGGCGACGTTATAGTCGACGCCTTCGACGGCGTCCTTGTGCACCAGCCACTTGGTGGTGACCATGGTTTGCTGCGCGCTGATCGGCCACACGGTGAAGACGATCAGGTGGTCGCCCATGCAGTGGTTCCATGAATGCGGCAGGTGCAGGATGCGCATGGAGCCCAGGTCAGGGTCGGTGATGCGGCCCATGAGTTTCTTGCAGCCGGGCTTGCCGTCCATGGTCATGGATACGGTGCCCTTGAGCAGAGGCATGCGCACGATGCGGTTGCGCAGGCCGAAGCTGGCGTGGGCGTAGGGGATCTTGTCCTTGTCCCAGCGGGTGGTGCATTCGGCGACCTGATCCTTGAACGCCTGGCTGGCGCGCGGATCGGTGACGTCATCCCATTCCAGCAGGGTGTTGAGCAGTTCCGGGTGCGAACCATTGCAGTGGTAGCACTCGCGGTTGTTCTCGAGCACCAGCTTCCAGTTGGCCTTTTCCATCAGGGTGGTCTGCACGGCCACCTTGGTGTTCTCCATGTCATAGGGTTCCATGTAATGCGCCAGGGTGGCGAGGAACTCGTCGATGGCCGGCGGGTTTTCCGCCAGGGAGATGAAGATGTAGCCGCCAGCGGTCTTGCACTGCACCGGTTTCAGGCTGTAGTCCTTGAGGTCGAAGTCGGCGCCCATTTCGGTACCGGCGAACAACAGGCGACCGTCCAGCTCGTAGGTCCACTGGTGGTAAGGGCATACCAGCTTGGCGACCTTGCCCTTTTCCGAGACACACAGGCGCGAGCCACGGTGACGGCAGACGTTGTGGAAGGCATGGATCTGCCCTTCGGCGCCGCGAATGACCAGAATCGGGTTATCGCCGATCTGCAGGGTGAGGAAGTTGCCCTTGGTCGGGATTTCGCAGGTCATGCCGGCGATCAGCCATTCCTTGTGGAAGATCTCCTGCATGTCGACCTGGAACAGGCGTTCGTCGCTGTAGAACGGCTGCGGCAGCGAGAAGCTGTGGTCGCGTTCGTTCAGCATCTGTGCGGTGGCCTTGCGCACGGGCTCCAGCGGGTCGCCCAGGCTCAGGTTTTGGGTGCAGTCCATGGTGGCTCCTCATTGGCGGGCGCCTCGCGCCTGCCGGAAATAGTGGCTGATACGGTATGTGCCGCAAGGTCTCGGCCGTTCGCTGCTGCCTGCAATGGGCGTGCATGCTTGGTGAGCGGAGTGTGGAGCCGGCAACAGGTAAAACCTTATCCATGGGCGACATGGCCAGATTTGTTTCCGACGCGCCAGGCCCCGTGCTATCGGGCAGGTCGCGATAAGCATGCGGATGTCGCTGGTGGATAAATGACGACCGGCAGCCTTTCGCACAATCCGCCGCATATAGGCCGATATCCGGCCGCGTGGAGAGCCGTTCATGACCACCAACGCCTTCCTTAATCCGGTTACGACGCAGACCTGGACCAACGGTCGCCATCTGGTGCGTTGCGTCAAGGTGATCCAGGAAACCTGGGATGTGCGCACCTTCTGCTTCATGGCTGATCAGCCGGTGCTGTTCTTCTTCAAGCCCGGGCAGTTCGTCACCCTGGAGCTGGAGATCGACGGCCAGCCGATCATGCGTTCCTACACCATCTCCAGTTCGCCTTCGGTGCCTTACAGCTTCTCCATCACCATCAAGCGGGTGCCGGGCGGCAAGGTCTCGAACTGGCTGCACGACAACCTCAAGGAAGGCGACGAGGTGCCAGTGCATGGGCCGGTCGGCCTGTTCAATGCCATCGATTTCCCCACCGACAAGGCGCTGTTTCTTTCCGGTGGTGTCGGCATCACGCCGGTGATGTCGATGGTGCGCTGGTTCTACGACACCAACGCCAATGTCGACATGGTCTTCGTGCACAGCGCTCGTTCGCCGAAGGACATCATCTACCAGCGCGAGCTGGAGCACATGGCGGCGCGTATCAATAACTTCAGCCTGCACGTTATCTGCGAGAAGCACGGTCTGGGTGAAGCCTGGGCGGGTTATCGTGGTTACCTGAACAAGCCGATGCTGGAGCTCATCGCTCCGGATTATCTTGATCGCGAGATCTTCTGCTGCGGCCCCACACCTTACATGAGCGCCATCAAGCGCCTGCTCGAGGTGGCTGGCTACGACATGAATCGCTACCACGAGGAGGCCTTCGGCCCGACGCCGCCGGAGATTCGCGCCGAGGTCAAGGAGCTGGCTGCCGAGGCGGCCGATGCGCCGGATGTGCCGCTGGCCGACCTGCACCAGGTAGAGTTCACCAGCACTGGCAAGAGCATTCGTGTGGTGCCCGGCGAAACCGTGCACGCCGCCGCCGCCAAACTCGGCCTGCATATTCCCAAGGCCTGTGGCATGGGCATCTGCGGCACCTGCAAGGTAATGAAGACAGCGGGCGAAGTGGAGATGGAGCACAACGGCGGGATCACCGACGAGGACGTCGCCGAGGGCTACATCCTGTCATGCTGCAGTGTGCCGAAAGGGGATGTGGCGATCGACTATTGATCGCCATGAAGATTTGTAGCCCGGATGAAATCCGGGGCGATTGATTGACCTCCCCGGATTGCATCCGGGCTACTTAGCCATAAGCCCCACTCGTGGGACTTATGGCGTTTCAGGCGCTCATCACTTCACGGATATCCGCGGCCAGCTGGCGCACGCGGGCTTCGTCGGTATCCCAGCTGCACATGAAACGCGCGCCGCCGGCGCCGATGAAGGTGTAGAAGCGCCAGCCGCGCGCGGTGAGGGCGGCGATGGCCGGCTCCGACAGTTGCAGGAACACGCCGTTGGCCTCCACCGGGAACATCAGGCTGACACCGGGCACGTCCTCGACCAGTGTGGCCAGGAGCTGCGCGCAGCGGTTGGCGTGGTTGGCATATTTGAGCCAGGCATCATCCTGCAGGATGCCGACCCAGGGCGCGGACAGGTAGCGCATCTTCGAGGCCAACTGGCCGGCCTGCTTGCAGCGATAGTCGAAGTCTTCGGCCAGATCCTTGTTGAAGAAGACGATGGCTTCACCTACCGCCATGCCGTTCTTGGTGCCGCCGAAGCACAGCACGTCCACGCCAGCCTTCCAGGTCAGCTCCGCCGGGCTGCAGCCAAGAAAGGCGCAGGCGTTGGAGAAGCGCGCGCCGTCCATGTGCAGGTTGAGATTCAGCTCCTTGCAGGTCTGGCTGATGGCGCGGACTTCTTCCGGGCGGTACACGGTTCCGACTTCGGTGGCCTGGGTGAGGGTGACCACGCGCGGTTTCGGATAGTGGATGTCCTGACGCTTGAGGGCGATTTCGCGGATCGCCTGCGGGGTCAGCTTGCCATTCTCGGTCTTGGCCAGCAGCAGTTTGGAGCCGTTGGAAAAGAACTCCGGCGCGCCGCACTCGTCGGTCTCGACGTGGGCGGTCTCCGAGCAGATCACGCTGTGGTAGCTCTGGCACAGCGAGGCTAGGGCCAGGGAGTTGGCGGCGGTGCCGTTGAAGGCGAAGAACACCTCGCAATCGGTTTCGAACAGGCGGCGGAAGTGGTCGGCGGCGCGCGCCGTCCATTCGTCATCGCCATAGGCGCGCTGGTGGCCCTGGTTGGCCTCGGCCATGGCGGCCCAGGCTTCGGGACAGATGCCGGAGTAGTTGTCGCTGGCGAATTGCTGGGCATTGTCGGGCATTGGCGCGTTCCTTCTGAAAAACCTGCCGGCGGGTCTGCCGACAAAGCGCTCACTTTAACCTGCGACTGGCGGTCAGGCGTCCGTCGCGGCGACGAGTTGTTGCGCTGAAGCGTACTGCCGGGTCGGTTCGTGGCCAACCGTTCGGCTCGCAGATGGAACTTGGGGCTTGCAGCGGGGTTCACACTTACCAGAGGGCGGCAGTCGATCCGCTCTCCGCAATCAAGAGAAGGAGTTTCCCATGACTTATCGTCACCTGCTCGCCCTTGCCCTGCCGCTGGCCGTGGCGCTGCCCGTTTCCGCCGCCGAGTGGTCGGATAATGCCAAGACCGAGTTCGTTCAGCAGTGCATCGCTGGCGCACCGGCAGGCTACGAGGAGCCACAATTGCGCGCTTATTGCGACTGCGCTGCGACCAAGGTCAGCCAGGAATTCAGTGAAGCTGAATTGCAGGAAATCAGCCGCCAGTCCCCACCTGACCCTGCCATGCAGCAGCGTCTGGTGAATGCCTCCAGCAGCTGTGCTGGCAAGCTCAAGCCGTAAGGCGTCGTTGAGCAAATAGCAGGCGCTGGCGCCGGAGCCCCATGGGCTCTGGCCTGGCGCCAGGTTTCCACAGGCCATGCACAGCGCCGCCCACAGTATTTGTGCACAAGCCTGATCTATCTCTTTGATCCTGTTCGATTTTTAGCCGTATCCAGGCAGGCCGCGGCAGCTCTGGGCGCGCGCCCTCGTCGAACAGCCTATGCACAGTTTCATCCACATCTTCTGTGCATATCCCCAACCGATCCCTGACTCTCGTTCATGTCGCTGGTGGATAAGCCAGGGAGTCTGCGTGCGTGTATGGATATCGAACAGCGCCCTGATGGGCAGCGCTGGCAAGGCCGGCAGCCATCTGCTGACAGCTTTTCCACAGGCTAGTCCACCGCTTCTGTGCATGGTCTGGATTGTTAACTGCTTGATATCGATCAGGAAATGACCGCTGCCAGGAAACCCTTGCAACTGCTGGGGCGACGCGCGGTATGCACGGTTTATCCACAGCTTGATCCCCGTGATTTGTGTGCAAACCAGGGGTGCACCCGCGACGCGCCTGATTGCGACAAGGCCATGTCGCAAACGAATGCTCTCGCGGCGTTGGCAGGCATTTGAGGGGGCAGGGGCGGCCCTACCATCGCTGCACAGGGCCTTGCTGGCCCGCCCGTCCAAGACCGCCGCCCATAGGCGCTGCAGGAGAGTCGAGATGTTCAGCAAGCAGGATCAGATTCAGGGTTACGACGACGAGTTGCTCGCGGCGATCGATCAGGAAGAACGCCGTCAGGAAGAGCACATCGAGCTGATCGCCTCGGAGAACTACTGCAGCCAGCGGGTGATGGAAGCGCAGGGCAGCGGCCTGACCAACAAGTACGCCGAAGGTTATCCGGGCAAGCGCTACTACGGCGGTTGCGAGTACGTCGACAAGGTCGAGCAACTGGCCATCGACCGCGCCAAGGCGCTGTTCGGCGCCGATTACGCCAACGTCCAGCCGCACTCCGGTTCCTCGGCCAACAGCGCCGTGTACCTGGCGCTGCTCAATGCCGGCGACACCATCCTCGGCATGAGCCTGGCTCACGGCGGCCACCTGACCCACGGCGCCAAGGTGTCGTCCTCGGGCAAGCTGTACAACGCCGTGCAGTACGGCCTGGACACTGCCACCGGGCTGATCGACTACGACGAGGTCGAGCGCCTGGCCGTGGAGCACCAGCCGAAGATCATCGTCGCCGGCTTCTCCGCCTACTCCAAGACCCTCGACTTCCCGCGCTTTCGCGCCATCGCCGACAAGGTCGGCGCGCTGCTGTTCGTCGATATGGCGCACGTGGCGGGCCTGGTCGCTGCGGGCCTGTACCCGAACCCGATTCCCTTTGCCGACGTGGTCACCACCACTACGCACAAGACCCTGCGCGGCCCGCGCGGCGGCCTGATCCTGGCCAAGGCCAACGAAGAGATCGAGAAGAAACTCAATTCCGCAGTCTTTCCGGGCGCCCAGGGTGGCCCGCTGATGCACGTGATCGCGGCCAAGGCGGTGTGCTTCAAGGAAGCCATGGAGCCGGAGTTCAAGGCCTACCAGCAGCAGGTCATCGACAACGCCCAGGCCATGGCCAAGGTGTTCATCGAGCGCGGTTACGAGGTGGTGTCCGGCGGCACCGACAATCACCTGTTCCTGCTCAGCCTGATCAAGCAGGGCCTGACCGGCAAGGAAGCCGACGCCGCCCTCGGTCGCGCCGGCATCACCGTGAACAAGAACGCCGTACCCAACGACCCACAATCGCCGTTCGTGACTTCTGGCATCCGTATCGGCACGCCGGCGGTGACCACCCGTGGCTTCAAGGTCGCTCAGTGCCAGGCGCTGGCCGGCTGGATCTGCGACATCCTCGATCACCTCGGCGATGCCGATGTCGAGGCGCAGGTGGCCAAGCTGGTCGCAGGGCTGTGCGCGGACTACCCCGTATACCGCTAAAGCCTTCTGCTCTGTTGTAGGAGCCAGCTTGCTGGCGATCCAGCCGAGCTCGTTTTAATGGATCGCCAGCAAGCTGGCTCCTACAGGTTAGGCGTTCGAGAACAGATTCAAGGAGCATCTTCATGCAACGTTATTCCGGCTTCGGCCTGTTCAAGCACTCGTTCAGCCACCATGAGAACTGGCAGCGCATGTGGCGCAACCCGACGCCCAAGCCGGTGTACGACGTGGTCATCGTCGGCGGTGGCGGCCACGGCCTGGCCACGGCCTATTACCTGGCCAAGGAATTTGGCGTGAAGAACGTCGCCGTGGTCGAGAAAGGTTGGCTCGGCGGCGGCAACACCGCGCGCAACACCACCATCGTGCGTTCCAACTACCTGTGGGATGAGTCCGCGCAGCTCTACGAACACGCCATGAAGCTGTGGGAAGGGCTGTCGCAGGACATCAACTACAACGTCATGTTCTCCCAGCGTGGTGTCTACAACCTCTGTCACACCCTGCAGGACATGCGTGACGCCGAGCGTCGTGTCAGCGCCAACCGCCTCAATGGCGTGGATGGCGAACTGCTGGATGCCAAGCAGGTGGCCGAGGAGATTCCCTACCTCGACTGCAGCAAGAACACCCGTTATCCGGTGATGGGCTCCACCGTGCAGCGTCGCGGTGGCGTCGCCCGTCATGACGCCGTGGCCTGGGGCTACGCGCGTGCCGCTGATGCCCTGGGTGTCGACCTGATCCAGAACACCGAGGTGACCGGTTTCCGCAAGCAGAACGGTGCGGTGATCGGTGTGGAGACCAATAAAGGCTTCATCGGTGCCAGGCGCGTCGGTGTGGTCACTGCCGGTAATTCCGGGCATATTGCGGGGCTCGCTGGCTTCCGCCTGCCGCTGGAATCCCACCCGCTGCAGGCGCTGGTATCCGAGCCGATCAAACCGATCATCGACAGCGTGATCATGTCCAACGCCGTGCACGGTTACATCAGTCAGTCGGACAAGGGCGACCTGGTCATCGGCGCCGGTATCGACGGCTACAACGGCTACGGCCAGCGCGGCTCCTACCACACCATCGAACACACCCTGCAGGCCATCGTCGAGATGTTCCCGGTGCTCTCGCGGGTGCGCATGAACCGTCAGTGGGGCGGCATCGTCGATACCAGCCCCGATGCCTGCCCGATCATCT
This sequence comes from Pseudomonas alcaliphila JAB1, assembly GCF_001941865.1. NCBI lineage: Bacteria > Pseudomonadati > Pseudomonadota > Gammaproteobacteria > Pseudomonadales > Pseudomonadaceae > Ectopseudomonas > Ectopseudomonas alcaliphila. The sequence goes on along the minus strand of NZ_CP016162.1, from coordinate 4,793,705 downwards.
CCAAGACCCCGGTGGACAACCTGTTCTTCAACTGCGGTTGGGGGACTGGTGGCTTCAAGGCCACGCCGGGTTCGGGTCACGTATTCGCCGCCAGCCTGGCCAAGGGTGAGATGCACCCGCTGGCCAAGCCGTTCTCCATCGATCGTTTCCACACTGGTGCACTGATCGACGAGCACGGCGCCGCTGCCGTGGCTCACTAAAAGCGCGCGTAGCGCAAAGCTGATGACCCTCTCCCGCTTGCGGGAGAGGGTGCCCGAAGGGCGGGAGAGGGTGCTGAGTTCGGCACTGCAGCTCCCAGTAACTGACTCGGGGGATGGCGTGCATAGAGCAGCCCTCTCCCCCAGCCCCTCTCCCGCAAGCGGGAGAGGGGAGTAAAGCAAGCGGAGGCTCCACCATGCTGCACATCTTCTGCCCTTACTGTGGCGAACTGCGCTCCGAAGAGGAATTCCACGCCAAGGGCCAGGCGCACATCGCTCGCCCGCTCGATCCCGATGCCTGCAGCGATGCAGAGTGGGGCGAGTACATGTTCTTCCGCGACAACCCGCGTGGTATCCACCACGAGCTGTGGGTGCATGCGGCCGGTTGCCGCAAGTATTTCAATGTCACCCGCCACACCGTGACCTACGAGATTCTCGAGACCTACAAGGTCGGCGAGAAGCCTTCGGTCACCGCAGCCGGGGCCCCCGACAAGCAAGTCGTGGCAGAAGGAGTAACGGCATGAGTCAGGTCAATCGTCTTGCCAAGGGCGGTCGCATCGACCGCAGCCAGGCGCTGAGCTTCACCTTCAATGGCCAGACCTATCAGGGCTTCGCCGGCGACAGCCTGGCCGCCGCGCTGCTGGCCAACGGCGTCGACATCGTCGGCCGCAGCTTCAAGTACTCGCGCCCACGCGGCATCGTCGCAGCCGGTAGTGAAGAGCCCAATGCCGTGCTGCAGATCGGCTCCACCGAGGCGGCGCAGATCCCCAACGTGCGCGCCACCCAGCAGGCGCTGTACAGCGGTCTGGTGGCCAACAGCACCAACGGCTGGCCGAGCGTCAACACCGACCTGATGGGCATCCTCGGCAAGGTCGGCGGCGGCATGATGCCGCCCGGTTTCTACTACAAGACCTTCATGTATCCGCAGAACCTGTGGATGACCTACGAGAAGTACATCCGCAAGGCCGCAGGCCTGGGTCGCTCGCCCACCGAAGTCGACCCGGATATCTACGACCAGCTCAACCAGCACTGCGACGTGCTGATCGTCGGCGCCGGCCCTGCCGGTCTCGCCGCCGCGCTGGCGGCTGGCCGTAGCGGCGCGCGGGTGATTCTTGCCGATGAGCAGGAAGAGTTCGGCGGCAGCCTGCTCGACACTCGCGAAACCCTCGACGGCAAGCCCGCCGCCGACTGGGTGGCGCAGGCCATCGCCGAGCTGCAGAAAATGCCGGAAGTGACCCTGCTGCCACGCGCCACGGTCAACGGCTACCACGACCACAACTTCCTCACCATCCACCAGCGCCTGACCGATCACCTCGGTGAAACAGCGCCGATGGGCCAGGCTCGCCAGCGTATGCACCGCGTCCGCGCCAAGCGCGTGGTATTGGCCAGCGGCGCCCATGAGCGGCCGCTGGTGTACGCCAATAACGATGTGCCCGGCAACATGCTGGCCGGCGCCGTGTCCACCTACGTGCGTCGTTACGGCGTGGCGCCTGGGCAGGAACTGGTGCTGTCGACCAACAACGATTATGCCTACCGCGTGGTGCTCGACTGGCTCGATGCCGGGCGCAAGGTGGTGGCTGTCGCCGATGCCCGCAGCAACCCGCGCGGCAGCTGGGTCGAGGAAGCGCGTGCGCGTGGCGTGCGCATCCTCACCGGCAGCGCAGTGGTCGAGGCACGTGGCAGCAAGCGCGTGACCGGTGCGCGTATCTGCGCCATCGATGCCAAGGCACACAAGGTCACCAGCCCTGGTGAAGTGCTCGACTGCGACCTGATCGTCAGCTCCGGTGGCTACAGCCCGGTGGTGCACCTGGCGTCGCACCTGGGTGGTCGCCCCGAATGGCGCGAGGACATCCTCGGTTTCGTGCCGGGGCCGGGCAACGGCATCCAGCAGCGCATCGACGCCGGTGCGGTGAATGGCGTGTTCGCCCTCGGCGACGTGCTTGCCAATGGCTTTGAGGCGGGCGCCAAGGCGGCTGCCGATACCGGCTACAAGGCCGTCAGTGGCAGCCTGCCACAGGCCGAGGTGCGTCAGGAAGAGCCGATGCTGGCGCTGTTCCAGGTGCCGCACGACAAGTCCACCGCGCGTGCGCCGAAGCAGTTCGTCGACCTGCAGAACGACGTCACCGCGGCCGGCATCGAGCTGGCGACGCGTGAAGGCTTCGAGTCGGTCGAGCACGTCAAACGTTACACCGCACTGGGCTTCGGCACCGACCAGGGCAAGCTGGGCAATATCAACGGTCTGGCCATCGCCGCGCGTTCGATGGGCATCAGCATCGTGCAGATGGGCACCACCATGTTCCGCCCGAACTACACGCCGGTGACTTTCGGCGCCGTGGCAGGTCGTCATTGTGGTGAGCTGTTCGATGCCAAGCGCTATACCGCGATGCAGGCCTGGCATGTGAAGAACGGCGCCGAGTTCGAGGACGTTGGCCAGTGGAAGCGTCCCTGGTACTTCCCGAAAAATGGCGAGGATCTGCACGCCGCCGTGGCTCGTGAATGCCTGGCCGTGCGCAACAGCGTGGGCATCCTCGATGCCTCGACCCTGGGCAAGATCGACATTCAAGGCCCGGATGCGCGCGAGTTCCTCAACCGCGTCTACACCAACGCCTGGACCAAGCTGGACGTGGGCAAGGCGCGCTACGGCCTGATGTGCAAGGAAGACGGCATGGTCTTCGACGACGGTGTCACCGCCTGCCTGGCCGACAACCATTTCGTCATGACCACCACCACCGGCGGCGCCGCGCGGGTGATGGAATGGCTGGAGATCTACCACCAGACCGAATGGCCGGAGCTGAAGGTGTACTTCACCTCGGTCACCGACCACTGGGCGACCATGACCCTGTCCGGCCCCAACAGCCGCAAGCTGCTGGCCAAGGTCACCGACATCGACCTGGACAAGGACGCCTTCCCGTTCATGAGCTGGAAGGAAGGCCTGGTCGGCGGTGTGCCGGCGCGGGTGTTCCGCATTTCCTTCACCGGTGAGCTGAGCTACGAGGTCAACGTGCAGGCCGACTACGCCCTGGGGGTGTGGGAGCAGATCATCGAAGCCGGCAAGGAGTTCGACCTGACGCCTTACGGCACCGAGACCATGCACGTGTTGCGTGCGGAGAAGGGCTTCATCATCGTCGGCCAGGACACCGATGCCTCGGTGACCCCGGACGACCTCAACATGGGCTGGTGCGTTGGCCGTACCAAGCCTTTCTCCTGGATCGGCAAGCGCGGCATGAACCGCGATGACTGCCTGCGCGAAGACCGCAAGCAGCTTGTGGGGCTGAAACCGGTCAACCCGAACCAGGTGCTGCCGGAAGGCGCGCAGTTGGTTTTCGACCCGAAACAGTCCATCCCGATGCAGATGGTCGGCCACGTCACCTCCAGCTACATGAGCGCGGCGATGGGTTACAGCTTCGCCATGGCGGTGGTCAAGGGCGGCCTAAAGCGCATGGGCGAGCGCGTGTTCGCGCCGCTGGCCGATGGCAGCCTGATCGAAGCCGAAATCTGCAGCTCCGTGTTCTATGACCCGAAAGGGGATCGCCAGAATGTCTAACGTCAACGTCTACCAACAACGTCCCGCCGACATCGCCGGGCAGTCACCGCTGCACCATGCCGGCCTGCACGAACTGGTCGGCAAGGGCCGCCAGAACGCCGGCATCACCCTGCGCGAGAAGAAGCTGCGCGGTCACCTGGTGATCCGTGGCGACGCCCGCGACACCGCCTTCTCTGGCGGCGTGCACAAGGCCCTGGGCCTGGAGCTGCCGGTGGCGCTGACCCTGGTCGCCGACGGCGACACCTCACTGCAGTGGCTGGGCCCGGACGAGTGGCTGCTGATCGTGCCCGGCGGCAGCGAGTTCGAGGTCGAGCGCAAACTGCGTGCGGCGCTGGACGGTCAGCACTTCTCGGTGGTCAACGTCAGCGGCGGGCAGACCCTGCTGGAGCTGTCCGGGCCGCAGGTGCGCGAGCTGCTGATGAAGTCCAGCAGCTACGACGTGCACCCGAGCAACTTCCCGGTGGGCAAGGCGGTGGGCACCGTGTTCGCCAAGTCGCAGCTGGTGATTCGCCATACCGGCGAGGAGACCTGGGAGCTGGTGATCCGTCGCAGCTTCGCCGACTACTTCTGGCTGTGGCTGCAGGATGCCAGCGCCGAGTATGGGTTGGCGGTCGAGGCCTGAAGCTGAACCTGAGGTATACGCGGACAGCCCCCTCTCCCTCCGGGAGAGGGTTGGGGTGAGGGGAAAGGCAGACCGCGTTGTGTCGGATAGCCCTCACCCCCGGCCCCTCTCCCAAGGGAGAGGGGTGAACAGCAATGGAGTCTATTATGAGCCGCACCCCCGACACCTGGATTCTCACCGCCCATTGCCCGAGCGTGCTTGGCACCGTGGACGCGGTGACGCGTTTTCTCTTCGAACAGCGCTGCTACGTCACTGAGCACCACAGCTTCGATGATCGGTTGTCCTCGCGCTTTTTCATCCGTGTCGAGTTCCGTCAGCCGCAGGACTTCGATGAAGCCGCCTTCCGTGCTGGTGTGGCCGAGCGTCTGGCACCCTTCGACATGCAGGTCGAGCTGACCCCGCCGGGCTACCGCGCCAAGGTGGTGTTGATGGTGTCCAAGGCTGACCACTGCCTGCATGACTTGCTGTATCGCCAGCGTATCGGCCAACTGGCCATGGACGTGGTGGCAGTGGTGTCCAACCACCCGGATCTGGAACCGCTGGCGCGCTGGCACGGCATTCCCTACCACCATTTCCCGCTCGATCCGGCCGACAAGCCGGCGCAGGAGCGCAAGGTGCTGCAGGTGATCGAGGACACCGGCGCGGAGCTGGTGGTGCTCGCCCGCTACATGCAGGTGCTGTCGCCCGAGCTGTGTCGCAAGTTGGACGGTTGGGCGATCAATATTCACCACTCGCTGCTGCCTGGCTTCAAAGGCGCCAAGCCTTATCACCAGGCCTACCAGAAGGGCGTCAAGCTGGTCGGTGCCACGGCGCACTACATCAACAACGACCTCGACGAGGGGCCGATCATCGCCCAGGGCGTGGAGGCGGTGGATCACGCGCACTACCCCGAGGACCTGATCGCCAAGGGCCGCGACATCGAATGCCTGACCCTGGCCCGCGCCGTCGGCTACCACATCGAGCGTCGGGTGTTCCTCAACGCCAACCGCACGGTGGTGCTCAACGCTTGAGGGCAATTGCAGCCGCGTAGGGTGGGCTTCAGCCCACAGGTCTTTTCGGTGGGCTAAAGCGGAACGCCGCCCGGCCTACCCTACGGTCGCTATTCGGTGCGCGCGCACCGGCAGTCAATGCAAGAACATCGGTGCGCATAGCGCACCCTACGGAACCCGCCCTGCCAAGTTTCAATGGCGGTTTCCGGCAACAGACGCAACAAGCTCCAGTGCAAGGCAGCGTGGCCAGTCGGTCGCGTCTTGTGTCCACAACAAGAAAGGAGAGTTACGCATGTCTGGTAATCGTGGTGTGGTTTATCTCGGTACGGGCAAGGTCGAAGTACAGAAGATCGACTACCCGAAAATGCAGGACCCGCGCGGCAAGAAGATCGAGCACGGGGTCATCCTCAAAGTCGTTTCCACCAATATCTGCGGCTCCGACCAGCACATGGTGCGTGGCCGTACCACCGCGCAGGTCGGCCTGGTGCTGGGCCATGAGATCACTGGCGAGGTGATAGAGAAGGGCCGCGACGTCGAGCGTTTGCAGATCGGCGACCTGGTTTCCGTGCCCTTCAACGTCGCCTGTGGTCGCTGCCGCTCCTGCAAGGAACAGCACACCGGCGTCTGCCTGACCGTCAACCCGGCGCGTGCCGGCGGCGCCTACGGCTACGTCGACATGGGCGACTGGACCGGCGGCCAGGCCGAGTACGTGCTGGTGCCCTACGCCGACTTCAACCTGCTCAAGCTGCCGGATCGCGACAAGGCGATGGAGAAGATCCGCGACCTGACCTGCCTGTCCGACATCCTGCCCACCGGCTATCACGGTGCGGTCACTGCCGGTGTCGGACCGGGCAGCACGGTGTATATCGCTGGCGCGGGTCCGGTCGGTTTGGCCGCTGCCGCCTCGGCGCGCCTGCTCGGTGCTGCGGTGGTGATCGTCGGTGACGTCAACCCAACGCGTCTGGCCCATGCCAAGGCACAGGGATTCGAAATCGCCGACCTGTCCAAGGACACGCCGTTGCATGAACAGATCGCCGATCTGCTGGGCGAGCCGGAAGTGGATTGCGCGGTCGACGCCGTGGGCTTCGAAGCCCGTGGCCACGGCCATGCCGGTGCCCAGCAGGAGGCGCCGGCCACGGTCCTCAACTCGCTGATGGGGGTCGTGCGGGTAGCCGGCAAGATCGGCATTCCCGGTCTCTACGTCACCGAAGATCCGGGCGCGGTGGATGCCGCGGCGAAGATCGGCTCCTTGAGCATTCGCTTCGGCCTCGGCTGGGCCAAGTCGCACAGTTTCCACACCGGCCAGACGCCGGTGATGAAGTACAACCGCGCGCTGATGCAGGCCATCATGTGGGATCGCATCAACATCGCCGAAGTGGTCGGTGTGCAGGTGATCAGCCTGGACGATGCGCCGCGTGGTTACGGCGAGTTCGATGCTGGCGTGCCGAAGAAATTCGTCATCGACCCGCACAAGACCTTCAGTGCGGCGTGACCTGGGCTTAGTCCCAGGCCGCTACCTTTCACGGCAAAGGCGCAGTTGTTGGCGTCGTCTTTCGGGAGCCTGCGGGCTCCCTTTTTGTTTGGTATGAGGCCATTCCGGGTTCGCCTTTTTCGCGGCTGAAGCCGCTCCTAACGCGGGAGCAGTGGTTACAGCCCGTACTTCTTCACCTTGTCGAACAGCGTGGTCTTGGCCAGGCCGAGTGCCTGCGCCGCCTGGCTGAGGTTGCCGGCGTGGCGCTCCAGGGCCGCACCCAGCAGGTTGCGTTCGAAGGCCTCCACGGCTTCGTTGAAGCCCAGCGCGTTGCTGTCGGTCTGGCCGCTTTTCTTGAACACAGGCAGGCCGAGGGCGAAGCGCTCGGCAACGTTACGCAGTTCGCGCACGTTGCCGGGCCAGTCGTGGGCGGTCAGCGCCGCCAGGGTGTGTCGATCCAGCTCCGGCACGCCGCGGTCGAAGCGCAGCGCCGCCAGTTGCAGGAAGTGTTCGAACAGCAGGGCGATGTCCTCGCGGCGTTCACGCAACGGTGGCAGCTCCAGAGTCACCACGTTGAGGCGGTAATACAGGTCGCTGCGAAATTCGCCGCGCTTGCCCAGCTCGCCGAGATCCGCCTTGGTTGCGGCGATCACCCGGCAGTCGACCGTGATCGACTGGTTCGAGCCAAGCCGCTCCAGGCTGTGCTCCTGCAACACGCGCAGCAGCTTGATCTGCAGGTTGATCGGCATGCTCTCGATCTCGTCGAGGAACAGGCTGCCGCCGTCGGCGTGTTCGATCTTGCCGATGCGGCGTTTGCCGGCGCCGGTGAAGGCATGCGCCTCGTGGCCGAAGATCTCGCTCTCGAACAGGCTTTCCGGCAGGCCGCCGCAATTGAGCGCGACGAACTGCTTATGCTGGCGTCGACTGAAATCGTGCAGGCAGCGGGCGATCAGCTCCTTGCCGGTACCGGTTTCGCCCTCGATCAGCACGTTGGCGTTGGTGTCCGCGACGTTGGCGATCAGTTCGCGCAACTGCTGCATGGCTGGCGAACGACCGATGATGCGCTGCTCCAGCGCCTGGCGCCCGGCCAGTTGGCGGCGCAGGGCGCTGACCTCGCGGGCCAGGCTGCGCTGCTCCAGAGCGCGGCGGGCGACGTCTACCAGGCGTTCGGGGGAGAAAGGTTTTTCCACGAAGTCATAGGCGCCGTCGCGCATCGCGCTGACCGCCATGCCGATATCGCCGTGGCCGGTGATCAGCACCACCGGCAGGCTTGCGTCGCGCTGCTTGAGGCGGGTGAGCAGCGCCAGACCATCGAGGCCGGGCAAGCGGATGTCGCTGACGACGATGCCGGCGAAGTCCGCATCGACCTGCGCCAGCGCTTCTTCGGCGCTGCTGACGCCGATGCTGGGGATGTCTTCCAGCGCCAGGGCCTGCTGGCAGCCGAGCAGCACATGGGGATCGTCTTCGACGATCAGGACGGTGAGGCTGTCGCTCATGCTTGCGGCTCTCGTGGGTAGGGCAGGGTGAGCACGAAGGCGGTACCGCCTTCGTCCGGGTGGCGCACGCTGAGGCTGCCACCCGCGGCCGCAGCGAGGCTGGCCGATAGGGTCAGGCCGAGGCCGAGGCCCTGTTCGCCGGGCTTGGTGGTGAAGAACGGCTCGAACAGGTGCGCGCGGGTTTCCGGGGCAATGCCGGGGCCATTGTCTCGTACTTCCAGTTGGTAGCCGTCGGCATCGGCCGTGCCGCTCAGCCACAGCTGGCGGTCGACCTGCTCGCGCATGGCGTCGAGGGCGTTGCTGATCAGATTGACCAGAATCTGTTCCAGGCGAATCTGCTCGATGGCCAGGCGGGTTTCCGTGAACTCGCGGTGGATGCTCAGGCTGGTGCGCTGCAGGCGCGGGTGCAGGAGCAACACCGCTGCATCCACTGCCTGCTGCAGCGAGGCCTCGCCGCTGTCGCCGGTGCGGCGGGCGAAGGCGCGCAGGCTGGCGGTGATCTTGCCCATGCGGTCGACCAGTTCGGCGATGTTCTGCAGATTGCTGCTGGCCACATCCAGCGCGCCGCGCTGGAGGAAGCGCACGGCATTGGCGGACAGGGTGCGCAGTGCCGCCAGCGGCTGGTTCAGTTCGTGGGCGATGCTGGTGGACATCTGCCCGATCACCGCCAGCTTGCCAGCCTGCACCAGCTCGTCCTGGGCCAGGCGCAGGGTGGTCTCGGCCTGCTGGCGCTCGCGTACCTCGGCCTGCAGGCGCTGGTTGCTGGCCTGCAGGTCGGCGGTGCGCTCGGCGATCTTGCGTTCCAGCTCATCGTTGGCCGCCTGCAGCGCCTCGCGGGCGGCCAGGCGGGTGGCGATGACCTTGCGCCGCTCGTTCCAGGCGATCAGCAGAAAGGCCAGCAGCGCTGCCGCCGCAGCGGCCAGCATGGCGTGGCTCATGGCCGCGCTGCGTTGCTCCTGCAAGGGGCTGAGCAGGGTCAGGTGCCAGGGCGTGTCTTCCAGGCGGCGCGTTTGCAGCAGGTAGTTGGCGGGCGTGCCGGCAGTGGCGAAGCTGACCTGTTCGATACCTTCGTCCACGGGCGAGCGGTTGAACAGCTGCAGTTCTTCCAGCGCTGCCCAGTGGTATTGCAGGCTGCGCGCCAGGCGCTCCTTGGTGGCGTCGTCGAGCGGGCGCACGGATTTCAGGCGCACCATCGGATCACTGGCGAGGATGATGATGCCGTTCTCGTCGCTGACGTAGGCTTCCAGCAGGGCGCGTTGCCAGCGCTCTTCGAGAGCGTCGAGGCGCACCTTGACCACGGCCACACCGATGATGCGCTTGCCCTCGCGCAGGCCGTGGGCCAGGTAATAGCCGGCTTCGCCCGTGGTGCTGCCGATGCCGTAGAAGCGCCCGGGGCGGCCCTCGATGGCGTCCTGGTAGTAGGCGCGAAACGACAGGTCCTCGCCGAGGTAGCTGTCGGCCTCGTCCCAGTTGCTGGTGGCGATCACCCGGCCGTCCGGGTCGAGTACGTAGATGGCCAGGCTGCCGCTACGTTCGTTGAGACCCTGCAGGTACATGTTGACGTGGTGGCGGCGATAGGCCGTGGGCGCCAGCAGCAGGCGCGAGACGTTGCCCTCCAGCTCCAGCAGGCTGGGCAGGTAGGTGTACTTGGTGATTTCGCTTTCCACCGCGCGGGCGTTGAGCTCCAGCTGACGCTCACCGTTCTCGGCCAGCGCACGAATGCCGGCACGGTCGCTGATGTGATAGGCGGCGTAGCCGCAGCCGAGCACCAGCAGCAGGAACAGCAGAATCAGCGACAGGTGACGGAGCAGGCGCGGTTTCACGGTCAGATCGGCGCGAGAAGGGGCGGGCAGGCATTGCATCACAGTCCTCCCCAGACTGGCCAGATATGTGGATGTGTAGCCCGGATTGCATCCGGGCTACGTCAGGCGCGACAGGTCAGTGCTGAAGGATCTTCGCCAGGAACTGCTGGGCGCGTTCGGAGCGGGCGTTGATGTCGCCGAAGAACTCCTCCTTGGGGCAATCCTCGACGATCTGCCCAGCGTCCATGAAGATCACCCGGTCGGCGACCTTGCGTGCGAAGCCCATCTCGTGGGTCACGCACATCATGGTCATGCCTTCCTGGGCCAGTTGCACCATCACATCCAGCACCTCGTTGACCATCTCCGGGTCGAGCGCCGAGGTCGGCTCGTCGAACAACATCACCACCGGGTCCATGGCCAGGGCACGGGCAATGGCCACGCGCTGTTGCTGGCCACCGGAGAGCTGACCAGGATGCTTGTGCGCATGGGCAGCCAGACCGACACGATCGAGCAGGGCCAGCCCCTTCTTGGTGGCTTCCTCCTTGCTGCGGCCGAGCACCTTGATCTGCGCGATGGTCAGGTTCTCGGTGATGGTCAGGTGCGGGAACAGCTCGAAATGCTGGAACACCATGCCGACGCGCGAGCGTAGCTTGGGCAGGTTGGTCTTCTTGTCGGCGATGGAGGTGCCGTCGACGTTGATGTCACCCTTCTGGAACGGCTCCAGCGCGTTGACGCACTTGATCAGTGTCGACTTGCCCGAGCCGGACGGCCCGCACACCACAACCACTTCGCCCTTCTTCACCTCGGTGCTGCAATCGGTCAGCACCTGGAAGTCCCCGTACCACTTGTTGACGTTCTGGATGGAAATCATACGGCTAACCTTTTTTGCAGGAGCTTGACCAGGCGCGAGGCGGCGAAGCTGATGGTGAAGTAGACCAGGCCGGCGAAGATCAGGAACTCATGGGGCTGGCCGATGATGTCGCCACGCGAGCGTGCGGCGTTGAGGAAGTCCATCAGGCCCACGGTGTACACCAGCGAGGTGTCCTGAAAGAGGATGATGCTCTGCTGCAGCAGCAGCGGCGTCATCTTGCGGAAGGCCTGCGGCAGGATGATCAGGCGCATGCTCTGGCCGTAGCTCATGCCGAGCGCCTGGGAGGCACCCATCTGGCCCTTGGGAATGGCCTGGATACCGGCGCGCACGATCTCGCAGAAGTAGGCCGCCTCGAACATCACGAAGGCCACCAGGCACGAGCTGAACGCACCGATCGGGGTGTCTTCGCCGGTGATCCAGCGCAGGATGAACGGTACCGCGAAGTAGAACCAGGTGATCACCAGCAGCAAAGGGATCGAGCGGAAGTAGTTGACGTAGGTGGCGGCAATGTTCGCCAGCAACTTGCTGTGCGACAGGCGCATCAGGGCCAGCAGAGTGCCCAGTACCACCCCGCCGATGATGCCCAGGGCCATCAGTTGCAGGGTCATCGCCATGCCGTCCCACAGGCCCGGCAGGGCGGGGATGATTTCGCTGAAATCCATCATTTACCCCCTACGGAGATCAGGCCGGGCACGGCAACCTTCTTCTCGATCATGCGCATGATCATCATCAGGCTCATGTTCAGGGTGAAGTAGATCAGCGTGGCCAGGGTGAAGGCCTCGAACAGGTTGGCGCTGAATTCGGCGGTCTGCTTGGTCTGCGCCAGCAGCTCCATCAGGCCGATCAACGAGGCCACCGAGGAGTTCTTGAAGATGTTCAGGAACTCGCTGGTGAGCGGCGGAATGATGATGCGAAACGCCTGCGGCAGCAGCACGTTGCGGTAGATCTGCGGCAGGCGGAAACCCATGGCGTAAGCGGCGGCAGTCTGCCCCTTGGGCAGCGCCTCGATACCAGTGCGTACCTGTTCGCAGACCCGCGCGGCGGTGAACAGGCCGAGGCACACCACCACCGAGAGATAGGCTGAGGTGGCCGGGTTGAGATCCTGCTTGAACCACATCTCCAGCGGCTCGGGCAGCAGGTCCGGCACCAGGAAGTACCAGAGGAACAGCTGCACCAGCAGCGGCACGTTGCGGAAGATTTCCACGTAGGCGGTGGCCAGGCCGGACAGCCAGCGGTTCGGCAGGGTACGCATCACGCCGAGCAGCGAGCCCAGCGCCAGGGCGATGATCCAGCCAGCCAGGGCGATGGCGATGGTCCAGCCCAGGCCGGTGATGAACCAGTCCAGGTAGGTTTCGCTGCCGATGCCGGTGGACTTGAAGTAGATACCCCAGTCCCAGTTGTAATTCATGCGGGTGACCCCCGTGTGGCTAAAGCTTGGGTTGGAGGGGCCGAGCGCGCAGCAGCGTGCCCCAGCCGCGGGTGGCGGCTGTGCCCCTTATCCATCAGGAGAAAGAACCGTAGGGCGGGTGCAACCCGCCAGAGTCGTCGTGGACGATCGGGTTGGCGGGTTGCACCCGCCCTACGGTGCTGTGCTAGCTCTTGTGAAGCTGGCGCAGGTTTACCGTCAGATCTGTTCTGCAGATTTGTCGGTCGGGTTGGCGATCAGCTTCTTCAGCTCGTCGCTCATGGGGAAATTCAGGTTCAGGCCCTTCGGTGGGACGGGCTGCTGGAACCACTTGGTGTAGATGTCGTTGATCTCGCCGGAGGCGAAGGTGTCGCTGATGGCCTTGTCGACCACCTGCTTGAAGCCGGCATCACCCTTGCGCACCATGCAGCCGTAGATTTCGAAGGACTGCGGGGTACCGACCACGGCCCAGTCGTCCGGCTTCTTGGCCTTGGCCATTTCGCCGGCGAGCAGGGCGTCGTCCATCATGAAGGCGACGGCGCGGTTGGATTCGAGCATCAGGAAGGACTCGCCGTGATCCTTGGCGGAAATCACGTTCATGCCCATCTTCTTCTCGGCATTCATCGACTTGATCAGGCGCTCGGACGTGGTACCGGCGGTGGTCACCACGTTCTTGCCCTTGAGGTCTTCGAAATCGTTGATGCCGCTGGTCTTCTTGGCCAGCAGGCGGGTGCCCACCTCGAAGATGCCGACGGAGAAGTCGACCTGCTGCTGACGCTCGATGTTGTTGGTGGTGGAGCCGCACTCCAGGTCGACGGTGCCGTTCTGCACCAGCGGGATGCGGGTCTGCGAAGTGACCAGGTTGTAGCGTACCTTCAGGTCCGGCATGCCCAGCTCCTGCTTGATCGCCTCGACCACCTTCAGTTGCAGGTCATGGGAGTAGCCGATCGGCTGGCGCGAGTTGTCGCCGAAGTAGGAGAAGGGAATGGACGAGTCGCGATGGCCCAGGGTGATGGTGCCGCTGTCCTTGATCTTCTTCAGGGTGCCGGTCAGTTCCGCAGCGGTCACCGGGGTGGAAAGGACGGCGGCGGCAATGGCCACGCTCAGTACACGGTGGAAGGTACGCATGAATCGAATCCTCGATGTTGTTGTTGTGATGGCGCGGTACGCCACTTTGCTCATGGAAGGTCTAGTGCATTCCTGCAGTGACTTGAGCAGGTTGTGTGCCAGCGCTTTCGAGGGCTTCGATAATTTGTTAACTATTTGATTTATATGAATTAAATTTTTAACTTCAGGTTGTCTTCAAGCGTTGTTCGTTCGCTCTTCCGACCATTGCGTGCGAGCGTATTCGGAAATCCGAACGACGCCCGGTGCGGTGCCGACAGTCAGTCGTGGTCCTCGCTGCGCAACTGCTCGATGCGTTTGTCCTTGGCCAGCCACAGGTCCGAAACCCAGTCCTGCACCTGCAGGCGGAAAGCCGGGTCGTTCTCGTAATCGCCCTGGTACAGCGCCGGGTCGAGTTCGAGTGTCTGAATATCCATGATCACCTTCGGCACCTGGCCGCTGAGCAGGGCCCAGAACCCCGGCACCTGCTTGCCGGGATACACCAGCGTCACGTCCAGCACGGCGTCGATCTGTTCACCCAGCGTCGCGAGGACGAACGCCACGCCGCCGGCCTTGGGCTTGAGCAGGTAGCGGTAGGGCGACTGCTGCTGGGCCTGCTTGGCCGCAGTGAAGCGGGTGCCTTCGAGATAGTTGACCACGGTCACCGGCAGGCGCTTGAACTTCTCGCAGGCGGCCTTGGTGATCTCCAGATCCTTGCCCTTCATGTGCGGGTTCTTTTCCAGGAAGGCCTTGGAGTAACGCTTCATGAAGGGGTAATCGAGCGCCCAGAAGGCCAGGCCGAGAAAGGGCACCCAGATCAGTTGCTGCTTGAGGAAGAACTTGAAGTAGGGCGTCCTGCGGTTGAAGGCCTGCACCAGGGCGGGAATGTCGACCCAGGACTGGTGATTGCTGATCACCAGGTAGGAGCGGTCTCTGCGCAGCTCGGCGTTGCCGCGGATGTCCCAGTGTGTCGGCGTCAGCAGGGCGAAGATGCGTTTGCAGTTCTCCGCCCAGAATTCGGCCACCCACATCACCCCGCGCGAACAGGTGTCGCGGGCGCTTTGTCCGGGCAAGACGAGCTTGGCGAGGGCGATCAGCAGTAACGGGCCGATCAGGATCAGGGTGTTGGCGAGCAGCAGGACGATGTTGGCGAGGCCGGTCAGCAGAGGGCGCATGTCGACTCCATGGCGGGCAGTGAGCGGCCATCTTATGCAAGCACGGCATTTTGCTCAAAGCTCCCCCGCTGGCCTATTGCCAGATCAGCGTCTATAAGCCAATGATCGTCACCACGGGACATCCCGCCCACGGAAGGCGCTTCAACCTGCCGGTATGCACCATGCTCAAACGGATCGCCGTCGCTGATCTACGCGTCGGAATGTTCATCCAGGAGTTCTGCGGCTCCTGGATGGATCATCCCTTCTGGAAGTCCAAGTTTGTCCTCAATTCCGAAAAAGACCTCGCTCGTATTCGCGATAGTGCGATCACCGAATTGTGGATCGACGTCGGCAAGGGCGGCGATGTCGCCGTTGGCGTGAAGGCCGCCACAGAAGCCGAGGTCGAGTGCGAAGCCGAGGCGCGGTTACTGGCCGCTATCGAGCCGCCCAAGGTCAAGGCGCTGTCGATGGAGCAGGAGCTGGAGCAGGCCGTGAAGCTCTGCGCGCGCTCCAAGCAGGCGGTGATGGACATGTTCTGCGATGCGCGCATGGGCCAGGCGCTGCAGTTCGAGCAGGCCGAATCGCTGGTCGAGGAAATTTCCGAGTCGGTGATGCGCCACCCCAATGCCTTGATCAGCCTGGCGCGGCTCAAGCACAGCAATGAATACACCTACATGCACTCGGTCGCGGTGTGTGCGCTGATGATCGCCCTGGCGCGTCAGCTCGGCCTGCCCGAAGCGGCTGTGCGCGAGGCCGGGCTGGCCGGTTTGCTGCACGATATCGGCAAGATGGCCGTACCGCAGGAGTTGCTGGACAAGCCCGGCAAGCTCACCGACAACGAGTTCGCCAAGGTGCGCAAGCATCCGGAGGCGGGCGGCGGCATTCTGATCGCCAGCACACAGGTCAGTGCGTTGGTCCTCGACGTGTGCCTGCATCACCACGAGAAGGTCGATGGCAGCGGTTATCCACACCGCCTGCAGGGCGAGCAGATCAGCCTGATGGCGAAAATGGGCGCGGTCTGCGACGTGTACGATGCCATCACCTCCAACCGTCCCTACAAACAGGGCTGGGACCCGGCCGAGTCGATCCGCAAGATGGCCGAGTGGAAGGGGCATTTCGACGAGCTGGTGTTCCAGGCCTTCGTCAAGACCGTCGGCATCTACCCGGTCGGCGCGCTGGTGCGTTTGCAGAGTGGACGCCTGGCGGTAGTCATGGAGCAGAATCCCAAGGCGTTGCTGGCGCCCAGGGTCAAGGTGTTCTTCTCGGCCAAGTCACGTTTGCCGTTGCCACAGAGCGTCGTCGATCTGAGCAAGATCACCGATCAGGACCGCATCGTCGGGCGTGAGTCGGCCGAGGAGTGGGGGTTCGAGCGGCTCGACGAGTTGTGGAGTGGGATGGATCTGGAGGGGCGCGGCCGCTGAGGCTGTTCTGAAAAACCATCTGTCGTCACTCCCGCGAAGGCATGAGCCCAGATGCGTCGCATGTTGTGGATGCCCGCTTGCGCGGGCATGATGATTTTTTCAGTGTTTCCCTGGCGGCGTGCGGAAACCTCAGGTTAAAAATTGCGCTTGTACGCAGCATGTTGTAACGCTTCTGGTGGAACGCGGCAGGCGCCTGGCAGTCGTAGGTTCGGTCACCGCAAACGAGAGGACCTGACCTTGAAATACGCTCTGCTCCTGCTGGCCGCCGCCATCAGTCTGCCGACCATGGCCGATGAACAACCGGACCTTTACGGCCGCTACGAACTGATCAAGCTCCCTGCTCTGGGCCAGACCCTCAAGGCCAAGATGGACACCGGCGCAATGACCGCCTCGCTATCGGCCAAGGACATCGAACCCTTCAAGCGCGACGGCGAAGACTGGGTACGTTTCCGCCTGGCCGTCGATGGCGCCGAGGATACGGTTTACGAACACCCGCTGGTGCGCATCGCCGAAATCAAGAAGCGCGCTGAAGAGAGTGACGCCGAGGTCAAGGAAGTCGCCTACTCGCAGCGTCCGGTGATCGAGATGCCGATCTGCCTGGGCGAAGAGGAACGCACCATCGAAGTCAACCTGACGGATCGCAGCACTTTCAGCTATCCGCTACTGATCGGTGCCAGCGCCATGCGCGATCTTGGTGCAGCCGTGGACCCGGCCGAGCGCTACACCCGCGATCGTCCCCAATGCTGAGTTAATTGTCGCATTTCGGAAAAGGCTGATACTCATTGGCCATTACACTCGTCGAGAGTGCCCTGTATCGACTTCCTTGCCCCCAGGGGTGTTGGACCTAGCGCCACTCAGTTGAGCCTCAATGCACCGCGCATGTAGGCGCGGCGCCTCGCCGCGAACCCAGGCGGAGCGGACTCGAGAAGCTTCGCCCCGGGGCTGGGCTCCTACCAACGGCTACTTTGGGAACCTCATCTGATCGGCGTTAGCGTCGGGCCTGCTTTTTGCTAGATGCAATTCTTTGCCAGGCCTGTAGGCCCTTTAGGTCGTTGAGGTGTCGCTATGACGGGAGTACTCAAGCCGGGTGTACGGCTGCTGCAGCGTTTCAGTTTTGCCCACAAGTTTCAGCTGGTGTTCCTGTTGTTCGCGCTTCCGCTCGGATACGCGTTGTGGGTCATCAGCGGTGATTACTTGTCGCGTCTGCAGTCCGTGGACTTCGAGGTGGAAGGTGCGCAAGCGCTGGAGCGCATGGCGCAGGTGCAGCATGAGCTGATTGCCCAGCGCACCCTGCTGGCGCGTTGGAAAGGCACCGAGAATGCCGCGCAGGGTCTGCTGCAGCAGCGCGAGGCCAAGCTCGACGAGGCCTTGCAGCAGGCCGCCGAGCCGCTGCAGAGCGACCTGATCAGCGATCAGGCGCGCCAGCATTTCCAGGCCCTGCAGGGCGAACGCGACGGCTTGCGAGCTGCAGGGCTGACCAAGGTGGCCCTGCCCGACGCGCTGGAACGCTACCAGAAGGCACTGCTGTCGCTGATCGCCCTGCGTGAGCAAGTGGCGACCGACAGCACCCTGATTCTCGATCCGCGCCTCGACACCTACCTGATGATGGAGCAGATCACCTACATCATGCCGCGTCTGCTCGAGCAGCTCGGCACCTTCGCCGCTCAGGGTCATGGCGCCGTGGTCTCGCAGCATTTCACCCTGCAGAGCCGGGTGCTGATCCGCGACCTGCGCCGCAGCCTGGACGAGCAGCGGGCGCAACTGGTCAAGGCGCAGATCACCCTGTCACGCGAGGCGCCGCAGGCCATGCGCCAGCTGAGTGCGCCCTTTGACGCCTCGCTCAAGGCGTTCGACGACTTCCTCACCCAGATCGACCGCGACATGTTCGAAGCCAGCCCCATGGCGCTCACGCCCGAGCAGTTCGTTCAGCGCGTCGAGGCGCTGGAGAGCCAGCTGCAGGGCCTGCAGCAAGCACTCTATCAGCAGTTCAGCGCCAGCCTCGGGCATTACCGGCAGCAGGCGCTGCACTCGATGATCGAGGTGATCGGCGCCTTCATCGTGCTGACCCTGCTGGCGATGTACGTACTGATATGCCTGAACGCCTCGATCCGCATCAGTACCAGCAACATCATCGAAGCTGCGCGTGGTCTGCGTGATGGCGACCTGCGCGTGCGCATGGAGGTCAACGGCCGTGACGACCTGGCCGCCATCGCCCAGGCGCTGAATACCGCGGTCGAGCAGATGCGCGACTCGCTGCAGGGCGTCAACCGCGAAAGCCAGCAACTGGACAGCACGGTGCAACTGCTCGGTGGTCAGGCGCGTGATGCGCTGGACGCCGTCGAGCAGCAGCAGGCGCAGATGAGTCAGATCGCCACCGCCGCGACGCAGATGGCCGCCACCGCGCAGAGCGTGGCGCAAAGCTGCGAGCAGGCAGCGGTGGAAGCGCAGCAGACCCGCGAGGTGGCGTTGAGCAGCAACCAGCGCAGTGAACGCACCAGCGCCAGCATGCGCCACCTAAGCAGCCGTCTCGGCGACAGCGCCGCAGCATTGCAGCAACTGCGTGATCAGACCCAGCAGATCAACCGCGTGGTCGAGGTGATCAAGGGCATTGCCGAGCAGACCAACCTGCTGGCACTCAATGCCGCCATCGAGGCGGCGCGCGCGGGCGAGGCCGGTCGAGGCTTCGCCGTGGTCGCCGACGAAGTGCGCTCGCTGTCCAAGCGCACCCAGGACTCGACCCAGGAAATCGCCCAGACCGTGGACAACCTGCAGCGCGTGGTTGGTCAGTCGGTCACCCTGATGGAAGAAGCCTGCAGCCAGGCCGACGGCGATATCGGCAGCGTGCTGGCCATGGGTGATGAACTGCAGAACATCGTCGACTCGGTGCAGCGTGTCAGCGACCGCCTGGCGCAGATCGCCACGGCTGCCGAGCAGCAGGCGGCCACCGCCGATGAGGTCAGTGGCAATATCCAGCAGGTCGATAAGGCCGCCGGACAACTGCTCGATGGCGCCCAGGCCGTGAGCAGCGCTGCCGAGCAACTGCGCCGAGGCAGCGAAGGGCTGGCGCAGAATACTGGACGATTCAGCCTCGAGTGAGGCTGACCGCGGCGGCCAACTCTGCTAAAAACGGATAACAACAAAAGGAGTCGTCAGCATGAAAACCGCCGCAGAAGTTCTTCGCAATAAAGCCCATGCCTACGTTTACAGCGTCGACCGTGAGGATTCCCTGCTCGACGGTTTGCGTGTGCTGGCCGAAAAGGGTGTCGGGGCACTGGTGGTGCTCTCCGGCGGGCGCCTGGTAGGCATCGTCAGCGAGCGTGACTACGTGCGCAAGGTAGCGCTGGCCGAGCGTTCGCTGCTCAACACCAAGATCAGTGAAATCATGACCAGCGACGTCATCAGCGTCGGCCCGCGTGACAGCGTGCAGTACTGCATGGAGCTGATGACCGAGCGCCGCCTGCGTCACCTGCCGGTGCTGGCCGAGGGCGAACTGATTGGCCTGCTGTCCATCGGTGACCTGGTCAAGGAAACCATTGCCGAACAGGCCGACCTGATCCGCCAGCTGGAGCAGTACATCCGCGGTGAGATTCCCTGAGCGCGTAGCCCGGATGCAATCCGGGGAACGAATGGCACGATTTCCCGGATTGCATCCGGGCTACAGGTGAGCGAAAACCTCGTGGGAGGCGCTTTCGACTCTGGCATCCTGCTTCGTTCTACCTCCTGCATCCATGCAGTCGCAGTCACAGTGGCGCTTGTCGCGTAGGGCGGGTGCAACCCGCCAACCACCCCTGACGGGCTGCCCCAGTCCTACGCTATCGCCCGCTTGACGCATGATCCGGCCCCCGGCAGTCTGCCGCCGTTGCCTAACAGGTGCAGGACGCCCGATGCCGCAGATACTCATAGTCGAAGACGAAGCCGCGATTGCCGATACGCTGGTCTATGCCCTGCAGGCCGAAGGCTTCGTCACGCACTGGTCGAGCCTGGGTGGCGAGGCGCTGACACTGCTGGAAAACGGCACGTTCGACCTGGCCATTCTCGATGTCGGCCTGCCTGATATCAGCGGCTTCGAAGTGTGCAAGCGCCTGCGCCGTTTCTCCGAACTACCGGTGATCTTCCTCACCGCACGCAGCGAGGAGATCGACCGTGTGGTGGGCCTGGAAATCGGCGCCGACGACTACGTGGTCAAACCCTTCAGCCCGCGTGAGGTCGCTGCCAGGGTCAAGGCCATCCTCAAGCGCGTGGCGCCGCGTGAAGCACCAGCAGCCAGCGCGCCAAGCACCTTTCAGATCGACGATGCCGCCTTTCGCATCCACTACCATGGCCAGGCCCTGAGCCTTACCCGCCACGAATTTCGCCTGCTGCGCACGCTGCTCGGACAGCCACGCCGGGTTCATTCGCGCGAGCAATTGCTCGATGCCCTCGGCGTGGCCAGCGAGGCCGGCTACGAGCGCAACATCGACAGCCATATCAAGAGCGTGCGGGCCAAACTGCGCGCCATCGCTCCGAGCGAAGAGCCGATCCAGACCCATCGTGGCCTGGGCTACAGTTTCGAGCCGGAGGCCTGAGTCATGCCACTTGGCGTGCGCATCTTCCTCGTCTACTTCCTCTTCGTTGGTCTGGCCGGCTGGTTCGTGCTGAGCACGGTGATGGACGAGATTCGCCCCGGCGTACGCCAGAGCACCGAGGAAACCCTGGTCGACACCGCCAACCTGCTGGCCGAGATTCTGCGCGACGACGTCAAGTCAAGCACCCTCGGCCAAGGCCGTCTGCACGAAGCGCTGGAAGCCTATGGCCGGCGCCAGCCGCAGGCCAGCATCTGGGGGCTGACCAAGGCCGAGGTCAACCACCGCATCTATGTCACCGACGCCAAGGGCATCGTCCTGCTCGACTCCACTGGCCTGGCGGTCGGCCAGGATTATTCGCGCTGGAACGACGTGCTGTTGACCCTGCGCGGCCAATACGGCGCCCGCTCGACCCGTGAAGAGCCGGACGATCCCGACTCTTCGGTGATGTACGTCGCCGCACCGATCAGGGATGGCGAGCAGATCATTGGCGTGGTCTCGGTGGCCAAACCCAACCGCACCCTGCAGCCCTATATCGAGCGCTCGCAAACGCGTCTTGGCTGGCTCGGTGCCGGGTTGATCGGCCTTGGCCTGTTGATTGGCGCGGGGCTGTCCTGGTGGCTCAGCGCCGCACTGGGCAAGCTCACTCGCTACGCCCAGGCCGTCAGCGAGGGCCAACGCGCCGAGATGCCCACTGTGCGCGGCGGTGAACTGGGGCAACTGGCCAAGGCGGTGGAGCGCATGCGCACCGAGCTGGAAGGCAAGGCCTACGTCGAGCGCTACGTGCACACCCTGACCCACGAGCTGAAGAGCCCGCTGGCGGCCATCCGCGGCGCCGCCGAACTGCTCGACGGCGACATGCCGGCCGAGCAGCGCCAGCGTTTCGTGGCCAATATCCAGCAGGAAAGCGCACGCCTGCAGAACCTGATCGAACGCCTGCTGCACCTGGCGCAGGTGGAGCAACGCCAGGGCCTGGAAGAACGCGTGGCGGTGCCGCTGGCGGCACTGGTGGACGAACTGCTGCAAGCGCAACAGGCGCGTATCACCGCCGCCAACCTGCAGATCGAACAGGTTGTGCCAGCAGGCCTCAGCCTGCGCGGCGAGCGCTTCCTGCTGCGCCAGGCACTGGCCAATCTGCTGGACAACGCCCTGGACTTCACCCCGCCTGGCGGGCGCATCCGCATCGCCGCCGAACGCCAGGACGAGCGTATCGTGTTGCGTCTTTTCAACCAGGGCGAAGCTATCCCCGGCTACGCGCTGGCACGCCTGACCGAGCGCTTCTACTCCCTGCCGCGCCCCAACGGCGGCCGCAAGAGCACCGGCCTGGGCCTCAACTTCGTGCAGGAAGTGGCCGAGCTGCATGGCGGCGAACTGCACATCGGAAATGTCGAAGGTGGGGTGGAAGTGAGCCTGGTATTGCCGGGGGGATGAGCGACGTAGGATGGGTAGAGCAACGCGAACCCCATTAGTGGTTGTTGTTCTGGGTATCGCTTCGTTTAACCCAGACTACTTGCTCGAACAACATTTCACGGAGCTGGAGGCAGTTGTCGCTGATGGCAAAAGACTGGCATAGTCTGTTCCCACTGAGAACAGATGGACTAAGTTCCTTACTCTGAATGACCCAGAAAACACCTTGGGTTATTTGGTTGGGAGCCTAGTGCCATAAAGGCTATGGACGGTTCGCAATGGCTGTTAACCAAAATTACCCTATTCCCGAGGGGACTCCGGATTCGGCTAAAGCACCTTTGGCGGTTGAAGAGATAAGCGCAGTAGATGCGTTGTTGCTCTGCCGCCATAAACGAATACAGCTATTGAGCAAAGCGCGCGATCAGCGCGTACAGGTCGAACTATACCGACAGTTACAATTCTTCTCGAGCCGGCTTCCTGCCGAATTGGCAGCGCTTGAGCCGCTTGAGTTTTATACGCCTTCTGTAACTAGGGGCGATGAGCGTGCGCGGTCGCTCCAAACCTTCTGGACGGTAGTCCAGGCCCTGTTGGCACAGGGGCATGCCATCAATCACGCCCATAACCCTGAGTTGCTTGCGCTGAATCTTCCCCAGCTTCGCTCGCTACTTGCTAACCCTCCTTACCAGATATTGATCGATCGAGAGATGCACCGGGCTTTAAGGGTCAGTGATGTGCCGCGTTTTATCGGTGAGAAGAAGGTGCACAGCGTGGTTACTGGAAAGTCATCTCATTGCTGGGTTTTTAGATTAGCTGGAACTTGGAGGTAAAAGTGGTTCGTATATTTTTTAGGTGCGAAGTATGAGCGTTCATAAAGATGCTCCGTGGAGCAAAGATAAGATGCAGAGGCGAGGCGTAGCCAAGTTTCTAACTAAATACCTCGATTCCAATGTCGAGATCAATGTCTTGAATGTTAATGCGCCATGGGGCGCGGGCAAGACATTCTTCCTTGAAAACTGGTATGGCGAACTGCGGGAGGAGCGGGCTGTCATCTATTTCAATGCGTGGAAACATGACTACGCTGGGGATGCATTCGTTGCACTGACTGCGGCTATTCATGATGCGCTAAAAGAATTTATACCGACTGCTCAAGTTGATAGTGCTTTATCTGATTTTAGAAGCAAGGCCGCAAGAGCGATCTTGGCAGCGACGCCAGCTATAGCAAAAGGAGTTTTGAAGAAGGTTACCGGTGTTGATGTTTCTACCGTTGCTGAAGACGTTGATGCAGCTGAGAGTGAAGCATCAGCTGACGATGATGCTCTTCTTCCAACTGCGGCTGAGAAAGCACTAGAAGCACTGCTGCAGAGCAATGGTCAGACGATGCGTATCGTTGATGACTTCAAGATTAAGTTTTCTGCATTAGCTAAAGAGGCTGCTGAGGCACAAGCTGTATGTGCTGCGGTAGAAGTTAGACCGCTTTATATATTTATTGACGAGCTTGATAGGTGCAGGCCGACATTCTCTATTGAGCTGCTGGAGAGAGTTAAGCACTTCTTTGATGTTAAAGGTTGCAAGTTCGTTATTGCGTGCGATCTAGAGCAATTGCAGCATTCTGTAGGCGCGGTTTATGGGGCTGGTTTCGAGGGCGGGAAATATCTTAAGCGTTTTTTTGACGCAGAGTATTCGCTGGATTACTCCAGGACTGAAGGGTGGGTGAAGGCTCAGGAGTTTGACGCGGAAAAATATTTAGATATTCCTGTGTGCTCGGAAGCTGTCGATAGAAGCTTGATAATGTGGGACGATGAGAGGCAGAGGGTTGCATCTCCTAGTAGTAATTCTGTTTTGGCTGGAGTTTGGGGGTTTGATAAATTTCAGATTATTTTGCTGGCTATTTCCAGTACGTTTGGGATGAAGTTAAGAGAGCTTGAGAAGTGTCTTAAACACCTGCGTGCGGTACAGTCGTCGCTCTATCCGAAACAGGTAGATTTGTTTTTTGCTATGTATCTCATAGCCTTGAGAGACGAGGCTCCGCAGTTGTATAGACGTGTGATTGAACGCAATGATGTGGAAGATTGGAGAGCGATAAAGGCCAAGTATCCAAGCAAGGCTTTATATTATGGCTATGGAAATGAAAATGTTCACGATCTGGCTGTTAATTATTTTTCTTTGCTAAGTGCTGATCCTGAGGAAGTCAGGAGGCGTAGTCGGGATTCCGATGATGCTCCATCATTATCTAACTATGTTCTGGAGCAATTTTTGGGGCGTGAGTCTCATGTCAATATGAGGCGTTATATATCTTATGTTGATCTTGCGCATAGTATTGAATAAGTGTTTTTTAGTACTAGGTAAATAAATTTTAAAGTGGGCAGCACGAAGCTTTCCCACCGAGGTGGGGCAGACGTTCGGTTGTTTATATTTCCAGCGATGGCGCCTTCAACGGCAAACGCAGCAGTTCCACCTGCCACCAGCTCGGCAGCAGACGGCGCACTTCGGGGCGGGCGAAGCGGTCGTCGATCAGGTAGAGCACGCCTTGGTCTTCGGGCGTGCGGATCACCCGGCCGGCGGCCTGCACGACCTTTTGCAAGCCGGGGTAGAGGTAGGTGTAGTCGTAGCCATTGCCGAACAGGGCATCCATGCGCTGGCGGATTTCTTCGTTGATCGGGTTGAGCTGGGCCAGGCCGAGGGTGGCGACGAAGGCGCCGATCAGGCGTTCGCCGGGCAGGTCGACCCCTTCGCCGAATACTCCACCGAGCACGGCGAAGCCGATGCCGCGCCCGCCGATCTGGAAACGCTCGATAAAGCCCTGGCGCGCCGCTTCGTCCATCTGCCGTGATTGCGTCCACACGGGAATCTGCGGGTGGTCGCGGCGCAGCTCCTGCAGTACCTGTTCCAGGTACTGATAGCTGCTGAAGAAGGCCAGGTAGTTGCCGGGGCGTTCGGCGTACTGGCGTGCCATCAACTGGCAGATCGGCGTGAGCGAGGCGTCGCGATGCTGGTAGCGGGTGGACAGGTTACGCACCACCTGCACGTGCAGTTGCTCGGCGCTGAACGGCGAGGCGACGTCCAGGCACTGGGTCTCTTCCGGCAGGCCGAGCAGGTCGAGGTAGTAGTGGTTGGGGCTGAGGGTGGCGGAGAACAGCGTGGCGCTGTGGGCGTCCTCGAAGCGCGGACCGAGGAAGGGCGCCGGCAGGATATTGCGGATGCACAAGGTCGAGTAGCTGCGACCATTACCCGCCTCGTCGCGATTGATATCGAACAGCGAATGCGGGCCGAAGCTTTCCGCCAGGCGGCAGAACAGCATGGCATCCAGATAGAAGCTGAGCAGTTCGCCAGCGTTGCCTTCCGGCTGGTCGGTAAGCAGGTCGGTGATGGCGCTAACGGCTTTGCCCAGGGCTGCGAGCAGCAAGTCCGGCGCCAGCGGGTAGACCTGATAGGGCACCTCCTGCTCGCGGTGCAGTTGATCCCAGTGGCGGTCGACCCGTTCCAGCACGCTCTTCAGTCGCTTCGGCGCGTCGCGGCACATGGCCTTGAAGCGCGCCTGATCCAGCTCGGCGCTGTACATGCCGCGCCCGCGTTCCACCAGGTTGTGCGCCTCGTCCACCAGCAGGCAGACGCGCCACTGGTTGATCAGGGTGAGGCTGTGCAGCAGCGCGCCGAGGTCGAAGTAGTAGTTGTAGTCACACACCACCACGTCGCTCCAGCGGCACAGCTCCTGGCTCAGGTAGTAGGGGCACACGCCGTGGGCGATGGCGATATTGCGCACGGCCTGCTGATTCAGCCAGCGTTCCTTGAGCGCCGCGCTGCGTGCAGCCGGCAGGCGGTCGTAGAAGCCTTTGGCGAGTGGGCAGGAGTCGCCATGGCAGGCCTTGCTCGGGTGTTCGCAGGCCTTGTCACGGGCCACGTGCTCCAGCACGCGCAATGGTGTGTCGGGTTCGCGCAGGCGTTGCAGGGCATCCAGCGCCAGGCGCCGGCCGGGCGTCTTGGCACTGAGGAAGAACAGGCGGTCGAGCTGCTGGCCGGGCATGGCCTTGAGTTGCGGGAACAAGGTGCCGAGGGTCTTGCCGATGCCGGTGGTGGCCTGCGCCAGCAGGTAATGGCCGTCGCGTGCGGCGCGGTACACGGCTTCTGCCAGTTGCCGTTGGCCATGGCGAAATTCGCCGTAGGGGAACTCCAGCGCTTCCAATGCCTGATTGCGTGCTTGCTGGTGCGCCTGCTCCTGCCGCGCCCATTCGATGTAACGGCGGCAGTGCAGGGCGAAGAACTCGCCCAGTGAGGCGGCGCTATGGCGCTCGCGGAACACTGTTTCCTGCTGAGTCATGACGTTGAAGTACACCACCGCCAGATCCAGTTCATCGAAGCCCAGCTCCTGGCATAGCAGCCAGCCGTAGATCTTCACCTGCGCCCAGTGCAGCAGGCGGTGGTTGGCCGGGATGCGCGAGATGTCGCCACGATGGGTCTTGATCTCTTCCAGCAGGCGAAACTCGGGGTCGAAGCCATCAGCGCGGCCACTGACCGTCAGCCCCTCGAACTGGCCGATCAGTGGCAGCTCGGACACGTAATTCGGGCCGCGCCGGGCCACCACCGTGGCGTGCCCGGCCATGCCTTCCTGCGCAGTGGGCGAGGGGGTGAAGCGCAGGTCGAGGTCACCTTCCTTGGCGGTGAACTCGCACAGCTCGCGCACGGCGATACGCAGGCTCAATCGCTCCACTCCACGTAGCACACGCTGACCGGCATGCCGTGCTCGGCGCAGAAGGCCAGCCAGCGTTTCTGGTTGTCCTGCAGGCGGTCGCCGGGGCCTTTCACCTCGATCATTCGGTAGCGGCCCTCGGCCGGCCAGAACTGGATCAGGTCAGGCATGCCGGCGCGGTTCTCGCGGATATCGGCGAGCAGGCGCCGGAACCAGGCGGCCAGGTGCGCCGGTGGCAAGCAGGCCAGCGCCTGTTCCAGGCGTTCGGTATCGAGCAGCTCCCAGAACACGAAGGGCGACTGAATGCCGAATTTCTCGGCATGGGTACGGCGCATGGCATCGATGTAACTGCCGTCCTCCAGGCGCGCCAGGCAGGCGGCGAACAGCTCGCTGCGGCGGGTGTGGAAGTCGGCGCGGTGCAGATCCACCGGGCCGGTATGGAAGGGGTGGAAGAAGGCGCCGGGCAGCGGGGCGAAGATCGCCTCCCAGCAAAGCAGGCCGAACAGCCCACAGATCAGCGTGTTCTCCACGTAATGTACCGGCGCGTCGGGTTCGGCCAGGTGCATGGCCACGGCCAGCTCGACGCTGGCGGCGCGCGGCAGGCGCAGGTCGAGGCGATCCTCGATCAGCTTCGCCACCTTGGCCGCAGGCGGCAGGCCAAGGCGTTTGCGCAGACGTGTGCGGGCTCGTTCGGCCAGTTGCGCTTCTTCGGCGTTGTGCGGCGCTTTGAGCACCTGCTCGGCCAGGACCAGCGCTTCGGCATCCTGACCCAGGCGCTCCAGCACGCGGATCTGCCGTTGCCGCGAGCCGACCGCGCGGGTGTCGCGGTACAGCGTCAGCGCCGATTCCAGCTCGCCGGCACGTTCCAGATGCTGCGCCAATTGCAGCAGCAGGCGCTGGTGGCGTTCGCCGATATGCGGGCTGTCGCTGCAGAAATCGCCCAAGTGCTGCAGCACCTCGGTGACCGTCATGCCGACCTCGAAAGCCTCGCGGCAGGCGCGCAGGTGCAGGTAGTCGTTCACATCCTGGCGGTGGCGAAAACCGCGCGAACCTGGGGTGATCGGCACCTGTTCGTAGCGGAAAATGCCAAGGTCGGCCAGAACGAACTCCGACCAGTCCTGCGCCAGGTTGCCGAAGAACATCAGGCGCAGGCGGTCGCATAGCGGCCCGATGGCCAGGCTCAGCAGACGCTCGTCCAGATTTGGGCACCAGTCCACCAGGCTGCGGGGTTCGATATGCAGCTCACGCAGGTGCTCGAGCACTTCGCTCTTTTTCAGGGTGCCGCGCGGTAGATCGCTTACGAAATGCGCGGCCAGTTCGTCCTTGAGCAGCAGGGCGCCGAGTTCGTCGAAGTTCAGCGCGGCGCAGTCGATCAGCCAGCCCAGTTCCAGCAGCGGAGCGGCAGCGGTCGGGATGTCGCCGATCTCGGCATAGCGCAGTTTGCTGACACGAAAGTGCACGCCCTTGCGCATCACCAGACGTACCAGCAGCGCTTGGGCGGGCAGTGGCAACTGGAGAAAATCCGCTATGAAGGCGCGCTCGGCGTCATCCATCAGGTCACGGTGATGGGTATCGAGCCAATCGAGGGCCTTGCGGAAATTGGCCAGGTAATAGAGTTCGGGAGCGTCGAGGCTGAGCATGCTGCGAAGTTTTACTGGTTTTTTATACAGATGCTAGTGCCGTTCACCGGCTGGAGTACTGAGGTGGATGGAAGGCGAGGGCGGCGTTGTGCTACTGCGTGTGGCAACTATCTGTCTGATCGATAAGCGCTTTTTCAGGTATCGATGGCGTCGATTGTCACTATCCCGAGATGTGCCTTTTGCCGTTCTGGGGCGTGCGTAACATGGCAACCGTAGCCAGTTACTCACCCCCTCTCAGGAGAACGAACATGAAAAAGCAAATCCTCGCCAGCCTCGTCATCGCCGCTCTGTCCGCCAGTGCTTTCGCCCTGCCGCAGATCAACGCTCAACAGTCCGCAGCCCCTGTAGTCGCTGAAGGTGGCGCAGATCGTGTCGGCGTGAATCGTGTAGCCGAAGGCGGTGCCGAACGTACTCTGGAGCGTTTCCGCGTAGCTGAAGATGGTGCTGATCGCGTTGCTCCGAACCGTGTCGCAGAAGGTGGCGCTGACCGCGTTGGTCTGAACCGCGTAGCTGAAGGTGGTGCAGACCGCGTGGGCCTGAACCGCGTAGCTGAAGGTGGTGCAGACCGCGTGGGCCTGAACCGCGTAGCCGAAGATGGTGCCGACCGCGTAGGTGCCAGCCGTATCAGCTGATCCGGATATCCATCACGCGGGAGCAGTCTTATGCCGCATTGCAGTTAGAAAGGGCGCCCTGAATCGGCGCCCTTTCTCTTTCACCCATTCTCCACACAATCTCCACGCTCGCCCCATACGCCTCCCACCGCCCTTGCCCAGACTCTGCCGTACCTTCACTCGCTACGGAGAGCCGTACCATGACCCGTTCCCTGGGCTTCAAGCTGGGCGCCATCGCCCTGCTGATTCTGCTGTTGATGATTCCCCTGCTGATGATCGATGGCCTGGTCGATGAGCGCCAAGGCCTGCGTTATGAGGTGCTGCAGGATATCGCCCGCAGCTCCAGCTACCGCCAGCAGATCACCGGGCCGATCCTGGTGCTGCCCTATATCAAGACCACCCATGAGTGGAAGACCAACGAAAAGACCGGCGAGCGCTATAGCGAAGAGCGCCAGCGTCGTGGTCGCCTGTACTTCCTGCCGGAGCGCTTCGTGCTCGAAGGAACGGTCGGTACCGAGCTGCGTGCCCGTGGCATCTATGAAGCGCGCCTGTACCGCAGCGACAGCCAGGTCAGCGGTCAGTTCCGCCTGCCGGCGCGCCTGGGGCTGGGCGACGATCTGGGTTTCTACCGCTTCGAGAAACCCTTTCTCTCGGTCGGCATCAGCGATATCCGCGGCATCAGCAACGATCTGCAACTGCGCCTCAATGGCCAGACCCTGAGCTTCGCGCCGGGCAGTGCTGACGATAACTTCGGCGCCGGGGTGCATGCACCGCTCCCGGCTCTGGATGCCCAGGGTGGGCAGACACTGGAGTTCGCCTTCGACCTCAAGCTGCAGGGCACCGAGCAGCTCTCGATAGTGCCGGTTGGGCGTGATAGCCGGGTCAACTTGACCTCCGACTGGCCGCACCCGAGCTTCGTCGGCGAATACCTGCCGAGCAGCCGCGAGATCAGCGCCAAGGGTTTTACCGCCGAGTGGCAGACCAGCTTCTTCGCCACCAACCTGGAAGAGGCATTGCGCGGCTGCGTGGGCGCTGACCGTTGCCAGGATCTGTTCGGCCGCAACTTCGGGGTGAGTTTCGTCGACCCGGTGGATCAGTACCTGAAGACCGACCGTGCGATCAAATATGCGCTGCTGTTCATCGCCCTGACCTTCGCCACCTTCTTCCTCTTCGAAGTGCTCAAGCGCCTGGCCGTACACCCTGTGCAGTACGCACTGGTCGGCCTGTCGCTGGCGCTGTTCTACCTGCTGCTCTTGTCGCTCTCCGAGCATCTGGACTTCGCCCTGGCCTATGCGTTGTCAGCCAGCGCCTGCGTCGGCCTTATCGGCTTCTACGTCAGCTTCGTGCTGCACAGTTGGCGGCGCGGCATGGGCTTTGGCGCCTTGCTGGCCGCGCTGTACGCCATGCTCTATGGCCTGCTCAACGCCGAGGACTACGCCCTGCTGATGGGCTCGCTGCTGGTGTTCGGCGTGCTCGGCAGTGTGATGGTGCTGACCCGCAAACTGGACTGGTACGGCGTCGGTCGCAGCGCTCCGCAAGCCTGATCGTGGCTGGCGCGGCCTGCGCCGCGCCACTTCTCTGGAGATAATCCCATGCGTCTTCTCATGCAATTTTCCGCCTGCCTTGGCCTCGGTCTGGTGGTGGCGGTGATGATCCTGATCGGCCTGATGTTCTGCGGCTGGTTCAACCTGATCGACGGCCTGCTGTTGACCGGCAAACCGCTGGCCAGTCTTAGCCTGATGGTACTGCCGGAGGGCTTCTGGAGCGCGCTGACCGGTATTCAGGACGCGGAGCAAAACAGCACGTTGCGCTCCTTCCTGTCGCTGTGCGCGGCGCTGGGCCAGGTCGGCCTGCTGCTGGCGCTGGGCTTCATGCGCCTGTGGTACCGGGCATGAGTGGACATATCGGTTTGCGCGAAGAGGCGCGTGCCGGGCATCTGCTGGCGCTGCGCATCGCCTGGTTGTTTCGCGATGCGCGTCATGGGCAGTGGGCGGGCCGCCGCGTAGACTCGCGGTTCGTTGAACGGGAGTGCTTCAAGGATGAACAAGAGACTAATCATCGCCCTGGGTGGTTTGCTGCTGGCGAGCCTGGCGCAGGCCGATGATTGCCGGCAGCAGTTGCCGGCCTGGATCGAGTTGGCCCATCCGGGTCATACAGCCAGTCAGGTGCTCGAGGATGAACGCGGGCGTTATCGGGTGGATGCCGAACAGAGTATTTGCAAGGTCTGGCCAGCGCGGCCTGAGCTGACCCTGATCGCGATGCCACTGGTGCGCGCAGAGCACGACAGTCATGGCGAGGCGGACCTGGAAGTGCTGGTGCTGGATAACGCCAGACAAGCCTTCGTGGCGCGCCTGGTCGAGCCTAACCTATTGGACTGGGATGCGATCTACGTGACCAGGTTGGCCTTTGATACCGCGCCTTATCGCCTGCGTGGAGATGATCTGGCTTTTGGTCTGCGGATCTCGCGTGAGAACAGCTCGCGGGCTAATCCCTTCAGTGAAACGCAGCTGCATTTGTATGAACTGGCGGCCGAGCGCCTTCGACCGCTGCTGGGGGAGTTGCCGGTCGCTTTGTCCTGGGGCGAATGGGATACCAACTGCACCGGAGAGTTCAGCGAAACCAAGGGGGTGGTCATCATCACCGAGCGTATTGGTAACCAAGGCTATCGCGACCTGCGGCTCAAGGACACCCGCGTAGAACGACGCATGGCGCTGGTCGATGGCGAATGCCAGAGCGTCGAAGAGAGTACGCATCGCTACCAGTTACCCATCGAGTACGACGAGGAGCATTATCTGCTGCCGATCGAATTGGTTTCCGACCCGCTCTGAAGGCGCTGCGCATGGCCTGGATGCAATCCGGGAGCGGCATAATAGATCACCCCCGGATTGCATCCAGGCTACGAGGTGGCAAGCCAGGTGAATAGCGTTCACTCGGCGCTCGCCCTTACAGGCTGACTGAAATCCCCGCCTGCAGCGTGCGCGGCTCGCCGGGGTAGGGCCAGGCGTTCCAGAAGCGCTCTGCGATGCAGCTAATACCAATGTCTATCTGTCGGTAGGTGCTGGCCTGCTGCTAGTTTGAAGCTGCATCAGAATAACAATAACCGGAGGCGTCTATGACTTCTGAACAAGCAAATGCTGCGGCCTATTGGAAGGCCAATGTGCGGCTCATTACCTGGAGCCTGGTTATCTGGGCGCTGGTTTCCTACGGATTCGCCATGATTCTGCGCCCGATGGTCGCGGGAATCTCCGTCGGCGGTTCCGACCTCGGATTCTGGTTCGCGCAGCAAGGCTCCATCCTCTTCTTTATCGGGCTCATTTTTCACTACGCGTGGAGACTGAACAAACTTGATAAAGAATTTGGCGTCGAGGAGTAAGTGGTCATGAGCCAATTCGTCATCAACATGTTGTTCGTAGGTGCGTCCTTCGCGCTCTACATCGGCATCGCCATCTGGGCGCGTGCCGGCTCCACCAAAGAGTTCTACGTCGCTGGCGGTGGTGTGCATCCGGTCACCAACGGCATGGCGACAGCCGCTGACTGGATGTCCGCTGCATCTTTCATCTCCATGGCGGGCCTGATTGCCGCCGGCGGTTATGCCAACTCCACCTTCCTCATGGGCTGGACCGGCGGCTACGTGCTGCTGGCGATGCTGCTGGCGCCCTACCTGCGCAAGTTCGGCAAGTTCACTGTGCCGGACTTCATCGGTGATCGCTTCTACAGTCGTGGCGCGCGCCTGACTGCGGTGATCTGCCTGGTGATCATCTCCGTGACCTACGTGATCGGTCAGATGGCCGGTGCCGGCGTTGCCTTCTCGCGCTTCCTCGAAGTGAGCAACTCCACCGGTATCTGGATCGCTGCGGCCGTGGTGTTCGCCTACGCCGTATTCGGCGGCATGAAGGGCATCACCTACACCCAGGTCGCGCAGTACGTGGTACTGATCGTGGCCTACACCATCCCGGCGATCTTCATCTCCCTGCAGCTGACCGGTAACCCGATCCCGCCGCTGGGCCTGTTCGGTGACCACGTCGAGTCCGGCGTGCCGCTGTTGCAGAAACTCGATGAAGTGGTGCGTGAGCTGGGCTTCGCTGCCTACACCGCCGATGTCGACAACAAGCTGAACATGGTGCTGTTCACCATGTCGCTGATGATCGGTACGGCCGGTCTGCCGCACGTGATCATTCGCTTCTTCACCGTACCGAAAGTGGCTGATGCGCGTTGGTCCGCTGGCTGGACCCTGATCTTCATCGCCCTGCTGTACCTCACCGCTCCGGCCGTTGCCTCGATGGCACGTCTGAACCTGGTGACCACCATCTATCCGGAAGGCGCTTCTGCTCCGGCGCTGGCCTATGACGAGCGTCCTGAGTGGGTCAAGAACTGGGAGCAAACCGGCCTGATCAAGTGGGAAGACAAGAACGGCGACGGTCGCATCCAGATGTACAACGATGCCGCACCTGCTTTCACCGCCACCGCTCAGGAGCGTGGCTGGAACGGTAACGAGCTGACCGTGAACAACGACATCCTGGTTCTGGCCAACCCGGAGATCGCCAACCTGCCTGGCTGGGTGGTCGGTCTGATCGCGGCGGGCGCCATTGCGGCGGCACTGTCGACGGCGGCTGGTTTGTTGCTGGCAATTTCTTCGGCGATCAGTCATGACCTGATCAAGACCTTGATCAATCCGAAGATCAGCGAGAAGAACGAGATGATGGCAGCGCGGCTATCGATGGCTGCAGCGATTCTGCTGGCGACCTACTTGGGCTTGAATCCACCAGGGTTCGCTGCGCAGGTGGTGGCGTTGGCCTTCGGTATCGCCGCGGCGACCCTGTTCCCGGTGCTGATGATGGGGATCTTCTCCAAGCGCATGAACGACAAGGGTGCGATTTGCGGTATGGTCGCCGGCCTGGTGATCACCCTGCTGTACATCTTCACCTACCTGGGCTGGTTCTTCATTCCGGAGACCAACATGCTGCCCAACACCCCGGACCAGTGGTTCATGGGTATCTCCCCGGCTTCCTTCGGTACCGTCGGTGCGCTGATCAACTTCGCTGTGGCTTACGCCGTATCGCAGGTCACCGCCGCACCGCCGCAGGAAATCCAGGATCTGGTGGAAAGCGTACGTACCCCCAAAGGTGCTGGTGCCGCGCTGAGCCACTAAGCATAATCCTGGCCTGACGCCATCTGTCGATGGTCCAGGGTCTGACAGACGGGCCTCCACTGGAGGCCCGTCTTTTTTCGGGAACAACCATATGTTGTGGACTTTGCTTGCCATCGTGGTGGCGGGGCTCGGCGCTGCCGGTATCGCTCTGCTGCTGCGCAAACTGACGCGTAACAAACTGCCAAAGTGGATCGTGCCGCTGTTCGGTGGTCTGGGGATGCTGGGTTATCAGGTGTTCTACGAGTATTCCTGGTTCGAGCATCAGCAGGCGCGCCAGCCCAAAGAGTCGGTCGTGGTCGCGACCGAAGCGGGCCACGTGTTCTGGCGCCCGTGGAGCTACTTCGTACCGATGGTCACCGCCTTCACCGTGCTCGACAGCAAGAGCGTCGTGCGCGAGCAGGTAGCGGACGCACCGGTGGCCGAGTTCATGCTCTATCGCTTCGAGAAGCAGCACATCGATCACGTTTCGCACCGAGCCCATCTGCTCAATTGCGCAACCGGCGAGTTGTTGCCGCTGGACGAGAAGAAACAGCCTCAGCTCGCCCAGCTCAAGCGTATCGACAAGGACGACGAACTTTATCGTCAGGTCTGTCGCTAGCGTGCTGTCTTTTCGCTGAGTGCTGCGGCGTGCGGCTGCCTTTAACTGCAGCTGGAGCCGCGATCTTGCGTAGGGTGTCGCGGGGCCGCCTAGGCCGTGCGCACCGCCCCTTCGCTGACGGGGCCTGGCCTGGGCGCTTTTCCGCGCCCGATAGACCCAGATCAATATCCACGCCTGCCACCTGCATAGAATCGCCAGCCCCTGATTTTTCGAGCTTGCGGTCATGCCCCGTTTCCCCGAACTGTTGTCGCCAGCCGGCACCCTGAAGAACATGCGCTACGCCTTCGCCTACGGCGCCGATGCGGTGTATGCCGGTCAGCCGCGTTACAGCCTGCGCGTACGCAACAACGAGTTCGACCACGCCAACCTGGCCCTCGGCATCGCTGAGGCGCACGCCCAGGGCAAGCAGTTCTACGTGGTGGTCAACATCGCCCCGCACAACGCCAAGCTGAAGACCTTCCTCAAGGACCTGGCGCCGGTGATCGAGATGACGCCGGATGCGCTGATCATGTCCGACCCGGGCCTGATCATGCTGGTGCGTCAGCATTATCCACAGATGCCGATTCATCTCTCGGTGCAGGCCAATGCGGTGAACTGGGCCAGCGTCGAGTTCTGGCGCCAGCAGGGCCTGACGCGGGTGATCCTGTCGCGTGAGCTGGCGCTGGAGGAGATCGAGGAAATCCGCAGCCAGGTTCCGGGCATGGAGCTGGAGGTGTTCGTCCATGGCGCGCTGTGCATGGCCTATTCCGGGCGCTGCCTGCTGTCGGGCTACATCAATCGTCGCGATCCCAACCAGGGCACCTGCACCAATGCCTGCCGCTGGCAATACCAGGCCACGCCCGCGAGCGAGAACGAACTAGGCGAAATCGTCCGTGTGGTCGACCCGACCCTCGGCCAGGGCGCGCCGACCACCCAGGCCTTCGTGCTCGAAGAGGCTGGGCGGCCGGGTGAGGAAATGGCCGCCTATGAGGACGAGCACGGCACCTACATCATGAACTCCAAGGACCTGCGCGCGGTGCAGCACGTCGAGCGGCTGCTGCGCATGGGCGTGCACTCGCTGAAGATCGAGGGGCGTACCAAGAGCCATTTCTACGTGGCGCGTACTGCGCAGGTCTACCGCCGCGCCATCGATGACGCGCTGGCCGGCAAACCCTTCGACCCGAGCCTGCTGGGGAGCCTTGAGTCATTGGCGCATCGTGGTTACACCGAGGGCTTCCTGCGTCGCCATGTGCATGACGAATACCAGAATTACGAGCGCGGTAGCTCGGTGTCGGAGCGCCAGCAGTTCGTCGGTGAGCTGTCCGGCGAGCGCCGTGGCGAACTGGCCGAAGTGCGGGTGAAGAACCGTTTCGCCGTGGGCGATGGGCTGGAGCTGATGACCCCGCAAGGCAATCTGCGTTTCACTCTGGAGCAGTTGCAGAACGCACAGGGTCAGGCACAGTCGGTGGCGCCGGGCGACGGCCATGTGCTGTACCTGCCGTTGCCGGCGGAAGTGGGGTTGGATTATGGATTGCTGATGCGCGATCTGTAGAACGGCCAAGATGGATCGCCGGCAAGCCGGCTCCTACGGGGCATTGCGTCGTAGGAGCCCGCTTGCGGGCGATGCGCTGTATATGGCCTGCTGACGCCGGCTGGCCAGTCCGTAGGGTGCGCTGTGCGCACCTTGAAGTTGTGAATAAGCTACGTGGCGTCTGTTTACATGGCGTGTTGACGCCGGCGTTGACTGGCCAGTTGGCGCTCCAGATCGCAAAGACTGTCGATGCCCTGACGGCGCGCCTTGCTGAACAGCATCAGCGCCAGTTCAGCGGTCACCAGGGCATCGGCACTGGCGTTATGGCGCTGGTGCACCTGCAGGCCAAATTCGGCGACCCACTCATCGAGCCCGCCTTGGCGAATGCGCGATTGTGGGCACAGCAGCGGGGCGATTTCGGCGACATCGAAGAACCGGTGCTGCAGGCGATAGCCCAGGCTCTGGCGTAGCGCGCGAGCCAGCATGCGCTGGTCGAACTCGGCATGAAATGCCAGCAGCGGACTGCTGCCAACGAACTCCATGAAATCCAGCAGTGCCTCGGCCGGTTCCACGCCACGGGCCACTTCGCTGGGCGCGATGCCGTGGATCAGGGTGCTGGCGCTGGCCTGGTGATCGGGGCGGTGCAGGGTGCATTCGAACTGCTCGGCGAAGTCGATGGCACCGTTGTCGATTACCACCGCGCCGATGGCCAGGACCTGATCGCGGCGCATGTTCAGGCCGGTGGTTTCCAGATCGAGGACGACGAAACGCTGCTGGTGCAGTGGACGTTCGTCGAACGCCGCCGGGGCGCTCAAGGCCTCGCGGCGTTGCAACTGCTGCTGGGTCAGGGCCGGACCGCGGCCGGTGAACCAGGTGAACTTACTCATAGCTGATACCTCATGGCCAGGCTGCTCTGCAGGCGCTGCGCCTGGCGGAACGACTCGCGCAGAATACGCCGGTCCAGGTGGTTGAGGTGGTCGGGATCGACCCGATTGGAGTAGGGCAGCTCGTCGCGTGCCTGCAGTTGATGCTGCTGCATGCGCGTCTGCTGAATGAAGTGGTAGGCCTCTTCATAGGCGGCGCCGTCCAGGGCCTCGATCACGCCCTTGGTGATCAGCGCGCGCAGGCGCTCCAGGGTGCCGACCGCGCTGATGCCGTTGGCCAACGCGAGCAAACGGGCGCCGTCGACGAAGGGCGTCAGGCCCTGCACCTTGAGGTCGAGAGTGTCCTTGTCGGCGCCCGAACGGGCCACCACGAAGTCGCGGAAGCGTCCAACCGGCGGGCGGTGGCGCAGCGCGTTCTCCGCCATCATGCGCTGGAACAGGCTGTTGTTGGCGATGCGTCCGAGCAGCTCCTCGCGTAGCTGTTCGCAGCCTTCGTCCGGGCCCCAGATCGCGCGCAGGTCGAAATAGATGGTCGAGCCCAGCAGATTTTCCGGCGTGGCTTCGAGGACGAAGCCGGCGAAGCGCCGCGACCACTCCTCGCGCGACAGGCACAGCTCGGGGTTGCCGGCCATGATATTGCCCTTGCACAGGGTGAAGCCGCACTGCGCCAGGCGCTGGTTGATCTCGCGGGCGATCGGCAGCAGGCGCTCGCGGATGGCAGCAGACTCGCTGGCGCTTTCGGCCTCGAAGAGAATGCCGTTGTCCTGATCGGTGTGCAGGGTCTGCTCGCGGCGGCCCTCGCTGCCGAAGCACAGCCAGGTGAAGGGAATGCCCGGATCGCCCATTTCTTCAAGGGTCAGCTCGATCACCCGGCATACAGTGTGGTCGTTGAGCAGGGTGACGATATGGGTGATCTGCGTCGAGCTGGCGCCGTGGGCGAGCATGCGGTCGACCAGCAGGCGGATGTCGCTGCGCAGCCCGGCCAGGGTCTCGACTTTGCCGGCGTGGCGGATGGTGCGTGCCAGATGCACCAGGTCGACGCGCTGCAGGCTGAACAGGTCGCGCTCGGAAATCACCCCGCAGAGTTTTTCGTGCTCCACCAGGCAGACGTGAGCGATATGCCGCTCGGTCATGGCGATGGCGGCGTCGAAGGCGCTGGCGTCCGGCGCCAGGTGGAAGGGCCTGGGGGTCATCAGGTTGCTGATCGGCTGGGCCAGGTCGACGCCGTCGGCCACCACCCGGCGCAGGTCGCGCAGGGTGAAGATGCCCAGCGGCCGCTCGGCCGGATCGACGATGACGATGCTGCCGACATGCTGTTCGTGCATCAGCCGCACCGCCTCGCGCAGCGGCGTGGCGGGGGTGCAGCCGATGGGTTGGCGCATGGCCAGTTCACCCAGGCGGGTATCCAGCGAATACTGCGCGCCGAGGGTTTCCACCGCGCGCAGCTGCACCTGCTGGTTGACCTGATCGAGCAGGCTGCTGACCCCACGCAGGGCGAAGTCGCGCAGCGGGTTGGAGACGGCGAAGAGTTTGACGAAGGCGAGCTTGGACAGCAGCAGGCAGAATGTGTCCTCGGCGGCCAGGTGCTCGGTACGCGTGGCGCGCTCGCCGATCAGCGCCGCCAGGGGGAAGCACTCGCCGGCGGTGATCTCGAAGGTGGTCTCGGTGCCACGCCGTGCGCTGTGCGGGCGTTCGCCATGCACGCGGCCCTGTTTGACGATATAGAAGTGCTCGACCGGGCCATCGCTCGGTTTGATGATCGAGTCGCCCTCGGCATAGAAGCGCAGCTGGCAGTGCTCGACCAGAAACGCCAGGTGGGCGGTGTCCATCTGGTTGAAAGGCGGGAACTTCTGCAGGAACTCCATGGTGCCGTGGATGTTCTGCAGCACCGCAGTCTTGCCCGCATCGGCCATCGCGTCGGCCTTGCTCATGGGCGTGCGCCTCGCAGTTTCGGGATGTTGTCAGTGTGGCCCTGGCTGGCCGGCTTGCCCATTGCACCTAAGTAGGGGGGAGGAGGCGGGCATCCCCGGATTGCATCCGGGCTACGGGGCTGTGGGAGGGGCTTTAGCCGCGACGTTGTACACCAAAGTCGCCGCTAAAGCGCCTCCCACAAGGCGGCGCCGCAACCAAAAAACTTCCGGGAGAAGTTTTTGACGTCGCTCCGCGACGGCCCGTTGGGTGGCCGCCAGGGATGGTGGGTCACAATAAAAAACCGCCCTCGCAGGCGGTTTTTTATTGGCTCGTAGGTGCAGCTTTCGCGGATAAATCCGCTCCTACAGGATGCGCGACTTAAAGGCCGTTCTTGGCCTTGAACTCGCGACGACGGCGATGCAGCACCGGCTCGGTGTAGCCGTTGGGCTGCTTGGTGCCTTCGACCACCAGCTCCAGCGCGGCCTGGAAGGCGACGTTGTTGTCGAAGTCCGGGGCCATCGGGCGATACAGCGGATCATTGGCGTTCTGGCGATCAACCACCGGTGCCATGCGCTTGAGGCTTTCGACCACCTGCGCTTCGCTGACGATGCCGTGGCGCAGCCAGTTGGCCAGCAGCTGGCTGGAGATGCGCAGGGTGGCGCGGTCTTCCATCAGGCCGACGTCGTTGATGTCCGGCACCTTGGAGCAGCCCACGCCCTGGTCGATCCAGCGCACCACGTAACCGAGGATGCCTTGCGAGTTGTTGTCCAGCTCGTTGCGGATTTCCTCGTCGCTCCAGCTGGTGTCCTTGGCCAGCGGGATGGTCAGGATGTCGTCCACCGAAGCCGGGGCGCGCTCGGCCAGTTCGGCCTGACGGGCGAACACGTCGACCTTGTGGTAGTGCAGAGCGTGCAGGGTGGCGGCGGTCGGCGACGGCACCCAGGCGGTGTTGGCGCCGGACAGCGGGTGGGCGATCTTCTGCTCGAGCATGGCGGCCATCAGGTCCGGCATGGCCCACATGCCCTTGCCGATCTGTGCGCGGCCCTGCAGGCCGGTAGCCAGACCGACGTCGACGTTGTTGTTCTCGTAGGCACCGATCCAGGCTTCGCTCTTCATGGCGGCCTTGCGCACCACGGCGCCGGCTTCCATGGAGGTGTGGATCTCGTCACCGGTACGGTCGAGGAAGCCGGTGTTGATGAACACCACGCGCTCGCTGGCAGCCTTGATGCACGCCTTGAGGTTGACGGTGGTGCGACGCTCTTCGTCCATGATGCCGACTTTCAGGGTGTTGCGGGCCAGGCCCAGCACATCCTCGACGCGGGCGAAGATTTCGCTGGTAAAGGCGACTTCTTCCGGGCCGTGCATCTTCGGCTTGACGATGTACACGCTGCCGGTACGGGTGTTCTTGCGGCTGGTGTTGCCGATCAGGTTGTGCACCGCGATCAGGCTGGTGAACAGGGCGTCCTGGATGCCTTCCGGAATCTCGTTGCCTTCGGCGTCGAGGATGGCCGGGTTGGTCATCAGGTGGCCGACGTTGCGCACGAACAGCAGCGAGCGGCCATGCAGGGTCAGCTCGGAGCCGTCCGGCTGGGTGTAGACGCGATCCGGGTTCATGGTGCGGGTGAAGGTCTTGCCGCCTTTGGACACGTCCTCGGCCAGGTCGCCTTTCATCAGGCCCAGCCAGTTCTTGTAGACCACCACCTTGTCATCGGCATCGACGGCGGCGACGGAGTCTTCGCAGTCCATGATGGTGGTCAGCGCGGCTTCCATCAGCACGTCTTTCACGCCAGCGGCGTCGGTGCTGCCGATGGGGCTGGAGGCGTCGATCTGGATCTCGAAGTGCAGGCCGTTGTGCTTGAGCAGCACGGCGATTGGCGCGCTGGCCTCGCCCTGGAAGCCGACCAGTTGCGCGTCGTCACGCAGGCCGCTGTTGCTGCCACCCTTGAGGGCGACGACCAGCTTGCCGTCGACGATGGCGTAGCCGGTGGAGTCGACGTGCGAGCCGGCAGCCAGCGGCGCGGCCTCGTCGAGGAAGGCGCGGGCGAAGGCGATGACCTTGTCGCCACGGACCTTGTTGTAGCCCTTGCCCTTCTCGGCGCCACCTTCTTCGCTGATCACGTCGGTGCCATACAGCGCGTCGTACAGCGAGCCCCAGCGGGCGTTGGAAGCGTTCAGGGCGAAGCGCGCGTTCATTACCGGCACCACCAACTGCGGGCCGGCCAGGCGGGCGATCTCTTCGTCGACATTGGCAGTGGTGGCCTGGAAGTCTTCCGGCTCCGGCAGCAGGTAGCCGATTTCCTGGAGGAAGGTCTTGTAGGCAGCGGCGTCATGGGCCTGACCCTTGCGCGCCTGGTGCCAGCCATCGATCTGTGCCTGCAGCTCGTCGCGCTTGGCCAGCAGGGCACGGTTCTTCGGCGCCAGGTCCTTGATGACCGCGGCGGCACCGGCCCAGAACTGGTCGGCAGCGATGCCGGTACCGGGAATGGCTTCGTTGTTCACGAAGTCGTACAGGACTTTGGCGACCTGCAGGCCGCCGACTTGAACGCGTTCAGTCATCACTTGCCTCACTCTCTCTGAGCTCTACTCAATAGCCGCTTTGGAGACGGGTTTTCCGTCTTGTAGTCCAAAGCGCGGCATACTACATCAAGATCCTGGGGAAATGCAGCTGGGTAGCGTCAGTCTGCGACCAAAAGGCTATTTGCGGTCACGATCAATACTCTATGTGTGCAAAAAAAAGTGCAATATTGTTCAATAAAATATGCAAAAACGTACACGATTAATTGAGTGGGCTACTGACAACCGCGCCAATATGGCCTACGCCTCCTCGCCTATACTGCTTTTCGAGCATCCTGGAGCCCGCCATGACGGTATCTGCTGCTGTTGCTGCCGACCTTGCCGACCTCACCTGCCTGTTCGCCGGCTATCTGCGCTTTTATCGAGT
Source organism: Pseudomonas alcaliphila JAB1 (assembly GCF_001941865.1). Taxonomy (NCBI): domain Bacteria; kingdom Pseudomonadati; phylum Pseudomonadota; class Gammaproteobacteria; order Pseudomonadales; family Pseudomonadaceae; genus Ectopseudomonas; species Ectopseudomonas alcaliphila. Next base: position 4,751,732 of record NZ_CP016162.1, on the reverse strand, counting down.
GCCGCGCGACGAGGCGGAGATTGCCGCTTTCCTTGGTCTGCGCCTGCAGCACGGTGATGCGCAGCTGTTCATCGCTCGTGACGGGCAGGGCACTGCGCAGGGCTTCGTGCAGCTCTACCCCTTTCATGCTTCGTTGGCACTGGAACCGGCCTGGTTGCTCAGCGATCTATATGTCGATGAAAGCGCGCGCTGCTCAGGCGTTGGCGAGGCGCTGATGAATGCCGCTCGCGTGCATGCTGAGGCGACCGGCGCCTGCGGTCTGCAACTGGAGACGGCGAAGACCAATCTGGCCGGCCAGCGCCTTTACCAGCGTCTTGGTTACGTGCGTGACGAGCAGTTCTTCACTTACTGGTTGTCGCTACGCGGCTGACCTTCCCAATCCTGTAAACGAGTGAGGTAGTACATGGACCATCTGGTACTGACGGTGATTGCCGAGGACCAATCGGGTCTGGTCGAGCGTCTGGCCGGCTGCGTGGCCAATCATGGGGGCAACTGGCTGGAGAGCCGCATGGCGCGCATGGCCGGGCAGTTCGCCGGAATCGTGCGCGTGGATGTGCCGGCCGAGGCCCATGGTGGCCTGATCAAGGAGCTCGAAGCGCTCAGTGCACAGGGCATTCGTGTGCAGCTGGCGGCCAGCGGCAGCGAGCCGGGTGGGCGCTTCACTGCGATTCGCCTGGAGCTGGTGGGTAACGACCGGCCCGGTATCGTCCGTGATATCACTCGTGTGCTGGCCGAGCAGGGCGTCAACCTGGAGAGCCTGCTGACCGAGGTGGCGCCAGCGCCGATGAGCGGCGAGTTGCTGTTCACCGCCGACGCGCTGCTGGCCGTGCCGGAGACGCTGGCGCTGGAGCAATTGCAGGCACGCCTGGAAACCCTGGCCGATGACCTGATGGTGGAGCTGAATCTGCGCGCTGAGGATTGATATCCACGGTATGCGTGGATCAGCCTGTGGATAAACTGGGGAGCCCCGGCGCACTGCCTAGTGCCCCGGGGTTTTTCATTGGCTGGCTAAAAATGCAGTAGGATCAATGGTTTGTGCACAAATGTCGGGGATGGATCTGTGGATAAGCCGGGGGTGACAGGCGCCGACCCAAGGCTGGCGCGGCCTGGAGATGCTTGAACGTTTTCTGCTCAACGCCCTTTCGATGCCAGTGCGCATGGCCTGGGCGGCCCCGCGACATCCTACGAGGTTCGCAGATCCGTCTGCGCTCGGTCGTAGGGTACGCCGTTCGCACCAGCTCTTACGTGCTGCGCCGCTTGCGCAGGTTCAGCCAGATATCCAGGCTGTATACAAAAAGCCCGGCCCAGATGCAGGCGAACGCCAGCAGGGCGCTCGGCGAGAAGTGTTCATCGAACAGCAGGATGGCCTGAAGCAGTACCAGGGTTGGAGCCAGGTATTGCAGGAAGCCCAGCGTGGTGTAGGGCAGATGCCGCGCCGCGGCGTTGAAGCACACCAGCGGCACCAGGGTGATCGGCCCGGCGGCTGCCAGCCACAGTGCTTCGCTGCTGGTCCAGAAACTTGCCTGGCTGCTCGTAGCCGCAGGGTGCAGAGCCAGCCAGGCCAGCGCCACCGGCACCAGCAGCCAGGTTTCCACCACCAGCCCGGGCAGTGCCGCCACGGGTGCCTGTTTGCGGATCAATCCGTAGAAGCCGAAGGTCAGCGCCAGCACCAGCGACACCCAGGGCAGGCTGCCGACCTGCCATAGCTGCTGCAGCACGCCCAGCGCGGCCAGCGCCACGGCCAGCCACTGCAGGCGGCGCAGGCGCTCGCCGAGAATCAGCAGGCCGAGCAACACGTTGATCAACGGGTTGATGTAGTAGCCCAGGCTGGCCTCGATCATGCGGCCATTGTTCACCGCCCACACGTACACCAGCCAGTTGGTCGCGATCAGCAGGCCGCAGCCGGCCAGCACTGCCAGGCGTTTGGGATTGTCGCGCAGCTCGCGCCACCAGCCAGGGTGCTTCCACACGAGCAGCAGCAGGCCGCCGAACAGTGCGGACCAGAGCACGCGGTGCACGATGATTTCCATCGCCGGAACGCTTTGCAGGGCTTTGAAGTAGAGCGGGAACAGGCCCCAGATGATGTAGGCGGTAAGGCCCAGAACGTACCCGCGTTGTGGGTTGGCGGTAGCCATCGAGAATCCTTGGTTAGGCAGCTAACGGTTGCCGCGGAATTCTAGCGCTCTGCTTCAGGGCTTGTCTGTTCGTTCAGTTTTTCCGTATACCGAAGCGCCGGCAAAGTCGTAAGGCAAACTTTACGCGGCGTGTGCAACTGTATTGGTCATACGGGGGGCGCGGTCGCTGGTAGCCCTTATGCAATCCGGAGCCCTGGGATGGAACCGAAAGCATCGCGGCTGAAGCCGCTCCTACGGGGCCGGTGAACACCTGTAGGAGCGGCTGGGCGGCATTTCGCTTCGGCCGCAAAATCTTCAGTGCGTAGCCGGATGCAATCCGGGAGCTGCGGTCCCGGATCTCATCGGCTCAGAACAGCCGCAGCGGCTCTTCATCCAGAGCTGCCATCTGTTCGCGCAGGGCGAGAATCTGGTCGCCCCAGTAGCGCTCGCCGGCAAACCAAGGGAAGGCCAGGGGGAATGCCGGGTCGTCCCAGCGGCGGGCGATCCAGGCGCTGTGATGCATCAGGCGCAGGGCACGCAGGCCCTCGATCAGTGGCAGCTCGCGGGCGGCGAAGTCATGGAATTCCTGATAACCGTCGACCAGTTCGGCCAACTGACCGAGGCGTTCATGACGCTCGCCGGCCAGCATCATCCACAGATCCTGCACCGCCGGGCCCATGCGGCAGTCGTCGAGATCGACGACATGGAAGGCGTCGTCGCGGTGCAACAGGTTGCCTGGGTGGCAGTCGCCGTGCAGGCGAATCGGCGAGTAGCGCACGCGGGCGAACAGTTCATCGAGGCGGGCGAGCAGATCGCGCGCTACCGACTCGTAGGCGGGCAGCAGGCTGCGCGGCACGAAGCCGCCGTCGAGCAGAGAGGCCAGGGCCGCATGGCCGAAGCTGTCCACCGCCAGGGTTTCGCGATGAGCGAAAGGACGGCTGGCACCGATGGCGTGCATGCGTCCGAGCAACTGGCCGAGGCGGTACAGCTGGTCGAGGTTGCCCGGCTCCGGCGCCCGGCCACCCCGGCGCGGGAACAGGGCGAAGCGGAAGCCACCGTGCTCGAACAGCGTCTCGCCATCGCGCGCCAGTGGCGCCACCACCGGGACCTCGTGTTCGGCCAGCTCGGCGCTGAAACTATGCTCCTCGCGGATCGCCGCATCGCTCCAGCGGTCCGGGCGATAGAACTTGGCGATCAGCGGCGTTTCATTCTCGATACCGACTTGATAGACGCGGTTCTCGTAGCTGTTGAGTGCCAATACGCGGGCGTCGCTGAGATAGCCAAGGCTCTCCACGGCATCGAGCACCAGATCCGGGGTGAGGGTGGAAAAAGGATGGCTCATGAGCGGCTCCGTGTGAGTGGGCGCCCAGTGTACCTGGCGGATGCGCTTGCCGTAGGGCGGGTGCAACCCGCCGTTGAAATGACTGGCGGCTGCATTCGCCCTGTAGCCTTGTAGTCCGGATGAAATCCGGGGCACGCCTATGCGAACTTCCCGGATTTCATCCGGGCTACGGTGCTGGCGGGTTGCACCCGCCCTACAGTTGCGTACCGAGCAGCACCTGACTGGCGGCGAACTGCGCGCGCACCGGATCGCCGACGCGCAGGCCCAGCTCGGCCAGGCGAGCGGATTCGAGCAGGGCGCACAGGGTCTGACCATTAGGCAGGCCGATGCGCACGTCGCTGGGGCCATCGCTGGCCGGCAGAATCTGTTCGATACGGCCTTCGAGTGCGTTGTGCTGTTCGGCACGGGGAGCCTGTAGGGGCTGCAATTCCAGCCAGCCGGCCTTGATCAGCGCGACCACGCTGCTGCCTTCGCTCAGCTGCAGGTTCTCGGTGCTGTCATGGGTGATCTGCGCCTGCAGGCGGCTGCCACCGGGCAGTTCGATATCGATCAGGTCGTTGTGCCCGTGGGGGTGAATCGCGCGCACACGGCCGGTCAGTTGGTTGCGCGCGCTGGTGCGCAGCATCAGGCGGCCGAGCAACTCCAGGTCGGCGTCGTCACCGGCGGCCTGCAGCAGTTGCACCTGCAGCGCCTGCAGGCGTTGTTGCAGTGCCAGCAGGCGCTCGCCTGCTGGCGTCAGGCGTGCGCCACCGCCACCTTTGCCGCCGACATTGCGGCTTACCAGGGGCTGCTCGGACAGGTTGTTCAGCTCATCGATGGCGTCCCAGGCGGCCTTGTAGCTCAGCCCGGCGGCCTTGGCGGCGCGGGTGATGGAGCCTTGTTCGGCAATCTGCTCGAGCAGCGCCAGGCGTTTCGGGCGGCGGCTGAGCAATTGGGCAATGGAATCGAGCTGCGACATGGTTCAGGCGTGGCCAGGGAGAATGTCGGGCAAGGTGCGTGACTGCGCCTGGCGCGTCAAGTCAGCCATCGCCCGGTCGTGGCGTGCGTGCCAGGCAATACACATCGACGCGCAGGGCGCCGGCGCGACGCAGCAGGTGGGCGAGCACGCCCGCCGTGGCACCGGTGGTGAGCACGTCGTCGACCAGCGCCAGATGAGCGCCGGCGACCTTGGCTTGCAGTTCCAGGCTGAAGGCCTGACGCAGATTGCGCTTGCGCGTTGCGGCATCCAACCCTTGCTGGGCGGGTGTATCGACGCGGCGTTGGAGCCATTCATGTTGCACCGGCAGGTGGAGGCTGGCGCCCAGCCAGTCGGCGAGCATCTGTGCCTGATTGAAGCCGCGTCGTCGCTGGCGCTTGCGGGCCAGCGGCACCGGCAGCAGTGCCTGTGGTCGTGGCAGGCCTTCGTCATAGGCATGGCTAAGGTGTTCAGCCAGCAGTTCGGCGAGCAGACGACCGTGCGGCCATTGCGCCTGGTGCTTGAAGCGGGTGATCAGGTTGTCGACGGGAAAGGCATAGCGCCAGGGCGCTTCCACGCGGTTGAATCTCGGTGGTTTCGATTGGCAGGCGCCGCAGATCATGCCGTGTGCCGGCAATGGCACCGCACAGATCTGGCAATGAGCCCCGAGCCAGGGCAGTTCGGATTCGCAAGCCGTGCAGATGCTGTGCGTGGGGTGATCGGTGGCTTCGTCGCAGAGCTGGCAATGGCGCCGTTGGCGTAACCAGGCAAGGCGTTGCAGAACGGTGAGGTCAAACGGAGGCATGGCGGCTCGTCCATGAGCAGTGGTGCCTGAAGTTTAGTCAGCGTCAGCGGATGAGCCAGCCCATTACGACCAGACCGAGAAACAGCCAGATCACCCCGCCGATGATCGAGCCGCGCAGCAGTGAACGAGCGCCGCCGAACAAGAACAGCAGACCGATGATCAGCAGGATGATGCTGAAGATCGACACGTCCATGCCAATGGCCCTGGCCATACCCTGGAGAAAGTCGTCGATGGCATCGGCCATGGCGCCCAGCACGCCGGACAACATGTCGACGATGAAACGGATGGCGCGACCCAGCGCTTCGCCGAGTCCTTCGAAAAAACCTTCTACTTGCATGCAGAACATCCTGTTGGAGGGGTAACAGGCTGTTGAAAAACTACCTGCGTTGCCATTGCTGCGTTAAAAACAGGCTCAAAATGCTCATTTACAGCTCGTAAACTCCGCTTTTTCGCCTGTTTTTGCCTTGCACTGGCTGCCTCGCCTACGTTTTTCAACGGCCTGGTAAGTATTTGGCCTTGTGCCATGACATAAGTTCTATTGGTCAATAATTGATCATATGTAAACCTGTGTCTTTGTTGTGGTTGACAGCATCCAATCGCCACTTATGATGGCCAAAGCCTGAATGCCCCGTGTGGGCCTGACAACAGATGCCACCAAGCGTCGAAGGACTTCTCAGATGAGCGCAACCGCTGCAATCACCACCCGCCACGACTGGAGCCTCGCCGAGGTTCGCGCGCTGTTCGAGCAGCCGTTCAACGACCTGCTGTTCCAGGCGCAGACGGTGCACCGCGCGCACTTCGACGCCAACCGCGTGCAGGTCTCGACCCTGCTGTCGATCAAGACCGGCGCCTGCCCGGAAGACTGCAAGTACTGCCCGCAGTCCGGCCACTACAACACCGGCCTGGACAAGGAAAAGCTGATGGAGGTGGAGAAGGTGCTCAAGGCCGCCGCCGAGGCCAAAGCCATCGGCTCCACGCGCTTCTGCATGGGTGCGGCCTGGAAGCATCCGTCCGCCAAGGACATGCCTTACGTGCTGGAAATGGTAAAGGGCGTGAAGAAGCTCGGCCTGGAAACCTGCATGACCCTTGGTCGCCTCGATCAGGAGCAGACCCAGGCGCTGGCTGACGCAGGCCTGGATTACTACAACCACAATCTCGACACCTCACCGGAGTTCTACGGCAGCATCATCACCACCCGCACCTACGGTGAGCGCCTGCAGACCCTGGCCTACGTGCGCGAGGCGGGGATGAAAATCTGCTCCGGCGGCATCCTCGGCATGGGCGAGTCGGTGGATGATCGCGCTGGGTTGCTGATCCAGCTGGCGAATCTGCCGGAGCACCCGGAGAGCGTGCCGATCAACATGCTGGTCAAGGTCAAGGGCACGCCGCTGGCCGAGGAGAAGGACGTCGATCCGTTCGACTTCATCCGCACCCTGGCCGTGGCGCGGATCATGATGCCCAGGTCCCACGTGCGTCTGTCCGCCGGCCGCGAGGCGATGAACGAGCAGATGCAGGCCCTGGCCTTCATGGCCGGCGCCAACTCGATCTTCTACGGCGAGAAGCTGCTGACCACCGCCAACCCACAGGCGGACAAGGACATGGCCCTGTTCAAGCGCCTCGGCATCAAACCCGAAGAGCGCGAAGAGCATGCCGACGAGGTGCACCAGGCGGCCATCGAGCAGGCGCTGGTCGAGCAGCGCGATTCCAAGCTGTTCTACAACGCCGCGTCGGCCTAAACCGCTGTTTATGTAGGAGCCAGCTTGCTGGCGATTGCGACTGCCGCTAATCGCCGGCAAGCCGGCTCCTACAAGGTATGCATATGCCTTTCGATTTATCCGCCCGCCTGGCCGAGCGTCAGGCCGCCGATCTGTTCCGCCAACGCCCGCTGTTGCAGACCCCGCAGGGCCCGCAGGTGCGCGCGGACGATCAGGAGCTGCTGGCCTTCTGTTCCAATGACTATCTAGGCCTGGCCAACCACCCCGAAGTGATCCGTGCCCTGCAGCAGGGCGCGGAAAAATGGGGCGTCGGCGGCGGTGCCTCGCACCTGGTGATCGGCCACAGCACGCCGCATCACGAGCTGGAGGAAGCATTGGCTGCCTTTACCGGTCGGCCGCGTGCGCTGTTGTTCTCCACCGGTTACATGGCCAACCTGGCGGTGGTCACCGCGCTGGTCGGGCAGGGAGACAGTGTGCTGCAGGATCGCCTCAACCATGCTTCGCTGCTCGATGCCGGGCTGCTCTGCGGTGCGCGTTTTTCTCGTTACCTGCACAACGATGCGGTGAGCCTGGCCAACCGCCTGCGCAAGGCGACGGGCAACTGCCTGGTGGTCACCGATGGTGTGTTCAGCATGGACGGCGACCTGGCCGATCTACCGGCATTGTGCGCCGAGGCGCGCGCCACGCAGGCCTGGGTGATGGTCGATGATGCCCATGGCTTCGGCCCGCTGGGCGCCACCGGCGGCGGCATCGTCGAGCATTTCGGTCTGGGCCAGGATGATGTGCAGGTGCTGGTCGGCACCCTGGGCAAGGCCTTTGGTACCGCCGGCGCCTTCGTTGCCGGCAGCGAGGAGCTGATCGAGACCCTGATTCAGTTCGCTCGCCCCTACATCTACACCACCAGTCAGCCACCGGCCGTGGCCTGCGCCACGCTACAGAGCCTGGAGCTGCTGCGCAGTGAACACTGGCGTCGGGAACATCTGAACCGACTGATCACGCGCTTTCGTCAGGGCGCCGCCGAAATCGGTCTGAGCCTGATGGACAGTCCCACGCCGATTCAACCGATTCTGGTGGGTGACAGCGCGCGGGCGCTGAAACTCTCGGCCCTGCTCAAGGATCGCGGCCTGCTGGTGGGCGCCATCCGCCCGCCGACCGTGCCTGCTGGCAGTGCCCGCTTGCGCGTGACGCTGTCCGCTGCGCACAGCGATGCGCAGCTCGAGCTGCTGCTCGAAGCGCTTGCCGAGTGCTGGCCGCAGGTGCAGACCGATGCGTGAGCAGTTGATCCTGCTGCCGGGTTGGGGTTTGGAGGGGGCCGTGCTGCAGCCGCTGGCCGAGGCGCTGGGCGGCGAAATTCAGGTGCAGGTGCCGGCCCTGCCGCGCCTGAGCAGTGCAGCGTCGGCCGATTGGCTCGACGAGCTGGATACGCGTTTGCCACATGATTGCTGGCTGGCCGGCTGGTCGCTCGGCGGCATGTTGGCCGCTGCCCTGGCGGCAAGGCGCGGCGAGCGTTGCCGTGGTCTGATCACCCTGGCCAGTAACGCCTGTTTCGTCGCCAGCGCTGCCTGGCCGACGGCAATGCCGGCGCAGACTTACGCAGCCTTTTATGAGGACTGCCAGGAGAACGCCGGCGCTACCCTCAAGCGTTTCGCCATGCTCTGTGCCCAAGGCTGCGCCGACACGCGCGGTCTGTCACGACAGTTGCAGAACCATCTGGCGTCCAGCGACGAGCCATCCTTGCTGGCCGGGCTGTGCTTGCTGGCGAGTCTGGACAATCGCGCGGCGCTGGCGGCTTTCACCGGGCCGCAATTGCACCTGCTGGCCGAGCAGGATGCGCTGGTGCCGGCGGCGGCCGGTGACGCGCTGCTGACGCTGTTGCCAACGGGTGAGATGGACGTGCTGGAAGCTTGTGGTCACGCCTTCGTACTTGACCAGGCGGATGCTCTGGCGGCCTTGATGCTCGATTTTATCTGCGAGGCCAACGATGTCTGAGCTGCGTGGGGTACGTGGTACGGACCCGCTTTACCAATCCCTTGATGCGCACAGCGCACCCTACGGTGATGCGGCGTTGCCGGACAAGCGTCAGGTCGCGGCGTCCTTTTCCCGCGCGGCGGAGAGTTACGATGCAGTGGCCGAGCTGCAACGCAACGTCGGCACGCAACTGTTGGCGCGTTTGCCGGCCTCGCTGCAGCCACGTCGTTGGCTGGACCTGGGTTGCGGCACGGGCTATTTCACCCGCGCCCTGGCCGAACGTTATGCGCAAGGCGAAGGGCTGGCTGTGGATATCGCCGAGGGCATGCTGCGCCACGCCAGGCCTCAGGGCGGTGCTGCACATTTCATCGCTGGCGATGCCGAGGCGCTGCCGCTGCAAAGCGACAGCGTCGAGCTGTTGTTCTCCAGCCTGGCGCTGCAATGGTGTGCCGACTTCCCGCGTGTGCTGAGCGAAGCGCGGCGGGTGTTGCGCCCTGGTGGTGTGCTGGCGTTTTCCAGCCTGTGCGTCGGTACCCTGCAGGAGCTGCGTGACAGTTGGCTGGCGGTCGATGGTTTCGTCCACGTCAATCGCTTTCGCCGCTTCGAGGATTACCAACTGCTGTGCGCGGCAAGCGGCCTGCAGTCGCTGACGCTACAGCATCAGGCCGAGGTCCTGCATTTCCCGGATCTGCGCAGCCTGACCACCTCGCTCAAGGACCTCGGCGCACACAACCTCAATCCGGGGCGACCGGGCGGATTGACCGGGCGCTCACGCATTCGTGCGCTGATCGAGGCTTACGAGTGTTTTCGTCAGCCTCAAGGGCTGCCGGCGACCTATCAGGTGGTGTACGGCGTGCTGCAGAAACCTTCATAGAAACAGCCTCGCTCGCCAACACGCTTCGCGAGCAGAGCTCGCTCCTACGGGAATATCAGATGACCCAAGCCTACTTCGTCACCGGAACGGATACCGAAATCGGCAAGACCACTATTGCCGCTGGCCTACTCCATGCGGCGCGCCAGCAGGGTCTGAGCACCGCAGCGGCCAAGCCGGTCGCTTCCGGTTGCATGCGAACCGCCGACGGGCTGCGCAACGACGACGCGCTGGCCCTGCTCGCCCAGTGTTCGTTGCCGCTGCGCTATGAAGAGGTCAACCCGCTGGCCTTCGAGCCGGCCATTGCCCCGCACCTGGCGGCGCGCGAAGTGGGCGTTAAACTGGATGTCGCCAGTCTGCTGCCGCCAGTACGGGCGATCCTGGCCAAGGGCGCGGACTTCTCTCTGGTGGAGGGCGCAGGCGGCTGGCGCGTACCGCTGGCTGGCGAGGAAAACCTGTCAGACCTGGCGATGGCGCTGGGCATTCCGGTGATTCTGGTGGTGGGTGTGCGCCTGGGTTGCATCAACCATGCATTGCTCAGTGCCGAAGCCATCGAGCGGGACGGGCTCAGGCTGGCCGGCTGGGTGGCCAATATCGTCGAGCCGAAGACCTCACGCCTGGAAGACAATCTCGCCACCCTCAGCGAGCGGCTGCCAGCACCCTGTCTGGGGCGTGTGCCGCACCTGGGCAAAGCGACGGCCGCGGCGGTGGCGGGGCACCTCAATCTCGAGTTGTTGGCAGACTGGTAATAAACAGTAAAGTGATCATAGCCTTTTGCCTGTACGTTTTTTAGCCGCTTTCTGCTTCAATACCCGCTATTAGGTTCTATATCCCTCTGGGGGCTGCCGATGGAAATCTCCGCCAACGCATTCAATTCGGGTTTGAACGGTATTCAGGCCGGTCAGCGTCGTGTCGAACAGGCAGCCGGTGATATCGCCAGCAACACCATCAACCCCTCTCAGCAGACCACGCAGACCCCGCCGCAGAATCAGGTCAGCCCGAGCTCACAGATTGCCGAGCGTAGCCGTCCCGACCTGACCGAAAGCCTCGTCGCACTGCGTGTCGGTGAAAACGAAGTGCGCGCTAATGCGCGCGTCGTCGACACGGCTGACGAGGTGCTAGGCACCCTGATCGATACCCGCGCTTAAGAGCCTATCCACGATCTGCTGCGCGTCGGCCCTGCTTCGTTAAAAACAGGCTAAAACTGCTCATTTACAGCAGTAAAGTCGGGCGCGACTCCGACCGGTTTTCGCCTGTTTTTGCGGGGCCGCCATCGGTATCGCATGGCTCTAGCTCGCGAGATCGTGATTAGGCTCTACGTTTATTACCCCGGCCGCGCGGATGCGGCCGGCAGCGGGGCAGGAGGGCGCTCATGCAGATTGGCAGTAGCCTGCCACCTTTCATTCCCGCGCCGTCCGCCAGTTCGGCGAGACCGCTGTCGTCCGATGTTTCCCCTGATATTGCCCGTGCCGACCAGGCGCCTGTCGCCGCGCCACAGGAGCAGCAGGCCGACTCCGCTGCCTCCGGCCGAGAAGAGGCGGATCGCGCCGCCAACTCATCGACACCTGCAGGCGAGCCCGAGCCAAGCCCCCAGGAGCAGCGCCAGCAGCAGCTGGAAATCGCCGATCTCGTGCAACGTGACCGCGAGGTACGCACCCACGAGCAGGCGCACGCGGCCGTTGGTGGGCAATACGCCGGTGCGCCCACCTACAGCTTCAAGCACGGCCCCGATGGGCAGCGTTACGCCGTCTCGGGCGAAGTCAGCATCGACACCGCTGCCGTTCCCAATGATCCCGAAGCGACGTTGCGCAAGATGGAAATCGTCCTGCGTGCAGCACTCGCGCCCATCGAACCTTCCCCGCAGGACCTGCGTGTAGCTGCTCTGGCTCAGGCGCAGGCGGCGCAGGCGCGCGTCGAACTGGCCGAGCAGCGGCGAGAGGAAACCACCAACGCCGTCGAGCAGCGCAAGGCCCGTGAAGAAGCCAGACAAGCGGATGAGCAGCCCGCCGAGCAGTCGCAGCAGGCTTCACCGCCAGCGCCTAATCTTGATCTGTATCGGCGTCTGGGTGAGTTGCCGGCGTCGGATCCTCGCATCGATCTGGTCGCGTAGCCGGCCGATTGGCAGCGCTTGACAAGGGGGGGGGCGTAAACGTATGTTTCAAACGCCTGTTTGATTGCTTCGGCCGCAGCCTCGTGGCCAGGCAGCCGGGAGTGATCCCGAGAGCGACCGCCAAGACGGTCACCCCAACTACTAGGAATCCACCGCAGAGGTTTACCGTTATGCCTGACTACAAGGCCCCCTTGCGTGACATTCGTTTCGTTCGTGATGAGCTGCTGGGCTATGAAGCGCACTACCAGAGCCTGCCTGGCTGCCAGGACGCCACTCCGGACATGGTCGACGCCATCCTCGAAGAAGGCGCCAAGTTCTGCGAGCAGGTGCTGTCGCCGCTGAACCGTGTGGGTGACATCGAGGGCTGCACCTGGAGCGAATCCGGCGTGAAAACCCCGACCGGCTTCAAAGAGGCCTATCAGCAGTTCGTCGAAGGCGGCTGGCCGAGCCTGGCGCATGACGTCGAGCACGGCGGCCAGGGCCTGCCGGAATCCCTCGGTCTGGCCATCAGCGAGATGGTCGGTTCGGCCAACTGGTCCTGGGGCATGTACCCCGGCCTGAGCCACGGTGCGATGAACACCCTGAGCGCCCACGGCACCGACGAGCAGAAGCGCACCTACCTGACCAAGCTGGTTTCCGGCGAGTGGACCGGCACCATGTGCCTGACCGAACCGCATTGCGGCACCGACCTGGGCATGCTGCGCACCAAGGCCGAACCGCAGGCCGACGGCAGCTACAAGGTCACCGGCACCAAGATCTTCATCTCCGCTGGCGAGCACGACATGGCCGACAACATCGTCCATATCGTTCTGGCCCGCCTGCCCGATGCGCCGGCCGGTACCAAGGGTATCTCGCTGTTCATCGTGCCGAAGTTCCTGCCCAATGCCGAAGGCGGCGTAGGCGAGCGCAACGCCGTTTCCTGTGGCTCCATCGAGCACAAGATGGGCATCCACGGCAACGCCACCTGCGTGATGAACTTCGACGGCGCCACCGGCTACCTGATCGGTCCGGCCAACAAAGGCCTGAACTGCATGTTCACCTTCATGAACACCGCTCGTCTGGGTACCGCGCTGCAAGGCCTGGCCCACGCCGAAGTCGGTTTCCAGGGTGGCATCAAGTACGCCCGCGAGCGTCTGCAGATGCGTTCGCTGACCGGCCCGAAAGCGCCGGAAAAAGCCGCTGACCCGATCATCGTGCATCCGGACGTACGCCGCATGTTGCTGACCATGAAGGCCTTCGCCGAAGGCAACCGCGCCATGGTCTACTTCACCGCCAAGCAGGTCGACATCGTTCAGCACAGCCAGAACGAAGAAGAGAAGAAGGCCGCTGATGAACTGCTGGCCTTCCTCACCCCGATCGCCAAGGCCTTCATGACCGAAGTGGGCTTCGAAGCCGCTTCTCACGGCATGCAGATCTATGGTGGCCACGGCTTTATCAGCGAGTGGGGCATGGAGCAGAACCTACGTGACTGCCGCATTTCCATGATGTACGAAGGCACCACCGGCGTTCAGGCGCTCGACCTGCTGGGCCGCAAGGTGTTGATGACTCAGGGCGGTGCCCTGAAGAACTTCACCAAGATCGTCCACAAGTTCTGCCAGGCCAACGAGGGCAACGACTCCGTCAAGGAATTCGTCGAGCCGCTGGCCAAGCTGAACAAGGAGTGGGGCGACATCACCATGAAGATCGGCATGGCCGCGATGAAAGATCGCGAGGAAGTTGGTGCCGCCTCCGTGGACTACCTGATGTACTCCGGCTACGCCTGCCTGGCCTACTTCTGGGCCGACATGGCGCGCCTGGCTGCCGAGAAGCTGGCTGCCGGTACTGATGACGAGGCTTTCTACAAGGCCAAGTTGCAGACTGCCCGCTTCTACTACGCGCGCATCCTGCCGCGTACCCGCGCGCACGTCGAAGCCATGCTGTCGGGCGCCAGCAACCTGATGGAGATGGATGAAGAGCATTTCGCTCTGGGCTTCTGAGTCCTTCATCGGTAGCACGACAGCGCCGCCCTTTGGGGCGGCGTTGTCGTTTTCGCACTTCGCATTGCAGCGAATGTCGCATTCTGTCGCTGTTTTCAGGAATCGAAGCAGGCAGAATGACTGCGTCTTCCGCCCGGGATGCCAGCGTGAACCGTCCGGCCAATCTGCGCCTCAGTCACTTCTTCACGTCGCTGCCTTTGCTGGCTGGTGGGATAGTGGCTGCTCTGCTGCCAGTGCTGAGCGAGTTCTTCCTCTCCCTGTTTAATGTATTGCCGACGCTGCTGTTGCTGCTTGGCGGCTCCTTCTGTCTGGCCTATGGCATCAGCGCGAGGTGTTTCTGCTGCTGGCGCTGTATGTCGGCTACTTTCTGCTGGATATCCAGGTCGATCACTTCCCAGGCAATGGCCAGAGACGCGGTGATGCGGCGCTGGTCTTTCACCTGATCTACCTGTTGCTACCACTGCTCTATGCCCTCTACGGCTGCTGGGAGGAGCGCTCGCACCTGGCGCAGGACATGTTCGCCCGCGCCTTGGTGCTGCTGGCAGTCAGCGCGCTGGCCTTTGGTCTGGCGCGGCGTTATCCACAGGGTATCGCCGACTGGCTGGCACAGATTCACTGGCCGTCGCTGCATGGTGCCTGAATGAACCTGGCGCAATTGGTCTATCTGCAAGCCCAGGCCACTGCACGCGGCGCAATTAGTGGGGCTGTGCGGTCTGCTGTGGATGTTGCCGCTGGTGTTCATCCTGGCCAACGCGTTGCAGGTGATGATCAGCATAGTGCGGTGGCGGCAAGGCTTACCGCTATGGCGGTGAGGAGTTCACCTTGCTGTTTCCCGGCAAGAGCGTGGAGCAATCCCTGCCGCACATCGAGGCAGTGCATCTGGCCATCGAGCAGTACCGCATGCAACTGCGTGATCCGCAACGCCGCCCGCGTAATGACCGCGAAGGCAAGCAGTGCAGGGCCGGCAAGGCCGTCAGCGAGGTGTCGGTGACCGTGAGCATGGGCGTCGCCGAGCGTCAGGTCGAGCAACGCACGCTGCAGGAGGTCATCAAGGAGGCGGACAAGGCGCTGTACAGCGCCAAGGCCGCCGGGCGCAATTGCATCCGTAGCGCCGGCCAGCGTCGCGGGGTTGTGAAGCTGGCCTCCGGGCGCGAATAGCTGCACTGGCAGACGAGCGGTCAGCAGGGGTTTTCCTTGTCCTCAGTCAATCAGATAGTTAGTGACTGCCTGTGAATTGCTGGTCACAACAAGACCCTATGTGTCTATAAAGTTGTTCAAGTAAACTCGGCCCTCTCACGTAAGTCCGTTTTCGAGGATGTGTCATGGCCGATTACAAAGCCCCCCTGCGCGACATGCGCTTCGTGCTCAATGAAGTATTCGAAGTCTCCAAGCTCTGGGCCGAGCTGCCGGCCCTGGCCGAGGTGGTCGATGCCGATACCGCCAGTGCCATCCTGGAAGAAGCTGGCAAAGTCACCGCGGGCAGCATCGCCCCGCTGAACCGCAGCGGTGACGAAGAAGGCTGCTCCTGGGACAACGGCGCGGTGAAAACCCCGGCCGGTTTCCCCGAGGCCTACCAGACCTACGCCGAGGGTGGCTGGGTCGGCGTAGGCGGTTCGCCGGAGTTCGGCGGCATGGGCATGCCCAAGGTGATCGGCGCCCAAGTCGAGGAGATGGTCAACTCGGCCAACCTGTCCTTCGGCCTGTACCCGATGCTCACCGCCGGCGCCTGCCTGTCGATCCTCAACCACGCCAGCGAAGAGCTCAAGGCGCAGTACCTGCCAAACATGTACGCCGGCGTCTGGGCCGGTTCCATGTGCCTGACCGAGCCGCACGCCGGCACCGACCTGGGCATCATCCGCACCAAGGCCGAACCCCAGGCAGATGGCAGCTACAAGATCAGCGGCACCAAGATCTTCATCACCGGTGGTGAGCACGACCTGACCGAAAACATCATCCATCTGGTGCTGGCCAAGCTGCCGGACGCGCCGGCGGGCCCGAAAGGCATTTCGCTGTTCATCGTGCCTAAAGTGATGGTCAATGCCGACGGTTCACTGGGTGAGAAGAACGCGCTGGGCTGTGGCTCCATCGAGCACAAGATGGGCATCAAGGCTTCGGCCACCTGCGTGATGAACTTCGACGGCGCCACCGGTTACCTGGTCGGCGAAGTGAACAAGGGCCTCAATGCCATGTTCACCATGATGAACTACGAGCGCCTGGGCGTTGGCATCCAGGGCCTGGCCCTGGGCGAGCGCAGCTACCAGAGCGCCATCGAATACGCCCGCGAGCGCATCCAGAGCCGCGCACCGACCGGTCCGGTGGCCAAGGACAAAGCCGCCGACCCGATCATCGTGCATCCGGACGTGCGCCGCATGCTGCTGACCATGAAGGCGCTGAACGAGGGTGGTCGCGCCTTCTCCAGCTACGTCGCTATGCAGCTCGATACCGCCAAGTACAGTGAGGACAAGGACACCGCCAAGCGCGCCGACGAGCTGGTGGCGCTGCTGACCCCGGTGGCCAAGGCCTTCCTCACCGACATGGCGCTGGAAACCACGGTGCATGGCCAGCAGATCTTCGGCGGCCACGGCTTCATCCGCGAGTGGGGCCAGGAGCAGCTTGTTCGGGATTGCCGCATCACCCAGATCTACGAAGGCACCAACGGCATCCAGTCGCTGGACCTGATGGGGCGCAAGATCGTTGGCAGCGGCGGCAGCTTCTACAAGCATCTGGCCGACGAGATCAAGGCCTTCGTCGCTTCGGCCGATGCCAATCTCGACGAGTTCACCAAGCCGCTGGCGGCGGCTGTGCAGAACCTGGATGAGTTGACCGCCTGGGTACTGGACCGTGCCAAGGGCAACCCCAACGAGATCGGTGCGGCCTCGGTGGAATACCTGCATGTGTTCGGCTACACCGCCTATGCTTACATGTGGGCCTTGATGGCGCGTGCCGCGCTGGGCAAGGAAGGGCAGGACGAGTTCTACGCCAGCAAGCTGGGCACCGCACGCTTCTACTTCGCCCGCTTGCTGCCGCGCATTCACTCGCTGAGTGCGTCGGTCAAGGCCGGTAGCGAGTCGCTGTATCTGTTGGATGCTGCGCAGTTCTGATCCTGTGTGGTGTGTACACAAGCCCCGGCCTGAGTGCCGGGGCTTGTGCATTTACAGGGTCAGAAAATCTCGTACGGGAACTCGATGATCAGGCGAACCTGATCTGAGGACACGTCGGACTTGCCGTTGCCGATACGGTGGGTGGCCTGACGCAACTTGAAGGACAGGTCCTTGGCCGGGCCACTCTGCACCACATAGCCCACGGCGAGATCGCGTTCCCAGTGGTCTTCGCTGTCAGCGTAGTAGGCGTAGGGGCTGCTCGGATCCATCTTGCTGCCATCGACGTCGGTACCACGGATGTAGCGGGCGTGGAAGGTCAGACCGGGCACGCCATAGCTGGCCATGTTGAGGTCGTAGAATAGACCCCAGGAGCGTTCGTTCGGGCCGTTGAAATCCACCAGCTGCGAGGAGTTGGCCAGGTAGATGGAATCATGGAAAGTGCCTGGCCCCATGCCCAGGTAGTCGAATGGCTGGTCGCCATTGATGCGTTGGTGAGTCACCTTGAAGGTGTGCGCGCCGACGGTGTAAGCGGCGGCGAACGACCAGGCGGTGACGCCGATCTCGCCGGCCAGCTTGCGACCTTCGTCATTCGAGCGATAGATGTTGAAGTCGAAGTTCAGGCTCTGATCGTCACTCAGCGAGTAGGTGTAGTTGGTGTTGGCGTAGTACTGACGCCAGATGTCCTTGTACTCCGAGCCATAGAGGCTGACGCTGAGATTGTCGGTGATGGCGTAGTTGCCGCCGACGAAGTCCACGGTATCCGTGCTGACGCCGGCGTAGGATGCGTGGAAATCATCGTCGTTGTTTGTGCTGTTGAAGTCCTTGGAGGCGGTCATGTGTCCGGCTTCGAGGTCCAGGCCTGTCCACTCTGAACTGGTCAGCCAGAATCCGGTAGCGGTGCCCGGAACCAGGCGCGCATCGGCCGGTGCGAAAACCGGGTTGTAAGGACGCAGGTTGTTGCCATAACGCAGTTCGGTGTTGGACAGGCGCATCTTCACCGAGGCGCCGGCAGAGCCTGCTGCGTCCTTGGTGCCTTCGCCATCCGGTACCAGTACGCCCGCCTGTCCGGAGTATCCACGACCACCATCGAGCTTGATCGCCGAATAGGCGCTCAGGTCGACGCCGAAGCCAAGGGTGCCCTGGGTATAGCCGGAGGTGTAGTCGAGGCGAAAACCTTGGCCCCATTCTCGCCGGTCATCAGCGCCGCCATGGCGATCGTGATTCCAGTAGAGGTTGCGGGTCATGAACTTCAGGTGGCTGTCTTCGATGAAACCCTGGCTTTCGGCCTGACTGGCCAAGGCCAGTGGTGCCCCCGTTGCGGTGCTGATGGCCAGGGCCAGTAGTGTTTTTCTGCGAAATGACATGGCTTGCTCTCCGTATGTTTTTAGACATCGTTGGCGGCAGAGAAAGGGGTGTCGCGTCCTCCCTTGGTTGGCGAGAGTGTTGAAAGGGCCGATGTGCTGGCCGTGAAGCAGCGAATCCCCCGAGTTCGCATTCGGCGAACCCGGGGGAGGGTACGGAGGTGAGGGGGGAGGTAATGGGTGAGAGCGACGGTCAGCGGTCAGATACCGACGCAATGGCGCATTGGCATCGTGTGGACGTCGCTTTTGGCGTCCAGCAGTTCTTCTGGTGCTCAGCCTCTGCGCATTCGGCCAACGTAGAGTAGCGATGGCTGATCACTTTCCAGTGTGAGGCGCCCCTGCTCGTTCTCCAGCAGCACACCACTGTGTGCTGCCAGCACCTGCTGACCGCCCTCCGGCAGTTGATAATGCAGAGCTTCGGGCGTGGCATTCCACAGCAGCAAAATCTCGGCATCGTTCTGCAGCGCCTGTTCGCCCTGCCACTCGAGCAACTGCAATTCATGCTTCCAGACGCCGCGTCGCGTCATCAGATTTAGATCGGTGATCGGGCCGTCCAGCAGATGGGCGCTGATCGCCTCTTCGCCGCCGAACACCGCTATGGCGCCACCGCTGAGCAGCATTTCGCGCTGCCCGTCGGCGCGGTGCAGGCACACGCCGTTACCGGCGAGCACGGCCAGGCTGCGGTCGATGTCCGGGAAGCTGGAAAAGGCACCATCCACCGCCACCTGCGCAGTGCTGATGCGCCAGGCGAAATCCTCCAGGCCGGCACCCACTGGCGAGATGGCCAATTCCACGGTGGAGCCGCCACCGTTCTTCCAGGGCATTGCGCGGGCAGTTGCGGGGTCGAGCAGGGTGCAGGGCATGATCTCTCCAAATGTATATACATAGTGGCTGGGCGACAAACGGTTCCGATCGCAAGGTCGGCGAAGATGTCTCCAGACAGAGGCCGGTAACGCTCTATTCAGGGTATCAAGCCGTACTGCACATGCCTTGTCTGGTCTTGTGATCATAAGGTCAGGCTGTTGCTCCCGGCTTGACGCCGATTCGATCCACTCATATTGTATATACAAAACAAGCCGGGAGAATCCCATGCCGATGCATTCCACCTCGAAACAGCTCTGGCGCGATGTGCAGGTCTTCGATGGCCTGGCGCAGCTGGACGAGGCGATGAACGTGCTGGTCGAGGACGGTCGCATTGCCGGTCTGTGGCCGTCGCGCACCTTCGACGAGGCGCTGGCTCAAGGTGCAGTCGAGGTGGGGAGCGGCGGCGTGATGACCCCAGGCCTGGTCGACTGCCACACCCATCTGGTCTATGCCGGCAACCGCGCTGGAGAGTTCGAGCAGCGCCTGGAAGGTGTCAGCTACGAAACCATCGCCCGCAACGGTGGCGGCATTCTCAGCAGCGTGCGCGCCACTCGTACAGCGAGCGAGGACGAACTGATCGCCGCCAGCCTGCCGCGTCTCGATGCGCTGCTGGCCGATGGTGTGACCACGCTGGAGATCAAGTCCGGTTACGGTCTGACCGTCGAAAGTGAGTTGAAGATGCTGCGCGTGGCCCGCCGTCTCGGCCAGCTGCGTCCGGTACGGGTGCTGACCACGCTGCTCGGTGCCCATGCCTTGCCGCCGGAATACGCCGGCCGCGCCGACGACTACGTGAGCCTGGTATGCAATGAAATGATCCCGGCCGCTGCCCGTGAACGACTGGCCGATGCCGTGGACGTGTTCTGCGAGGGCATCGGCTTTTCCCCGGCGCAATGCGAGCGCATCTATCAGGCGGCTCAGGCCAACGGCCTGGCGATCAAGGCCCATGCCGAGCAACTGTCCAACCTTGGCGGCAGTGCCCTGGCCGCAGGTTACGGCGCGCTGTCAGCCGACCATATCGAATACCTGGATGAGGCCGGCGTGCGCGCCATGGCCGAGGCCGGCACGGTCGCCGTACTGCTGCCCGGCGCCTTCCACGTGCTGCGCGAAACCCAGTTGCCGCCCATCGCGCTGCTGCGCCAGTACGGCGTGCCGATGGCCGTGGCCAGCGACGCCAACCCCGGCACCTCGCCGATCTGCATGCCCACGCTGATGGCCAACCTGGCCTGCACCCTGTTTCGCCTCACCCCACGCGAAGCCCTGGCCGGCATGACCGCCCATGGCGCCCGCGCCCTCGGCCTGCCCGAGTTGGGCCGCATCGCGGTCGGCGCGCCGGCGGATCTGTGCCTGTGGGATATCCAGCAACCGGCCGAACTGGCCTACGCGGTGCAGGCCGGGCGCCTGCGTCAGCGCGTTTTCAACGGAGCCACTACTCATGCTCGCTGATCGTCACAGCATGGCTGCCTGGAGCGGTCGTACCGACCCGGAAACCGACAGCGCGCGCTGGCACCAGCGCATCCGCGCACTCGCCGAAGACAGCCAGCCGGGCCTGGCCCTGCTGGGGTTCGCCTGCGACGAGGGCGTGCGCCGCAATCATGGCCGCGTCGGTGCTGTCGCTGCGCCGCAAAGCGTACGCAAGGCGCTGGCCAACCTGGCCTGGCACCGTCAGGCGCCGGCCTACGATGCGGGCGACGTGACCTGCGAAGACGGCGACCTGGAAGCGGCGCAGGCGCGCCTCGGTCGCAACGTCTGCGCCCTGCTGGACGCCGGCCATCTGCCGCTGGTGATCGGCGGTGGGCATGAAGTGGCCTTCGGTAGCTGGTCGGGCCTGGCCGAGCATCTGTCTGGCAACCCAGCTCCTAAAATCGGCATCATCAATTTCGACGCCCATTTCGACCTGCGCGACCCGGCCCATGTGCATTCCTCCGGCACGCCCTTCGCGCAGATCGCCGAGCAGTGTGCCGCACGCGGCTGGCCGTTCCGCTACGCCTGCCTCGGCGTCAGCCGCGCCAGCAACACCCGCGCGCTGTTCGCCCGCGCCGCCGAGCTGAACGTGCTGGTGCGCGAGGATCACCAGATCCGCGAGTCGACCCTGGAGAGCATCGGCGCCGAGCTGGACGCCTTCACCGCCGAGTGCGACGCGCTCTATCTGACCATCGACATCGACGTGCTGCCGGCCTGCGAGGCGCCGGGCGTCAGCGCGCCAGCCGCCCGTGGCGTGCGCCTGGAGCTGCTGGAACCGCTGCTCGAACGGCTCAAGGCCAGCGGCAAGCTGCGCCTGGCCGACCTGGCCGAGATCAACCCCGAATACGACATCGACAACCGCACCGCCAAGGTGGCGGCGCGGCTGATTCATCTGCTGAGCCTCTGAGCCAGGAGTCCGACGTGACCACCAAGACCAATAAATACCGCGATATCGAAATCCGCGCCCCGCGTGGCACCACGCTCACCGCCAAGAGCTGGCTGACCGAAGCGCCGCTGCGCATGCTGATGAACAACCTCGACCCGGACGTGGCCGAGAATCCCAAGGAGCTGGTGGTGTATGGCGGTATCGGCCGCGCCGCGCGCAACTGGGAGTGCTACGACAAGATCGTCGAGAGCCTGACCAACCTGAATGACGACGAGACCCTGCTGGTGCAATCCGGCAAGCCGGTCGGCGTGTTCAAGACCCACAGCAACGCACCGCGCGTGCTGATCGCCAACTCCAACCTGGTGCCGCACTGGGCGAGCTGGGAGCACTTCAACGAGCTGGATGCCAAGGGCCTGGCCATGTACGGCCAGATGACCGCCGGCAGCTGGATCTACATCGGCAGCCAAGGCATCGTGCAGGGCACCTATGAAACCTTCGTCGAGGCGGGTCGCCAGCACTACGCCGGCAACCTCAAAGGTCGCTGGGTGCTGACCGCAGGCCTGGGTGGCATGGGTGGCGCTCAGCCGCTGGCCGCCACCCTGGCCGGCGCCTGCTCGCTGAACATCGAATGCCAGCAGACCAGCATCGATTTTCGCCTGCGCAGCCGCTACGTCGACGAGCAGGCCACTGATCTGGACGACGCCCTGGCGCGCATCGCCAAGTACACCGCTGAAGGCAAGGCCATCTCCGTCGCCCTGCTGGGCAACGCTGCCGAGATCCTGCCGGAACTGGTACGCCGTGGCGTGCGCCCGGACATGGTCACCGACCAGACCAGCGCCCACGACCCGCTCAACGGCTACCTGCCGATCGGCTGGAGCTGGGCCGAGTACAAGGATCGTGCAGCCACCGATCCGGCTGGCGTGGTCAAGGCCGCCAAGCAGTCCATGGCCTTGCATGTGCAGGCCATGCTCGACTTCCAGAAGATGGGCGTGCCGACCTTCGACTACGGCAACAACATCCGCCAGATGGCCTTTGATGAGGGCGTGAGCAATGCCTTCGACTTCCCCGGTTTCGTCCCGGCCTACATCCGCCCATTGTTCTGCCGCGGCATCGGCCCGTTCCGCTGGGCGGCGCTGTCCGGCAACCCCGAGGACATCTACAAGACCGACGCCAAGGTCAAGGAACTGATCCCGGACGACGCCCACCTGCACCGCTGGCTGGACATGGCCCGCGAGCGCATCGCCTTCCAGGGTCTGCCGGCGCGTATCTGCTGGGTCGGCCTGGGCCAGCGCGCCAAGCTCGGCCTGGCGTTCAACGAGATGGTGCGTTCGGGTGAGCTGAGCGCGCCCATCGTCATCGGCCGCGACCACCTGGACAGCGGCTCGGTGTCCAGCCCCAACCGCGAGACCGAGGCGATGCAGGACGGCTCCGACGCCGTGTCCGACTGGCCGCTGCTCAATGCTCTGCTCAACACCGCCAGCGGCGCCACCTGGGTGTCGCTGCACCACGGCGGTGGCGTGGGCATGGGGTTCTCCCAGCATTCGGGTATGGTCATCGTCTGCGATGGCACCGACGAAGCCGCCGCGCGTATCGCCCGCGTGCTGACCAACGACCCGGGCACCGGGGTGATGCGTCACGCCGATGCCGGTTACCAGATCGCCATCGATTGCGCCAAGGAGCAAGGTCTGAATTTGCCGATGATCGGCTGAGAGCATATCCAAAGTCTGCTGCGCGTCGGCCAAACGGCGTTGCAAACGACTTCGGACTGCTCATTTACAGCTCGTAAACTCCGCGTCCTCAGCCATTTGCGCCACCGTTTGGCTCTAGCTCGCGAGACTTTGAACACGCTCTTTGGAAGAACACCTCATGACCACCCTGAACCTGAAACCCGGCCAACTGACCCTGGCCGACCTGCGCGCCGCCTACCAGGCGCCTGTGCAACTGACTCTGGACGCCAGCGCCCATAAGGCCATCGACGCCAGCGTCGCCTGCGTCAACCAGATCATCGCCGAGGGCCGCACCGCCTACGGCATCAACACCGGTTTCGGCCTGCTGGCCTCGACCCGCATCGCCAACGACGACCTGGAAAAGCTGCAGCGCTCGCTGGTGCTGTCCCACGCCGCCGGCATCGGTCAGCCGCTGGATGACGCCATGGTGCGCCTGATCATGCTGCTGAAGATCAACAGCCTGGCGCGCGGTTTCTCCGGCATTCGCCGCAAGGTCATCGAGTCGCTGATCGCCCTGGTCAACGCCGAGGTCTACCCGCATATCCCGCTGAAAGGCTCGGTCGGCGCCTCCGGTGACCTGGCGCCGCTGGCGCATATGTCGCTGGTGCTGCTCGGCGAAAGCCAGGCGCGATACAAGGGTGAATGGCTGCCGGCCACCGAGGCGCTGGCCATCGCCGGCCTGGAGCCGATGACCCTGGCTGCCAAGGAGGGCCTGGCCCTGCTCAACGGCACCCAGGTGTCCACCGCCTACGCCCTGCGCGGGCTGTTCGAGGCCGAGGACCTGTACGCTGCCGCCAGCGTTTGCGGCGCGCTCAGCGTCGAAGCGCTGCTGGGTTCGCGCTCGCCCTTCGATGCGCGCATCCATGCCGCCCGTGGCCAGCGCGGGCAGATCGACGCGGCGGCAGCCTTCCGTCATCTGCTCGGCGACAGCAGCGAGATCGGCCGCTCCCACGCCGCCTGCGACAAGGTGCAGGACCCGTACTCGCTGCGCTGCCAGCCGCAGGTCATGGGCGCCTGCCTGACCCAGCTGCGCCAGGCCGCCGAGGTGCTCGGCGTCGAGGCCAACGCCGTGTCGGACAACCCGCTGGTGTTCGCCGCCGAAGGCGAGGTGATTTCCGGCGGCAACTTCCACGCCGAGCCGGTGGCCATGGCCGCCGACAATATCGCCCTGGCCATCGCCGAGATCGGCTCGCTGTCCGAGCGCCGCGTCTCGCTGATGATGGACAAGCACATGTCGCAGCTACCGCCGTTCCTGGTGGCCAATGGCGGGGTCAACTCCGGCTTCATGATCGCCCAGGTCACTGCCGCGGCCCTGGCCAGCGAGAACAAGGCACTGTCCCACCCGCACAGCGTCGACAGCCTGCCGACGTCGGCCAACCAGGAAGACCACGTTTCCATGGCCCCGGCTGCCGGCAAACGCCTGTGGGACATGGCCGCCAACACCCGTGGCGTGCTGGCCGTGGAATGGCTCGGCGCCTGCCAGGGCCTGGACTTCCGTGAAGGGCTGAAGAGCACCCCTGCGTTGGAACAGGCGCGTCAGGCGCTGCGCGCCAAGGTGCCGTACTACGTCGAGGACCGCTTCTTCGCCCCGGACATCGCCGCTGCCGATGCTCTGCTCGCCGAGCGCGTGCTAACGCCGCTGCTGCCGGCCGGGATGCTGCCTTCGGTGAGGTGATCGCGTTGCGCGGATGCGATCCGAGGCCTTGATATCAGGCCCCGGATCATTGGGCTACGGTCTTTGTGTAGGAGCCGCGCCCCGCGGCGAATGCTGGTTACGCCGCAGGTCTTGCGCAGTGGCCGCGACCGCTTTCGCCCCGAGGCGGGGCTCCTACGAGATCACTTGTATGGCTAATGTATCATCCGCGCACCGGGCATATCCAAGGAGCAGCCGTGACCAGTCCCACCCCGCGCTACAAGGCCATCGAGGATTTTCTCCTCGAGCGCATTCACGGCGGCGCCTACCCGGTCAACCACCAGATCCCGCCCGAGGAGCAATTGGCGCGCGACTTCGGCGTCAGCCGCATGACCGCCAACAAGGCGATCCAGAATCTGGTGCAGAAGGGTTATCTGGTGCGTCAGGCCGGGCTCGGCACCTTCGTCACTGACCGCAAGGCCGAGTCGCCTCTGCACGAGGTGATGAACATCGCCAGCGAAGTGCGCGGCCGCGGCCATGCCTACAGCAACGCAGTGGTGCGCTGCGAGGCCATCGCCGCCGATGACGAAGTGGCCCTGCGTCTGGGGCTGCGCCTGGGCGCCGAGGTGTTTCACAGCATCCTCGTGCACCTGCAGGACGGTCTGCCGATCCAGCTCGAGGATCGCTTCGTCAACCCGCGCTGGGTGCCGCATTACCTGCAGAGCGACTTCACCCAGGTCACCCCCAACGAGGTGCTGGTCGCCAGTTGCCCGATCTCGGATGTCGAGCATGTGGTCGAAGCGGTATTGGTGGATGCGCGCACGGCCGAGCTGCTGCAGATCGACCCGGCCATGCCCTGCCTGAGCGTGATCCGTCGCACCTGGTCGGACGATCACCTGATCAGCTATGCCCGGCTGATCCATCCCGGTGACCGCTACAAACTGCGCTCGCTGCACAAACGCAGAGGCTAGGCTTTCCGCACATCCGTAGGAGCCGGCTTGCCGGCGATCCAGGGCCGTCTCCCGTCGCGGCTAAAGCCCCTGCCACTGCGTTCGGGGTCAGTCGCTGATCAGCTGATCCACTAGCGCAGGATTGTCGATAAAGCGATTGCGCGTGCCCTGTAGCACCTCGATCTTGTCGTTGCGTGTCTTTTCTTCGGCATCCGGCGGGTCCATGCGGTGCCAGGCCTTGTACATTGGCACCAGGCCGACGATGGGCAAACCGTATTCGATGTGCATGTAGAAGATTGCCCGGGCGATATTGCCCTTGGCTTCGCCACGCGGCTCTACCAGCTGGAAGCTGGTTTTCAGGTCGCAGCCGATATCGGCGAACTTGCTCGGTACATCATCGGCCAGTTCGGCGAACTGGGCATTGCGTCGCGCTAGCTCCACGCGGGTCAGCGCCGGGTAGTAGTTGTGCAGGTCGGCGACGATGTACGGATAGCGCGGGTTCATGATGGTGCATTGGCGGTCGGTGACGCAGCGCATCGCGCTCTTGAGCTGCTTGCTGCTGTAGATCGGGCTGGCAGTGAGGGTGCCGCTTTCACGGGCGAAGGTCTGGCCGCAATAGAGCGTCGTGCCGCCATTACCGTAAAGAGCCTGCCAGAACGCCTGATCGATGGCCTGTTTGACGTCGCCCAGTTGGGTCTGGCCATTGGCCAGGGAGAAGCTGCTGATGCAGGTTGCCAGGCAACCAAGAAGCAAGGTGACTGCGCGCATACTCTAGCCCCAGTGACTGCCGTTGTCGGAGTCTGTTGTTTTTGTAGGACAAGATGCAGTCTAGCAAGACGTACGTCACAAAAAACATGGCCAAATGCTTTCTCCCAACCTGGAGTGGCCCGGGCAAAGTCAGACGGCTGACAGAGGGAGAACTCGTGTAAGCCATGGCTTACACGATGTCACGATTTTCGCCACTGTCGGTCGATCAGGTACGGGCGTACTCTGCTGCACATGGATTCAGCGCAGGAAGCGCCTAGACGAACAGGGACACGCTGGACAGCCGCCAGGATGGTGAGCAGATCAAGGATGTCAGGACAACAGTCTGCAAGGCCCCGCAATCGCGGGGTTTTCTTTTTTCTGGCCTAGAGATTTCAGCGGCCTGCTCAAGCTGCTCGTTGTTCGACGCGCAATTGCTCGAACCAATCCAGCGTCTCGTCCCACAGACGCTGCGCCGCAGGGCGGAAATACCCCATATGACCGATAGCGCCCAGGCCCTCTGCCTGCGAGTCGAGCGTGCGCGCCTGATAGGGCGCATTCACATAGGCGGCCATGAAGGCATCGCGCGAGGCCGGCGGTGCCCAAAGATCGTCCAGACTGTTGAGCGCCACCATCGGTGTCTTCACCTGGGCGAAGCGCTCGGCCAGCCCCGGCATCTGCGGATCGTCGAAGAAGTAACGCGGGAAGCGGCACCAGCGTTTCCACTGACGGTACACACCCAGCGGCAGATCCTCGCCCATGCCCAGTTTGCTCCAGGCCAGGTAGCCCTTGTAGCGCGTCATCAGCGGGCCGATCAGGCGCCACATGGCTAGTACGCGCACCTGCTCGGCCCTGGGCATCCAGCCGTGCCAACCGGCACCGGTACCGAAGGTGTAGAAGCCGGCGACCTGATCATGGTTGGGCAGCAGGCCAAAGGCGTGACCGCCGAACGAATGGCCGATCATGAACAGTGGGCGCTCGGCGTGCCGGTGTTGATCCACCGCGGCGGCCAGGTCGAGATGGGCCCAGTCCAGATACTCCATCTCGAATCCACGCAGGCTGTCTGGCTTGGATTGTCCGATGCCGCGGTAGTCCAGGGTCATGGTGTTGAAACCGCGGCTGGCGGCGTGTTCGGCAAAACGGCGATAGAAACCTTGCGGCACCCCGGTGGCGCCGGCGATCAGCAACTGCGCCTGCGGTTGCTCGGCGTGATAGTGCGTGGCGGTCAGTTGATAATCGTCGAGGGCGAGCAGGGGCAGGGTTTCGCGGCGGATGGCTGTGTTCATGCTGGCGGGGACTCCATGCGGTGCTGGCGGGTCAGGTGGAGCAGGGTGGCGACGGCCTGTTTCAGCGGCTCGCTGCTGCCGGCGACACGCGCTTGCAGCAGACCGCCTTCGTAGAGCGCGACGAACAGGGCAGCGAGCCCTTCTGGCTGTGCGTAACCGTGACGTTGCAACTGCTGCTGCAGTGCCTGGCGAATGGCGGCGAAGGCATTGGCCAGGGCTGCACGAATTTCATGATCTTGCGGAGCGCTTTCCAGGGCCACGGTGGCCAGCGGGCAGCCACGCTCGAAGGCGCTTTCCTGCAACTGGCCAAGCGCGCCCTGTAGCCAGATAGTCAGCGCATCGAGTGGATCGGACTGACGCTGGAAGAGCGCGGCGAACGCCTGCTCGGCGCGCTGGCCGACACGCTCGATGGCGGCCACGGCCAGTTCGGTCTTGCCGTTCGGGAAGTGGTGATAAAGGCTGCCCTTGGGCACATCGGCGGCAGCCAGCAGTTCGTTCAAACCAACGCCATGCAGACCCTTGCGTTGCAGGGCATCGATCATGGTGTCGATCAGTTTGTCGGGAGTGGTCTTGGTCATTACGTGGATTATGTAGACCGGTCGGTCTAGTCGCCAGTGTCATTCAGGCCGCAGATGAGGGCATATCGGCATAGTGGAGCGCCGCCCAGTGGGCGGCGCAAGGTATCAGGCCTGCTTGGCTACCCAGGCGGCATAGGCGTCGATGAACTTCTGCAGGAACGGCTTGATGCCGTCGCTGAGTACGCCGTTCTCGTCGAAGAAGTTGCCGGCGCCACCGAGATAAGCCTCTGGCTGCTGCAGCACATGCACGTCGAGGAACACCAGGCACTGGCGCAGGTGATGGTTGGCACCAAAGCCACCAACGGCGCCCGGCGAGGCACTGAGCACGGCGCCTGGTTTACCGCTGAAGGCGCTCTGGCCATACGGGCGTGAGCCGACATCGATGGCGTTCTTCATCGGCGCCGGGATCGAGCGGTTGTATTCGGGGGTGATGAACAGCACCGCATCGGCCGCCTTGAGCTTGCTGCGAAACGGCGCGTAGGAGGCCGGAGCGGTATCACCGTCGGCGTCTTCGTTGTACAGCGGCAGGTCGCCGATCTCGAGGATTTCCAGATTCAGCGAGGCTGGTGCCAGGTCGGCCAGCGCCAGGGCCAGTTTGCGGTTGATGGAGGCTTTACGCAGGCTGCCGACCAGTACGGCGACGTTGTAAGTCTTGCTCATGTGTACTCCAGAGGGTGTGGTGAGGAAGGAACAACCACTATAGACCCCGGATGTTTCAGCAGGTGCAGGGCACGCGCCTCATCACTCGCCGAACGCGTCCAGCAGATCGTCGGCGAAGGCCTTCTGCGCCTCGCTGGCGGGATGGCCGCGATGGCTGGCCAGACGAAACTGCACGGTGAAATCCCACTTGCCGGGCAGCGCGCGCAAGCCGCCACGCTCTACCCAGGGCTGGGCGATGTGCTCGGGCAGGTAGCCCAGGTGCGCGCCGGAGAGGATGAACGCCAGACTGCCTTCGACCTGTTCGCAGCGCGCGCTGCTGCTGCCGCCTTGCCAGGGTTCGTCGGCAGCGATGAAACGATAGGGATGCACCACGCGGTCGCAGGCCTGCAGGTCAGCGGCGCTCGGCGTTTGCCGGTCGAACAGCGGATGCTGGCGGCCGCAGTACAGGCGCTGGCGCTCGTCGAACAGCGGCTGATAGTCCAGCGCCGTCTGGCTGCCGGAAAAATAGCCGATGGCCAGTTGTAGTTGGTCCTGCAGCAGACGTCGCTCCAGCTCGGCGGGCATGGCGCTGACCAGCTCGATCTGTACCGCCTGATTGCGCTGGCGAAAACGCCCGATGGCCTCGCCGATGCGCTGCAGCACCTCGTCCGACAAGGCTTCGGACAGGCCGATGCGCAGTTCGCCGAGCAGCTTGTCGGCCATGCCCTGGGCCTCGCCCTTGAAGGTCTCGATGGCGGCGAACAGCTTGCGCGTGGCGGCCAGCACCTGCTCGCCCTTGGGCGTCAGGCGAAAGCCGGCCTTGCCGCGTTCGCACAGGCGAAAGCCCAGGCGCGTTTCCAGCTTGGCCATCTGCGTGCTGATGGTCGACTGGCCGATACCCAGTTCACCCTGCGCGGCGCTGAAGCCGCCGCTCTCCACCACGGTGACGAACAGCCGCAGCAGTTGCAGATCGAGGTCGCGCAGTTGGCTGAGCATACGTGCCCCATACATTGATGAAGATCGATGTCGGAGTAGAACACTTCGTATTTATCCGAAGCAACGCCGGGCGCAGGATGCCGACATGCCTGGTTCTGTACGAAAAGTCGTCGAGCGAAGGTCAGGCGAGGCAAAAATGGGTGAGGAAGCGGAGTTTACGAGCTGTAAATGAGCATTCCGAACCCATTTTTAACGAAGCATCACCGAGCGCAGGCACTTTTCGTACAGAACCTAGCCTCCAGCAGAGAGGCACGGCCCACCGCATCTGCCCGAGGATAGAACCATGCGTCTTGCTGCAACCCTGCTGCTCCTGGCCGTCGCCACGCCCCTGATGGCGGAGCCGAAACAGCTCAACCTGTACAACTGGGCCGACTACGTGGCGCCGCAGGCGCTCGCGCGCTTCCAGGCCGAGACTGGCATCCGCGTCAAATACGACACCTTCGACAGCACCGATGTGCTGGAGAGCAAGCTGATGACCGGTGGCAGCGGCTACGACCTGGTCTTTCCCGCTTCCAGCGGCCTGTCGCGCGCCATCCAGGCCAAGGCGCTGCAGCCGGTGGGGGCGTTGCAAAACGCCGGCAACCTCGACCCCGAACTGCTGGCCAAGCTTGCCAGCGTCGACCCCGGCAACCAGTACGGCGTGCCCTACACCTGGGGCACGGTGGGCCTGGCGATCAACAAGCAGGCCGTTGAACGGCGCCTACCCGGCGTGGCGCTGGACAGCCTCGACCTGCTGTTCAAGCCCGAGTACGCCAGCAAGCTGAAGGACTGCGGCATCTCCGTGCTCGACTCGCCGCAGGAGGTAATCGCCATCGCCCTCAACTACCTGGGCAAGCCGCCCTACAGTGCCAAGGGCGACGACCTGGAGGCAGCCAGCGCCTTGCTCGCGGCGCTGCAACCGAACCTGCGCTACATCGGCAATGCCCGGCAGATCGATGATCTGGCCAAGGGCGAAACCTGCCTGGCGCTGACCTACACCGGCGACGCCGGCATGGCCGCTGCGCGCGCTGCCGAGGCCGGGCAACCCTTCGAAGTGCTCTACCGCATTCCGCGCGAGGGCACGTTGATCTGGTTCGACACCATGGCCATTCCCGCCGACGCGCCGCATCCGAGCAACGCTCGCGCTTTCATCGACTTCATGCTGCAGCCCGAGGCCATCGCCGAGCTGACCAACGAACTGTTCTTCGCCAACGCCAACCACGCCGCTGCTGGACGAGGCGGTGAGCGGCGACCCGGATATCTACCCGCCGGCAGCGGTGCGCGCACGCCTGTTCGCCGAGCAGGTGCTGAGCCTGCGCGAGCAGCGTCAGCGCACGCGCCTGTGGACAGCCTTCCGCAGCCAGTACTGAGTCTGTAGGAGCGAGCTCTGCTCGCGAACATCACCGAAACGAGTATTCGACCATGGATCAAGCCTTCGACAACGACCAGGCCATCACCCGCGCCAGCCTCTACGGCACCGCCGCCGAGCCCACCTACGCCGGCATTACCAGCTTCATGCGCCGACGCTATACGCGCGACCTGACCGGCGTGGACCTGGCCATCAGCGGCGTACCGTTCGACACCGCCACCACCAACCGGCCCGGCAGCCGCTTCGGCCCGCGGGCGATCCGCGCCGCGTCGATCCAGTCGGCCTGGGCGCGGCATTTTCCCTGGGAGTTCGACCCCTTCGACCTGCTCGCTTGCGTCGACTACGGCGACTGCTATTTCGACCACGGCACGCCGCAGGACACCCCAGCGGTGATCGAGGCGCATGCCACGCGCATTCTCGAAGCTGGCAGCGCGCTGCTGACCCTGGGCGGCGACCACTTCATCAGCTACCCGCTGCTCAAGGCCCATGCGAAAAAGCACGGCACCCTGGCGCTGATCCACTTCGACGCGCACAGCGACACCTGGCCGGACGAGGAGGGCAAGCGTATCGACCACGGCACCATGTTCTATCACGCTGCGCGTGAAGGCCTGGTCGACCCGGCGCGCTCGGTGCAGGTCGGCTTGCGCACCACCAACGACGACGTGATGGGCTTTCAGGTGCTCGATGCCCGCGAGGTGCACCGCAGCACGTCAGAGCAGATCGCCGAGCGCATCCGCGCGCGGGTGGGCGAGCATCCGGTGTACCTGACCTTCGACATCGACTGCCTCGATCCGGCCTTCGCCCCCGGCACCGGCACACCGGTGTGCGGCGGCCTTTCCAGCCATCAGGCGCTGGAGATCCTGCGCGGTCTGTGCGGGATCAATCTGGTCGGCATGGACGTGGTGGAAGTGGCACCGCCCTACGACAACGCCGAAGTCACCGCACTGGCCGGCGCCACCTTGGCGATGGAGATGATCTGCCTGTATGCCGCGCGGCATAAGCGGGGTGAAAGGACCTAGGGTGGAAATCGCTGTTTATTTCCACCAGGGGTATTCGCGTCGTTTACCTATGGTGGACCGGTGAAGCGTGGTCCACCCTACGCTCTAACCGGCGTAGCCCGGATGAAATCCGGGGTGCTATCTCGGGGCGTTCGCCTCGATTGCCCAGGGTGGATCGATGAGGCGTGAGCACCTTAAGCATTCCGGCAAAAAATCGGGCCTGTTAGGCCCGTAAGTTCACGCTCAAAGATTTTGTAGGCACTGGGCCAGGCCGATGGGCTCGGGCCGGAACAGCCGTGCATCCATCAGCTTCGGCTGGCGTACGATGGGGGCGAAGTCCATGCGCGCGAGGATGTCGCGCTCGATATCCACGCCTGGCGCCACTTCGATCAGCTCCAGCCCTTCGGTAGTCAGGCGCAGCACGCAGCGCTCGGTGACGTAGAGCACCGGCTGGCCACGTTCGGCGGCCAGGCGCCCGGCGAAGGTGCGATGTTCCACCTCGGCAACGAACTTGCGCAGCTCGCCGTCCTCGACGATGCGCAACTGGCCGTCTTCGATGCGGATATCCTGTTTGCCGGCGCTGAAGGTGCCGACGAACACCACCTGCTTGGCGTTCTGGCTGATGTTGATGAAACCGCCAGCCCCCGCCAGGCGACTGCCGAACTTGGACACGTTGAGGTTGCCCGCTGCATCGGCTTGGGCCAGACCGAGGAAGGCGATATCCAGGCCGCCGCCGTCATAGAAGTCGAATTGGTAAGGCTGGTCGAGCAGGGCGCTGTGATTGCTCGCCGCGCCGAAGTCCAGGCCCGAGGCTGGCACGCCGCCGATCACGCCGGGCTCGGCGGTCAGCGTTAGGCGCTCGATCACACCTTCTTCGGCGGCCACCGCGGCGACGCCTTCGGGCATGCCGATGCCGAGATTCACCACCGCGTCCGCTTTCAGCTCCAGCGCTGCGCGACGGGCAATCAGCTTGCGCACGTCCAGCGGCATCGGGGCCAGACTGTCCACGGGTACGCGGGTCTCGGCGGCGAAGGCGGGGTTGTAGGCGGTGGCGAAGGTTTGCTGGTGATTGGCCGGCTCGGCCACCACCACGCAATCCACCAGGATGCCGGGAATTTTCACCTGCCGTGGGTTGAGCGAGCCGCGTTCGACCACCCGCTCGACCTGGGCGATCACCAGGCCGCCGCTATTACGCGCGGCCATGGCGATGGCCAGGCTCTCGATGGTCAGCGCCTCGCGCTCGAAACTGAGGTTGCCGTCAGGGTCGGCACTGGTGGCGCGAACGATGCCGACGTTGATCGGGAAGGTTGGGTAGAACAGGTAGTCCTCGCCATCGATGGGCATCAACCGCACCAGATCGGCAGTGGTGCGCGCATTGAGCTTACCGCCACCGTGGCGCGGGTCGACGTAAGTGCCCAGGCCTACCCGTGACAGCTGTCCCGGCTTGCCGGCGGCGATATCGCGAAACAGCTGGGAGATCACCCCCTGCGGCAGGTTGTAGGCCTCGATGCGGTTGTCCACCGCCAGCTTCTGCAACCCCGGCACCAGGCCCCAGTGGCCGCCGATCACCCGGCGCACCAGGCCTTCATGGGCCAGGTGGTTGAGGCCGCGACCCTTGCCGTCGCCCTGGCCAGCGGCATACACCAGGGTCAGATCGCGCGGCGTCTGTTCAGCCATGAAGCGCTGCTCCAGGGCGATGGCGATCTGCTCGGCAAAGCCGATGCCGACGAAGCCGCCGGTGGCCAGGTTGGCGTTGTCCGGGATGCGCGCCACGGCTTCGGCGGCGGTCATGATCTTGCTCATTGCGGGTACTCGTGACGAAGGGGCCATGTAGGAGCCGGCTTGCCGGCGATCCATGCGGTTCAAAAGCATCGCCAGCAAGCTGGCTCCTACACCTTTTGCTGAGCGACAGTGCAGCGTCTGGGGGCTCCCAGAGGCTTATGGCTTAGAAACTGCCAAACAGCGTGCCCAGGGTGATGACCACCACCAGCGCCACCAGCGGGAAAGCCACGGTGTTGACGAAGATGAACTTGTACGACTCGCGGTGGGTGAGCTTGCAGATCGCCAGCAGCGAGATCACCGCGCCGTTGTGCGGCAGGGTGTCCATGCAGCCCGAGGCCATGGCGGCGACGCGGTGCAGCAGCTCGGGGCTGATGCCGACGGCGTTGGCCATTTCCAGGTACTGCGCACCGAGGGTCTTCAGCGCGATGGACATACCGCCGGAGGCGGAACCGGTGATACCGGCGAGGATGTTCACCGCCACCGCTTCGGAGATCAGCGGGTTGCTGGAGACGCCCAGTACCAGGTCACGGATGATGACGAAGCCGGCCAGGGATGCGATCACCGTGCCGTAACCCACCTCGGCGGCGGTGTTGAGGATCGGCAGCATGGAGCCGAAGGCGCCGTCGTTGACGCTCTTCTTCAGGTCCATCCAGCGCTTCCAGTGCATGGCGATCAGCAGCACGATGGCCGCGCCGAGGGCGACGATGATCGACCAGATACCGATCAGCGACTTGGCGTCCTGCAGACCGCCGTATTCCGGCTTGGCCAGGTAGCTGGTATCCACCGCCGGCAGGATCTGCTTGGCCATCAGGAAGTTCAGCGCGATCACCACGAGGATCGGCAGCAGCGCCAGCCAGAAGCCGGGAATGTCGCGGCGCTCTTCGACGACCGGGTCGTCGCGGTGCTCGCCGTAGCCTTCGCCGGCGGCTATCAGCTTGCGCGACTGGGCGGTGAGCCACCAGGTGCCGAGACCGAACATGATCAGCCCGCCAATCACCCCCAGGCCCGGCGCGGCGAAGGCGTCGGTGCCGAAGAAGGGGTTGGGGATGGCGTTCTGGATCGCCGGAGTGCCGGGCAGCGCGGTCATGGTGAAGGTGAACGAGCCGAGGGCGATGGCACCGGGGATCAGGCGCTTGGGAATGCCCGCCTCGCGGAACAGCGCAGCGCCGATCGGGTACACGGCGAAGGCCACCACGAACAGCGATACGCCGCCGTAAGTGAGGATGCCGCAGGCCAGCACGATGGCCAGAATCGCCCGCTCACTGCCGACCTTGGCGACGATGCCGTGGGCGATGGCGCGCGCTGATCCCGAGTCGTCCATTAACTTGCCGAACAGGGCACCGAGCAGGAATAGCGGGAAGAACTGGATCACGTAGCCGCCCATGGCCTTCATGAACACCTGGGTGTAGGTGGGCAGCAGCAGAGCGATGTCGCCGGCGAACAGCAACGCCAGCAGAGCCAGCAGCGGGGCGAGGATCAGGACGTTGATGCCGCGATAGGCGAGGTACATCAACAATGCGAGGGAAATCAGAATACCGAGGGTACCCATGGGTGGTTCCTTTTGTTGTTGTTCTAGCGGCTCGAGGCCGTTTTATCGGGAAGGCGCGGATGCGGCAGCGCGCCTTTGCCGGATATAGAGCCAGAGTCGTGCCAGGCGGCGTTACGACTTTGGTCGATAGGGCTGGAAGGCTGATGGCCAGGGGATTTCAGGAGTTTTTGCCGGATTCGTGGCTGTCAGGTTGGACGTAGATGAGTGTCCATTTTTCTGGATTAAGTCCGAATTTTTGGAATTTATTTGAGGGGATTCCAGGATTCTGGACGCGCAGCCCGGATGCAATCCCGGAGCTTTGCGCACCTTTGCCCCGGATTTCATCCGGGCTACGTAATTGCGGCCGGCCGCGCTTTTTGTAGGAGCGAGCTTGCTCGCGATCAGATCGGCAGGCGAACATCGAGGGATCGCCGGCAAGCCGGCTCCTACGCAAGGGTTGGCACGGGTAGCCCGGATGCAATCCGGGACTTTTGTGGGCGCCTGATCCCCGGATTTCATCCGGGTTACGCAATTGCGGCCAGCCACGCTTTTTGTAGGAGCGAGCTTGCTCGCGATCAGATCGGGAGACGAACATCGAGGGATCGCCGGCAAGCCGGCTCCTACGCAAGGGTTGGCGCGGGTAGCCCGCATGCAATCCGGGGCTTTTGTGGGTGCCTGCTCCCGGATTTCATCCGGGCTACGTAATTGCGGCCGGCCGCGCTTTTTGTAGGAGCGAGCTTGCTCGCGATCAGATCGGGAGACGAAGATCGAGGGATCGCCGGCAAGCCGGCTCCTACGCAAGCGATGGCACCGGTAGCCCGGATGCAATCCGGGACTTTTGTGGGTGATCCCCGGATTTCATCCGGGCTACGCAATTGCGGCCAGCCACGCTTTTTGTAGGAGCGAGCTTGCTCGCGATCAGATTGGCAGGCGAACACCGAGGGTTCGCCGGCAAGCCGGCTCCTACGCAAGCGATGGCGCGGGTAGCCCGCATGCAATCCGGGGCTTTTGTGGGCGCCTGCTCCCGGATTTCATCCGGGCTACGCAATTGCGGCCGGCCACGCTTTTTGTAGGAGCGAGCTTGCTCGCGATCAGATCGGCAGGCGAAGATCGAGGGATCGCCGACAAGCCGGCTCCTACGCAAGGGTTCGGACCGGTAGCCCGGATGCAGTCCGGGGCTTTTGTGGGCGCCTGCTCCCGGATTTCATCCGGGCTACGTAATTGCGGCCGGCCACGCTTTTGTGGGAGGGGCTTTAGCCGCGACTGTTGTGGCGAAGCGTTGCGGGTGGCGCATCGCCGGCAAGCCGGCTCCTACAGGATAAGGCGCTCAGTCCCGCCGCCCCAGCCCATGCTGCGCCAGCTTGGCGTAGAACCCGGCGCGGGAAATGCCCAGGCGTTCGGCGGCCAATTGGCGATTGCCATCGGTTGCTGCCAGTGCCGCCTGCAACGCCTGGCGCTCGGCCTGCGCCAACTGTTCGGCCAGGGTCTGCGCTGTGCTCGCCATTACCGGCGCAACGGGCATAGGCGCACTCGGCGCCACCGGATCGACCAGCAAACCGCGCAAGGCTTCACCATCCAGTCGCCCATCGACTGCCAACTGCGCCCGCTCCAGCAGGTTGCGCAGCTCACGCACATTGCCCTTCCACGGCTGCGCACAGAGCAGGGCGAGGGCATCGTCTGTCAGCTCCATGGGCGCCAGGCCGGAGCGGTTGGCCAGGTCATCGAGCAGGTGTTCGATCAGCGCGGGAATGTCGCTGGCACGTTCGCGCAGCGGCGGCACGCGCAGGGCCAGCACGTTGAGACGGTAGTAGAGATCGTCGCGGAACTGTCCGGTGGCCACCTTGGCTTCCAGGTCGATATGGGTCGCCGCGATTACCCGCACATTGAGCGGCTTGACCTGGTTGGAGCCGAGCGGCTCCACCTCCTGCTCCTGCAGCACCCGCAGCAGCTTGGCCTGCAACGGCAGCGGCAGATCGCCGATCTCGTCGAGAAACAGGGTGCCGCCGTTGGCCACTTCGAACTTGCCGATGCGCGCCTTGCGGTCGGCGCCGGTAAAGGCGCCGGGTGCCGTGCCGAACAGCTCGGCCTCCACCAGGGTTTCCGGAATCGCCGCGACATTGACCGCGACGAATGGCCCGTTGGCGCGCGGCGACAGGTTGTGGATGCCCTGCGCCAGCAGCTCCTTGCCAGTGCCGGTTTCGCCGCGAATCAGCACGGTGGCGTCGAGCTGCGCAGCACGGCGGGCCTGACGCTTTACCTCACTGGCCGCACTGCTGGCGCCGATGAACCCGGCGATGGTGTAGCGCGCCCGACGCGCCTTGGCCAGCTCGTGCTGGGTGGCAAGCAACTGGCTCTGTAGATTGTTGTACTTGGCCATCAGCGGCTTGAGATGGCGGGCGCGGTCGAACAGGACGAAGCCCAGGGCGCCGACCAGGGTGCCGTCCTCGTCGCGCAGCGGAATACGGGTGACCACGAAGTGCTCGCTGCCGAAGGCCATCAGGTCGAGCATGCTCGGCTGGCCGCTTTCCACCACCTCGCGCAGGCGGCTGGCCGGCAGCACTTCCTCGATCTCCTTGCCCAGTGCCGTGCGCGCATCGGCGATGCCTACCTTCTGCGCGTACTTGTCGTTGATCCAGACGATGCGCGCCTGGCGATTGACCGCGATGGTGCCCTCGCACTGCGCATCGAGGTGATCGAACAGCAGCGGCATGGCCACCGCGCGAAAGCGTTCGGGCGACACGCCGATGATCAGGCCGTGCTGGTCGAGGTCGTCGCGGGAAATGGCCATGGGGAGTGTCCGAAAATGAGATGCCGGTGATTATGGGCAGCGCCGATCAGGCCGGGCAACGTCAACAGTCATCAGACAATGGCATTCGCTGCGCGCTTCTGGAATAGTTGGGCGGCCGCGCGTAACCCGCCGGCACCTGCCGATCGCCCACAAGGCCTGCCCGGCAGCCGTGACACCTGCCGTGTCCCTTTCGCGTGCCGACCAGGCGCGCCAGGCGAGCCATCCGCTCGCCGCTGGATCCGCACCGCTTTGCCGGTGCCACAACGACAATGACCAAGATCCATACAAGGACGCCCCGATGAAACTCAAGCGACTCTTCTCCGCGCTCGCCGCTGGCGCTGCGCTGACCGCCCTGTGCGCCACCGCGCAGGCGCGTGAATACTCCGTTTCCACCGTACTGTCGGACGCCTTCCCCTGGGGCCAGGCCGCGCAGAAGTGGGCCGACCTGGTCAACGAGCGCTCCGAGGGGCGCATCACCCTGCGCGTGTACCCCAATGCGCAACTGGTCGCCGGCGACCAGACCAAGGAATTCTCCGCCATGCGCTCGGGCCTGATCGACATGGCCGTGGGCTCGACCATCAACTGGTCGCCGCAAGTGCCGGAACTCAACCTGTTCTCCCTGCCGTTTTTGATGAAGAACGATGCCGACCTCGACGCCATCACCCAGGGCGAAGCCGGCAAGCTGGCTTTCGCCGCCATCGAACAGCGCGGCATCGTGCCGCTGGCCTGGGGCGAGAACGGCTTCCGCCAGCTGTCCAACTCGGCCAAGCCGGTGCGCAGCCCGGCCGATATGACCGGTCTGAAGATTCGCGTGGTCGGCTCGCCGCTGTTCCAGGACACCTTCAACGCCCTTGGCGCCAACCCGACGCAAATGAGTTGGGCCGACGCCAAGCCGGCACTGACCACCGGCGCGGTGGACGGCCAGGAAAACCCGCTGTCGGTCTTCGACGTGGCGCGCGTCGACCAGGTGGGCCAGAAGTACCTGACCCTGTGGGACTACATGGCCGACCCGCTGGTGTTCGCCGTCAACCAGCGCGTGTGGAAATCCCTGCCCGAGGAGGATCGCGAGCTGCTCAGCCAGGCCGCTATCGACGCCGGCAAGTGGGAGATCGAGCTGTCGCGCGGCGCTCAGGCGCAGCGCCTGGTCGACGTGCGTGAGCGCGGCGTGGAAGTGATCGAACTGAGCGACGCCGAGCGCGCGGCCTTCGTCGAAGCCACCGCCAGCGTGCATGAGAAATGGGCACCGCGTATCGGCG
This sequence comes from Pseudomonas alcaliphila JAB1, assembly GCF_001941865.1. Taxonomy (NCBI): domain Bacteria; kingdom Pseudomonadati; phylum Pseudomonadota; class Gammaproteobacteria; order Pseudomonadales; family Pseudomonadaceae; genus Ectopseudomonas; species Ectopseudomonas alcaliphila. Next base: position 4,711,950 of record NZ_CP016162.1, on the reverse strand, counting down.
ATGCGCTGATGGACGCCGCGCGCAAGGCCGTGGCCCAGCCCTGATTCGTTTTATCTGACCGGAAGCTCCCTTAGCCTGCTCTGCTCCCCTCTCCCGCTTGCGGGAGAGGGGCCGGTAGGGGGGCCACCGCATGAGCGCATTGCTCCGGTCGTTCGAGGTTCTTATGAGCAAGCAAGTCGACGCGCCGCTGGAGCGCGTGCTCGCCACCCTGGCCCTGGTGATCATCAGCCTGATCAGCCTGGCCAACGTCGTGGTGCGTTATTTCACTGATGCATCCTTTGCCTTCACCGAGGAAATCTCGGTGTTCCTGCTGGTCATCCTCACCTTCGCCGGTGCTTCGGTGGCCATGCGCAGCAACCGGCATATCCGTATCGGCCTGCTCGAGCGCCTGTTCCCGCGCCTGCGCACGCCGCTGATCCTGTTGCAGTGGCTGGCCAGCGTGCTGGTGCTGGGGCTGGTGTGCTGGTTCGGTGGTCAGTTCGCCTGGGAGGAATTCCAGTGGGATTCCGAGTCGCCCGGCCTCGGCCTGCCCAACTGGTGGTACGTGATCTGGCTGCCGATCCTGGCGCTGCTGCTGTTCGTGCGCCTGACCCAGATGACCGTCGATCGCCTGCGCGGGAGAATCAGTGATGAGCCCTGATCTCTGGCTGATCCTCAGTTTCGCCGTGCTGCTGGCACTCGGTGTGCCGGTGGCCTTCGCCCTCGGCCTATCCGGCGCTATCGGCATCATCGCCGGGCTGTCGCCGGACATGCTCGCCACCCTCGGCACCAACACCTACAACGGCGTGGCCAAGTACCCGCTGATCGCCATTCCGCTGTTCATCCTCACCGGCCTGGTGTTCGAGAAAGCCGGTGTGGCGCTGCGGCTGGTGCGCTTCGCCCAGGCAGTGATTGGCCCGCGTCATGGCGGCCTGGCCATGGTCGCGGTGCTGGTGTGCCTGATCATGGGCGGCATGAGTGGCTCTGGCCCGGCCGATGCCGCCGCCGTGGCCATGGTGATGCTGCCGAGCATGACCAAGGCGGGGTATCCCAAACCCTTCTCGGCCACGCTGATCGCCGCGTCGGCCTCGACGGCGATCCTGATTCCGCCGTCGATCGCGCTGATTCTCTACTCCATTGTGGTGCCGGGCGTGGACCTGCGCGCGCTGTTCGCCGCCGGCCTGTTCCCCGGCATTCTGGTCGGCCTGGTGCTGCTGGTGCCGGCGTGGCTGCTGTCGCGTCACTACGGCTGGGAGTCGCCGGAGCAGGGCGAGCGTCCGCCGCTGGGCGAGAGCTTCAAGCAGGCGCTGCCGGCGCTGTTCGCTCCGGTGCTGATCCTTGGCGGCCTGCGCAGCGGCCTGTTCACACCCACTGAAGCCGCTGTGGTCGGCGTGACCTACGGCGTGCTGATCGGCCTGTTCGTCACCCGCGAGCTGGACTGGCGCAGCCTCTGGCGCCTGTGCGGCGAGGCCGGGGTGATCTCCGGGGTGGTCATGCTGATCATCGCCCTGGCCGGCATCTTCGCCTGGGCCGGCACCATGCTCGGCACCTTCCGCCATCTGGCCGAATGGCTGATCTCGCTGTCGGACAACGGCTGGGTGCTGCTGGCGCTGGTGATGCTCGCCGTGCTGCTGGCCGGCATGCTGCTCGATGCCATCTCCATCTACCTGATCCTGATGCCGATCCTGATTCCGGTGATGCAGCACTTCGGCTGGAACCCGGTGTGGTTCGGCATCCTGCTGGCGATGAACATCGCCATCGGCCAGTTCACCCCGCCGGTGGCGATCAACCTGATGGTCACCGCGGAAGTGGCCAAGATACGCCTGGAACAGACCGTCGGCTGGGCGGCGCTGTTCGTCGTGGTGATGTCCAGCGCCCTGCTGCTGGTGGCGATCTTCCCGGAAATCGCCCTGTGGCTGCCGCGCGTGCTGGGTTATGCGGTGTAAAACAGGCCAGGCCGTCTATAGTTGCCTGATGGTGCGCAGCGGGGGGCTGCGCACCGCTGAGGGCGGCAGCGCTGGGCACCAAGATGAGTGACGGCAACTATAACGATCACAGGGATGTAGGCGCAGGGCACTGCGAAGGGCTGCGCGAGTCGGGCAAACGCAAGCTGATGCGCACCATCCTGCTCGCCACCGGCCTGACTCTGGGCGGCTTCGCCGTGCTGCAGGCCCTGGCCGGCAACTACCCCTTCGCCATCCTCGAAGTGCTGTGCACCGCCTTGCTGCTGTTCGGCGCCTGGCGCATCGAACGCGCTCGCCATCTGCACCTGTGGATCTACCTGTACCTGATCCCGACCTTCTGCTTCATTCTCTACATCATCGTCATGCCGGACGCCTCAGCGGCGGCGTTCGTCTGGCTGTACATGATCCCGCTGCTGGCCTACCTGCTGCTGGGCAAGCAGCGCGCCTTCCTGCTCACCGCGCTGTTCATGTGCGCCGGGCTTTTGCTGTACTTCACCGACAATCACCTGACCCTGGACACACACGGCCTGATCGACCTGGGCAACGCCGCCCTGTGTGGCGTGCTGATCCTGGTGTTCGTGCATATCTACGATGGCTTGCGCATGCAGGCCTACGAGGAGCTGGAGCGTCTGGCGCAGACCGATTCACTGACCGGCGTGGCCAGCCGTGGCAGCTTCCAGCACGCCCTGCAACGCAGCATCCAGGATGCCGAACGCAGCAACGGGCATCTGGTACTGGTGCTGCTCGACGTCGATCACTTCAAGCAGGTCAATGATCAGTGGGGGCACGAGGCGGGCGATATGGCGCTGCAGCATATCTGTCAGATCCTCCAGCAGCGCCTGCGCGTGACCGACTTTCTCGGTCGTCTGGGTGGGGAGGAGTTCGGCCTGCTGCTACGTCATATCGACAGCACTGGCGCCGACCCGCTGGTGGACAAACTGCGCAAGCAGATCGCCGAACAGCCGCTTGAGTACGACGGTGAGCAGATCGCGCTGTCCGCCACCTTCGGCCTGGCCACCTGGCCCGTGGACGGCCGCAGCGCCGCCGAGCTCTACCGCGCCGCTGACCGTCGCCTGTACAGCGGCAAGCGGCGCGGGCGCAACCAGCTGGTCAGCGCCGACATACCGACCGAGCTGCTATTGGACAAATTCGACGTGCGCCTGTGAATGCTCGATAACGGCCAGAAGCCGAACCAGATCAGGTGCAAATGATTCGACCTGAACTGCAAGGCGCAGCGTGGGTCTGCTTCAGTACCCCTTATGGAAAGCAAAGGAGTACCGCATGGACCTTATCCGCATCCTCATCGCCATCCTGCTGCCGCCGCTGGGCGTGTTTCTCCAGGTCGGTTTCGGCGGCGCGTTCTGGCTGAACATCCTGCTCACCCTGCTCGGCTACATCCCCGGCATCGTCCACGCGGTGTACATCATCGCCAAACGCTGAGGCCCTTTCCGAGCTTATTCGCCTGCCTAGTCGAACGCGCTTTCTCCCCTCTCCCGCTTGCGGGAGAGGGGGCGGGGGAGAGGGCAGATGATCGCGCAGGCGCAACGCGGTCCATCGTCTGGTGGGTTACGCGGCGCACACCTTCATCTGCGTCTGGAATACTCGGCATTCGGCGCCGCTAACCCACCCTACGCTACGGTGGGTTTCTCGCCGTCCTTCATTCCCGCCGCAAAAAATGCACGCTGAACAACTGCGCCGGGTCGCGCCACATGGCGACCGAGGCGAAGCCGCATGCACCCGCCAGATCACGAAAGCCGCTCGGCGTGTACTTGTAGGAGTTCTCCGTGTGCAGGGTTTCGCCAGCGGCGAAGTCGAATACGCGATCCTCGATGCGCACTCGCTGCGCCTGCCGGCTGACCAGATGCATCTCGATGCGTGACTCGGCTTCGTTGTAGAAGGCTCGATGCTGAAAGCGGCGCGGGTCGATATCGCTGTGCAGCTCGTTACGAATGCGCTCGAGCAGGTTGAGGTTGAACAGTGCAGTCACCCCAGCTGCATCGTTGTAGGCGCGCTCCAGTACCTGGCGGTCCTTGACCAGATCCACGCCGATCAGCAAGCCACTGCCTGCCGGCAGCGCCTGATGCAGGTTGCGCAAAAAGGCGCGGGCCTCGCCGGGGTCGAAATTGCCGATGCTGGAGCCGGGAAAGAACGCCAGTGGGCGTTGCCCCAGTGCCTCGGCGGGCAGCTTTAGCGGCTGGCTGAAGTCGGCGCACAGCGCATGCACGTCGAGCCAGCGATAGTCCGCCGCCAGGCGACGGGTGCTGCTATGCAGAAACTCGCGGGAGATATCGATGCCCAGGTAACGCGCCGGGCGCAGGGCTTCGAGCAGCAGGCGGATCTTGCGGCTGGCGCCGCTGCCCAGCTCCACCAGGCTGGCGTTGCGCCCGGCCAGCTCGGCGATATCGCGCGCCGCCAGGCGCAGAATGGTTTCCTCGATACGCGTCGGGTAGTACTCCGGCTGCAGGCAGATCAGCTCGAACAGCTGCGAGCCGCGGTGATCGTAGAAGAACTTCGGTGACATCGCCTTCGGGCTGGCTGCGAAGCCGCGCAGCGCTTCCTCACGCAGCGACTCCAGTTCCGGGCTGATCGACTGTTCGTGGGTACGGATTGCCAATGCCATGCTCAGAGCTCCTTGGCCAGGCGCAGGCCGGAGAACTGCCAGCGCATCGTGGGGTAGAAGAAGTTGCGATAGGTGGGGCGCACGTGGTCTTCCGGCGTGGCGCAACTGCCGCCACGCAACACCATCTGCCCGGACATGAACTTGCCGTTGTACTCACCCAGGCTGCCGCCCAGCGGACGAAAGCCGGGGTAGGGCCGATAGGCGCTGGCGGTCCATTCCCAGACATCGCCATAGAGCTGCTGCAGGCCATCACCCGCGCCCGCCGCCACCGGCTGCAGGTGATCGTTCTCGACGAAGTTGCCCCACAGCGGTTCGTCCTGCGCGGCAACTTCCCATTCCTCCTCGCGTGGCAAACGCGCCTGCGCCCAGGTGGCGAAAGCCTCGGCCTCGAAGTAGCTCAGGTGGCAGACCGGCGCATCCAGATCCAGCTCGCGCGGGCCGCCCAGGGTCAGCTCCAGCCAGTCGTCGTCCTCGCGCAGCCAGTACAGCGGCGCCTGCCAGCCAGCGCGCTGGATATGGTCCCAACCGTCCGCCAGCCACAGCGCCGTGCTGCGATAACCGCCATCGCGGATGAACTGCAGATACTCGCCGTTACTCACCGGTCGGCTGGCCAGCTGAAAGGCCTCGACGAACACCCGATGGCGCGGCCGCTCGCAGTCGAAAGCAAAGCCATCGCCGGTATGGCCGACATGGCGCAGCCCGGCGGGAAATTCGATCCATCGCATTTCGCCGGCCGCCGCGCCGCCCGGCTTGAGGTCGTGGCGATAGACCGGGCGCAACGGGTTCTGCGCCAGGATGTGCTTGATATCCATCAGCAGTAGCTCCTGATGCTGCTGCTCATGCTCCAGCCCCAGCTCGACCCGCTGCAGCACCTCGTCGGCAAGTTCACTGCCTGACTGGAGCAACTGCGCCATGGCCAGATCGACATGGCTGCGATAGGCGTACACCTCGCTTACCGTCGGCCGCGACAACAACCCGCGCCGCGCCCGTTCGAAGGGCGTGCCGTGGGTCTTGTAGTAGGAGTTGAAGAGATGGTCGTAGCGCTCATCCAGCGGGCGATAACCCGGCAGAAAGGGCAGCAGCACGAACGCCTCGAAGAACCAGGTGACATGCGCCAGATGCCACTTCGGCGGGCTGACGTCCGCCATGCTCTGAATCACATAGTCCTCAGCCTCCAGCGGCTCACAGAGCCTTTCGCTGGCAGCGCGCACCCGCTGGTAACGCTGCCATAGCTGTTCGAGGTGTGGCGGTGAAACGGCGATCCTGCTGGTGCGGTCTCGCATAACACGCATCCTTTGCTGGCGCCGCGGAGCGCGACGGTACTTAAAGCCGACCGGGCGAGAAGGGCAAAGGTTCAGGGAAAAGTGTGGCGGTTAGATGGCAGCGGGTGGGAGAGGGCTACTTCATATCCCCATTCTGACGGCGGCTATCAGGTGTGCGCTGACCCGTTGATGCACAGTTTTGTGCAAGCGAATCGTTTCAGCCTAAAGTAATCGTGGTCTTTCTCCAGTTGTTTCGATTGTTTGATGTTTTGGGAATGATGGAAGGTAACAAAGGCCACGCAATGCCTGGCCTTTGTTGTTGGGTTGTAATTGTATTAATAATCTTTGTGCTGTGTAAGTATGTTTTAGGTGTGTTGATTTATTTTTGTGTCAGTCGGATGCCAGTGATTTAGTTGCTGGCTAATATAGCTGAGTTTGTATTCTTCATCTTCTATTCCTATTCGGAGTGCTGATTCAACTCTTGAGTTATCTATTCTTCCTCCGCGGCCAATTTCTGTCATTAGGCCACCCGTTAGAATTCCTATCGCATCATGCCCTCTGACATAGTTCCAAGCGTCTGTGCAGGGCAGGCCTGCTACAAGTGCTTTGAGCTCATCCGTGCTAGCTGCTGCGCCACGTGATACGCAAAATTCATATGCCTTATCTAAATCGTAATCCCATTTGTTAGGGAGAATAAAATTTTGTGGTTTTAGGCACTTTAAAGAAATGTCATTGTGAAGTAAGTTGGCTGCTCTTATTTTTCCGAATTTTTCGCTAACATCTCGTACGTATTCGCGTACTGTTTTTTTAGTTTTTGCTTCAAAGCTTTCAATTTTTTGAGGGGCAGCATACTCGCTCAGTAGCTTGTCCAATGATCTAGATCTGATCAATAGCCCCTCAAGATCGCGAGGATCAGTTGACAAAATATTTGATGGGCGATTTTCGATTGGTTTCAGCCAGTCTACGTCAGCATCTACAACGCCGACGAGCTTAGAACTTACAGGGTCTTGCGTAAGAGCAGTAACAGTTTCTATCACATTTTTTTTCCCGCCGGCAGCAACCAGCGCAACTCCCTTGTACCGCCGGCATTCGAAAAAGCGTATATCACTAGGGCCTTCGACAAGCCAGAAAAAAAACCTTTGAAATCGGTCTGCATCATCTTTATTTCCGCAATGAGATCTCCGACACTCTTATTCCATTGATTCATCGGTGTTCGCATCCAAGGCTGTCATTAAATCGTCCCGACCACCCACAATGAACGGGGAGTGTGTTGCTACTATTGAGTAAAAATCAGAAACCTTGGATATGGATAGTAACTCCGGTAAGAAAGCTTTCTGCCAATTCACGTGGAGGGATAGCTCGGGTTCGTCAATTAGTACTAAGGTATTTTTGGATACCTTAAATAGTAACTCGTATAGCAGGACGATTTCGTGTTGTTCTCCAGATGACAGTGAGTCTAGTGGTATTTCAAGGTCTCCGGGGCCTTCAGCGTAAAGGCCTTTGTCTTTGCTTAACCGGATTCTCTTGTTTTTGAATTTGTCTTTAAGGCTGTTTAAAAGAAGCTCGGTTCTGTCGGCTAGTGATTCAAAAGCTTTTAATTTTTCTTCGCTATCCTCAACATATAGACTCATGATTTCGAGTTTTTGAGGATCTACATGGTCTAGGACTTGAATGTTGAATGATTGAAAGTTTTCTGAATCTAGAATTCCTAGGTTTTTTAAGTTCTCAAGTTGTTTTGCTAGCTCGGTGAGTCTGGTTTTTAAGTCAGGGAGCTCTAGGGGCTTTGCGGACTTTGTGATAAACCGATGAGGGAATGACTGATCTAGCTCTTGAGATTGTTTTCCATAGTCTTTCAGGGCGGTCCCGATGTTGTTAGCTAGTTTTGCTGAGCAGTCGTTGACTGCAGAAACCAATTTTGTGCCTTTCTTACCCCATTCATTGGCTTGTATTGGTTTGTAAAGTCTGTTTGTTTCTACGAGGTGAACGCTAACTGTTTTAAGTATTGTAGCTATTGATTCTATATTCCTGCGCTTCTCCTTTGATCTGCTTGGTCGGTGCAGAAAGGCATCTATCTCGTCGTGGCTTATTTCTTCGCCGGTGCGTTCGTCAAACCATACTCCAGGTGCAATTCTATTGTACCAAGGTGGAATTCGACCACCTACATTCACTTCTTCGGAGAAGTTGTGGGAAGCATGTGTTTTCTTGTCTTTTTTTATTTCGACTTCAAGGCGGTGACCCATGTGCTTTCGACGTACCAGTTGTGAAACCGATACGCCTACTCGCTTCACGACTATCTCCCATCCGGTACTCAAGCGTGCATTGATTTGCGAGAAAGGAATTGAGGCTAGAGAGTCATAGTCGCAGCTAAATAAATTGCTAATGCTTTTTAGGAGTGCGGTTTTTCCTACTCCATTTGGGCCGTGTACGATTGTGACACCGTCTGTATGATTAAGTGTGATTTTGTGATTGTAAAGTCCATATAAGCCGTGGATCTCATATTCAATAAGTCTTGCTGTGTTGCTTGTGATTGAATCATCCTCTTGATGATTTTCCATTCATTTTTCCTTTGCGTGTAGGTTAATTGAATAATTGGGGTAACTAAGTTTTTTACCGAGGTTGGTATTTAGGCAATTTGCCGGGGCCGACATTTTGGGGCGCGGAGCATCCCCAAAACTGCTGCCCCGCCTTTGGCCCTATCTTCACGGTGCAAACCAGCAGCGCATTACCGCATTTCGGACACTGCCGTTCGGCTGCCGGATCGCTACGGCGTTTGAGGTTTTGTATGTGCTCGCGGTGTGTGGCGAAGGTCGGTGCGCGGCAGCCGGTTTGCAGGGGCTGCAGCATGGCGTCGACTTCAGCCTCGCTGAATAGCGGCTGTTGGAATGATTTGATATAGCGGATAAAGCCTACGCCCTGGGTGACGTTGGCCGGCACTTCGGTTTTAAAGGTGCTGCCGCCGACAAAGGTGATGACCGAGTGCAGGTGCTCGGGGTTAACGCCAAGGGTGGCTTCCAGGGCTTTGAGGTGCTTGTAGTTCTGGCGTAGCGGATTCTGGAATTTGAAGCTGCGCTTGCGAAACTTTTGCGTCCACTGCGCCTGCTTCTCGCTGCCGAAGATCCGGCCGCTCATGTTCTTCGTTTCCAGCACGAAGATGCCGTAGGGCGAGAGGAACACGTGGTCGATCTGTGTGGTGCCGTCCGGCGTGTTCAGAGTGACGTTGTGCAGGCGGTGGTAGGTTTGCTTGTCCAGTTGCCAGTGGGCGAACAGGCGCACCAGCAGTTCACCGATATGCCCCTTGGCCCAGGGCGATTTGAGCAGGCCTATCAGCAGGACCGCTGGGATGAACCAGGCCAGCATGCCCCCGACCTGGGCGACTATCGGGCTGTAATCCATTTTCTTCCTTGAGCCGAGCTGCTTGAGGGAGAGGCGAGCAGGTGTGCCGAAATCCAGATGCCTGGCACTGATCTGGATAATGGCTAATTGCTTTCAATGGCTCAAGGGGTTCGCGACCATTGTCCTATGGTCGATAAACGGTTACGCCAGGTTTGGTGCCTTTGCAGAAATGTTCAGTGTGGCCAGCCGGGCTGCTGCCAGAACCAGATCGGGTCATTCAAAAGGATTGTTTATCCATGAGCCGAATACAGGCGCTATTCGGCTCATGGCATGGGTGACGTGATGATGCTCAGGCAACTGATATCGTCGTCCGTGGGCGGTGTGTCCAGGTGACCTTCATGTAAGAAATGTTGCTGCTGTGAATTGCTCAGCCCGGCCCAGAAACCATCGGTCGCCAGCAGCCAGCGCTGATTGACGGCAAGCGGCCAGTGTCTGATTTCGGGGTCGCCAACGCGTCTGGAGCTGAAGCAGCGCGTCAGGCGGTGGCGTGATGGCATTTGCGCAAGCTCAGCGTGCGCGAGGTTGCCTTGCCAGTTGGCCATGCAGTGCACGGGAGTCAGCCAACTGATTGCATCTGGGGCTTCTACAAGGCCCAGGCAGCAGTCGCCTTCATGGATGCTGAGCGCGGTATCGGCCAGCAGGCATAGAACCAGGTAACTGCAGGCCGCATGCGGGTGTGTTTCACACAGGGCTCGATGGCTGTCGTCGATTAGCGGCAGCAACTCTGCGGGCAATCGCTCCCGGTTCAGAGCGGTTGCAGGCAGGCGGCCGATTCCTTGGATCAGCTCTGCCAGCAGAGCATTGGCCAGTGCGCCGCTGCCTGGGTGGCGGCTGCTGCCATCGGCGACCAGATAAAAACTGGCCTGCGGCAGATCCAGGTGGGCATAAGCATCGCGGTTGTCGGCCATGCGTTTACCGGTCTGAGTATGCCATTGCACGATTGCACGCATTCAGGTCGCTACCTGGGCAATATGTTGCAGCCGCTGCCAGATGATCCGTTCACGTTCGTTATCACCACGGGCGGCATCCTGCACCAGGTAGGCGAAGTCGCGGTTGTTCAGCAGCTCCGTAAGTTTTTCTGCCAGATAGGCGCGTAGCTCGGGTGCGGCGCTTTCAACTTCCTGGAGTAGTTCTTCGCGGCCATTGACCAAGTTGAGGATGTCTTCAAGATCCTGGCTACCCAATGGGTTGTGCGCGCCACGCCCGGCATAGGCCTCGAGTTTGCTGCCGAGAAAGTAGGGCGGGGTGAACAGGCGAATGCGGCAACCGCTGGGGAGTGCATGCCACTGCGCGCAGGCCAGACCATCCTTGAACCAGCGATTGTTGCAGCCTAGTAAGTCGGCGGTCTCTGCATCTTCAGGCATGAAGTCAACTTTCAGCTCACCCAGGCGCATACGGCAGACGACGTCATCCTGAGGGGATTGCTTGAAGCCTTTCTCACGTAACTGTTCGACCAGCTTTTGCCATTGGGCATAGCCGGTGAGATGAATGACCAGATCCACATCATCTGTGTAGCGGACTTCTTCGAGGCTGAATTCATCGGTCAATAGCAGGGCTGTGGTACAGCCGCCAACGAAGGCAACCTGCTGGCACAAGTCCTGACCAAGCGCCTGGGCGACCACTTCGAGCATCTGGATGTTATGAGAGCGGCTCATGCCTGCAGCACCTTCTCGCGCAGCATCTGATTGGCAAGATTGGCTTCTCTGGCGTTACCCAGGCGAATTGCATCGATCAGGGCCAGGTATTCATACAGGCGCGGGTCTTTCTTGACTGCGCCTGGCACCGTCCTGAACAGGGGCGTTATGGATTGTCCCTTGCGATTGCCGTATGCGTCTGGCCAGACATGGATAAGGTCGCCACCACTCATCAGGGTGCCTTGCAGCACGGGGGCGGAGAAGCTTGTAGGAATGCCTCGAACGATTTCAGCCGGTTTTACCGGGAATACGTAGCGCAAACCATGCTCGATGAAGCCCAACAATGCCTTGCTGTTGACCCGAGGTAACTGTGTGCTCGGGTCTATTCGCAAGAGACCTGTCTGTTGGCAGCGTTTCAGCGCGGAGGCAATTTCGCTTTTACTGATGCCCAGTGAGGCTTGCAGGGCGCGTACTGAATAACTGTCGTGATGGACGGGTGGATCTTGCTCAGCGTCATCCTCCCAGCCTTGCCACTGGTCGTGTGAGGGGACGTCGCTTTGCTTGAGCAGTTCTGCTGTTTCGCTCTTAAGCCTCTGTTGCAGGCATTCGCGCTGCTCAAGGCAGATCAGCTTGACTAGCAACAGCACGTCTTGACTCTTCATGGCGGCCTCAGTTAGCGACTGTCCTTTGTCCTAGGACTGAGGACAGTTTATGCGCTGGCAGGTTGCGTCTGTCAATGGCTTGGCTGGTTTGCCGCAGATTGGCATTCAAGGCCTGTATAGCTTTATCCAGATTGCCGTCAAGAAGGGTGGGAAGGGGAATTTTTTCAATGCCTCGAGGGGTTGTGACCATTGTCCTATGGCGCGATGACGCACCAGGGGCTGACAAGCTCGGCTAAGGCGCTCAGCGTGCTATCTGGTAACGGGTGCTGCGCCCGCCACCGGGTAATCGTTCGATGCAGCCCTTTTCCAGCAGGTCGCTCAGATGTCGTGTCGCGGTTGCTTTGGAAACCTTGGCCACAGCTTGGTACTGGGCTGCGCTGATACCGTCCTCAAAACCCCGTTCGCCGCCATCGAGCAGGCGGTTAAGCACTTTGACTTGCTCCGCCGATAGGGTTTGGCTGCGGTGTGCCTGCCAGAAGCGCGCCTTGACCAGCACGCGGTCGATGCGAGCGAGGGCCTGCTCCAGGCTATTGAGCAATGTTTCGAGAAACCACTGCAGCCAGGCGGTGATTTCCAGAGTGCCTTTCTGGCTGGCTTCGAGGATGCGGTAATAACCGGCGCGGTCCTCGAGGATGCTCGCTGATATGGCGTAGAAGCGGATGGCCTGTTGTTCGCCCTGAGCCAATGCCAGGTCGGTGATGGCGCGCGTGAGGCGGCCGTTGCCGTCATCGAAGGGGTGTAGGGTAACGAACCAGAAATGGGCGATGCCGGCGCGCAGAAAGGGATCGAGGCTGGCATCGCTACGGCTGCTCTCGAACCAGGCGAGAAAGTCTGCCAGTTGCGTTTCCAGCCCTGCGCGAGGAGGGGCTTCGAAATGTACAGTCGGGCGGTCGATCCGACCGGAAACCACCTGCATGGGTTCTTCGCCGCGCAACTCGCCGATATGTAATGGTCGAGCCAGCAGTTGGTCATCGCTGGGGAATAGCCAGCGGTGCCAGGTGAACAGTCGCTGTTCGTCTAGCGGCTCTTGATGTGCGTGGGTGGCATCGAGCAGCAGCTCTGCCAGGCCTTCGGAGCGCGAGGTGGTACGGCCTTCTTCGTTCAGCCCCAGGCGCCGCGCCAGTGATGAGCGCACCGAACCGACATTCAGTTGCTCACCCTCGATGGCTGAAGAGGTGACGATGTTCTGCAGCATGGCATCCAGGCTGCTCTGCACTTCGGTGTCACTGCCCACCGCGCCGAGCATTCCCAACAAACGCCCCTGAGTCTGGCTGCAGGCTCGCAACAGCGGGGCGAGCGCTTCGGCTTGCCAGCTGAAGTGCGGCCAGTCGGTCTGCTGCCAGATCCAGAGCGGGTCATTCATAAGGCGTGTTCATCTATGAGCCGATTAGCGAGCCTATTCGGCTCATTCAGTGAGCCGATAATGCCGGCTATTCGGCTCACTGTCTAATCGCCTGATGTAGCCCGTGAGCTACATGTTTTGTATTTCCTTGGATTTTTGTAGCCCTTGGGCCACATTTCACGGTGGAGTGCGCTGGATATCTCGTTGGCGAGCATTGTGGTCTGTCCCCGACTCCCCGCCGCCCTGACCATGACGCAGAAATATGCCCACTTCAGCCTCGGCCACCTAGCTGATGCGGTGAACCTGAACTCGCTTGCCCACCAGACAAGACGGCGCAGTCGTCGGCCTAGACAGGGATGTACTTATGACTGGTAAGAACAAAGATCGACTGAAACAGCTGGGTGTTGTCTCGTCTTCAGAAGAGCTCCGCGAGCTGATGGCGACATTGAAGAATCCGGCGTACCTGGCGGATATGCGCGAACAGATGAAGGCGCTGGCCAACCCCGCGTACCTGGTGGACATGCGGGAGCAGATTAAGGCGATAGCAAATCCCACGTACCTGGCGGACATTCAGGAGCGGATGAAGGCGCTGGTCAATCCCACGTATCTGCTGGACATGCAGAAGCAGATGAAGGCGCTGGCCAACCCCGCGTATCTGGTGGACATGCAGGAGCAACTGAAGGCGATAGCCAATCCCACTTACCTGGCCCAGATGCAGGAGCAACTGACTGCGTTGACCAATCCGTCCTACTTGGCTCAGGTGCGTGAGGCTGCCAGTGCTCGGATGCAGGCTGATCTATCTGCTGCGCTCGGCTCGTATCAGGAGTTAGTTCGCGAGTCAGTGTTGGCCAGCTATCTGGTGACGCCGGATGACCCGAGTGCTGTTCGTTTCCATCTAGTGGACATCGAAGGCTTCGATAGCTTGGAGGTCGGGGACTTCGCAGAGCTCGAGATTGGCCCGGCGAAGAGTGTTGATTTGGAGATCGTCAAGGCTCTTGCTGATGGTCATCCAGAGACCTTGTCGCTGCCGGCAAAGCAGCGTTTACAATCTGTGTACCTTCAGATTGTGGCGATATGGGACATGCTTCTACGCATTTTCAACACCTTTGTTGCTATCGGGGTTTTGACTGCGCTGATGTCTGGCGCGACAAAGCCCGCTGATGTTCCCAAGCAAGCTGCACTGCTCCCGAACTATGAGCGAGAGTTGCTCGCTGACTCCTATAGGATCGTAAATCGCAATGGCGCACGGCTCCGCGCTGAGCCCAGCAAGACGGCGGAAGTGATTGTGCAGCTGCAACTCGGCTTGCCAGTTGAGGTGCTGGAGAACAATGGAAAGGGGTGGTTCCGCGTGCTCGCCGAATATCAAGGCGAGTCGGTGGAAGGTTGGATTCATCTCACCGTGACCACGCCAGTGCCTTTGCCAAAGTACCCACGCGGGCCGGTAGCGAGCGCTACCTTGCAATAGAGACCTGGCTGGCTGATCTAGTCAGTCTCAACTCGCTGGCAACGGCGAACATCAACAAGGAATGAAACGATGGCATTTGTATCTTTGGTGGACACGGCTGGACGGGTGGTCTGCCTGAATACTGACCTGATCCAATTTGTACGCCCAAAAGAGGGCAATGAATGGACGAGCGGCGCGGTTGTTGCGTTGAAGAACGAAATCAATGTCGGGCACAACGTCAGGCTGACCACCTTCGCGCTCGATCATCATGAGGCGATTGCTTTGCTTGATGAGCTGGAAAAAGTTCGGTGATGTGGACGATTTGTGGACGTTGAAGGTCTGTGAAACGCTCGAGGCTCAGCGTTCAGAAACACGAAAGCCGCGCAATGCGAGGCTTTGAAGGTGGTGGGCCCACACGGACTCGAACCGTGGACCAAAGGATTATGAGGCGGTAAAAAGCACGTTTCTGGTCGTTTCCCAGCGTCTCCCGAAAAAAGCCGATTTAGCGCGTTATCCTAAATTCAAGGGGTTAGGTGTTTCCCCTTGGTTCTGGGTATAGCCGGTCATGCCCTAAGAAACGGTACGCAAAACGGTACGCAGAAATGGCAGAGGCATCGGGCAAGGCGAGTAGTAGGAAATTTCTGACAGATGTGGAGCTGAAGGCGCTTAAGCCTGGTCAGACTGCCACCGATTCACTGCCAGGCCGAGGTAGTGGATCAATCCTGTTCGAGTGCCGTGCTTCAGGAGCTGTTGAAGGGTACTACCGCCGCCGCGATGGCGGGGGCCAGAAGATCAAGCTAGGAGTCTTCAAGAAAACACCCAAGAGCCCCGGTCTCTCACTTACTGAACTTCGCGAGCAAGCGGTACGTTACGCAAAGATCGCGGCAGAGCATGGTGATATCAAGGCTTACCTAGCCAGATGTGCTGCCGAGGAAGAGGTCGAGCAAGCAGAACGCCAGCGCCAGCTGCATGAGCAGCAGCGACTTGCTGCAATAGAGGCTTCAAAAGGCACTTTGTCCGAATTGTTCCGGGATTACATCGAAGACCGTCGCCGTGATGATGTTTCAGCTGCACAGATCAAGGAGTTCGAGCGTGTGCTGTCTAAGGATCTGGAAGGCGAGAAAGTTGTAGCTGTGAGCAAGGAAGGCCAAGAGGAACGGCTCGACATCATGAATATGAAGGCCAAGGATGTCAGGCCGGAGCATGTGAATCTTCTGCTGAAACCAATCTGGGACAGGGGAGCTAGACGTCAGGCAGGCAAGGTTCGTTCGTTTCTCGTTGCTGCTTTCAATTTTGGTCTAAAAGCTGAGCATCATATCGACCGAAGCAGTACTAAAAGCTATGGGCTTCAGATGAATCCTGCGGATCCAGTGACTGTCCCGAACACGTCAAAACCTGGCGAGCGCGCTCTGACTGATAAGGAGCTGAGGCAATTTTGGCACACCATTACAAAGGTCGATTCGGTTGGTGCGATTATGGCGCGTGTCTTTCACTTTGCTTTTGCTACTGCAGGGCAGCGTCCCCTCCAGTTTATTCGTGAGCCCTGGACCAGCTACAACTTTCAAAAGAAGTATTTGAAGATCATCGATAGCAAAGGGCGTGGCAGTAAAAAACGTGCACACTTCGTTCCCTTAAGCCGCAGGGCCTTGCAGGTACTCGAACAGGTTCGTGCCCTGCAGCCTCCAGGGGCCGTATACCCTTGGAGTGTTGGTGGACAAAAGCCAATTCACGCGTCCAGTTTGTCTCATGCTGTGAGCGAGTGGCTCGCTACTGACCACGCCAAAATGAACGGCCAGCCCATCCCAAAATTTAGCCCACGTGATATTCGGCGCACATGCACGCAGTTCATGCAGCGTAACGGCATCAAGGATTTCGATAGTGACGCGTTGCAGTCACACGGACAAACAGGTGTTGTCGTTACGCACTATCGCAATAACCCTGAAGCGAAATTGCCTCAGATGCGCCCGACCATGGAGGCTTTCGATGCCGCGCTTAGCCGCCTGCTCGATAGTCCTGACGAGGATGAGCATCAGGCTGAGCAGCTGGATTTGTTCGAGACTGGATAAGTTCCAGAAAAGTCAAGTATTTTGTTGTGCGACCTAGGTTGCTGTGGAAATATACAGGTGTGAGGTTATCCGGAGCCTCTAGGTTTGCTGCTGTGACGTTGTCTACTTGATGCGCAGCGGAATTGGAAAAGTAGAACTAATGCCTGGAAGGCATGATCCGGCAGAGCAGTCAGCTATGAGGAACGCATTACCACCGCAGTACCCACATGAATCCACCAGCCTCTCTTTCTGGGAGGTGGGATATGTCTGAGATGATCCTTTTGGACTTCAATGCGGTTAGCCGCAAAGTCGGATTGAGTCGTAAAACTATCTACTGCCGTATCCGAGAGGGTGACTTCCCGAGACAGGTGAAGATAGGCCGAGCAAGCCGCTGGCTTCAGCACGAAGTCGACGACTGGATAGCCAGTGCAGCTGCAGCGAGATAGTAAAGAGGCCGGTCATATGACCGGCATTTTTTTGCCTGAAAGGATCATAGGACTTTTGATCCTATGATCCTTTCTGCAGTGCTGGTCTGATAGATATTGTGTCGACCGCTTGAGCCAGAATCAGTAACAAAGGCTGGGTACTACCAGTATCGTTCTGCATAGATCTAGCGCATGCCTATTCAGGCGTTGCCTGATTTGAGCGCTGGGTATCAAGGAGTATCAAGTGTTTCGTAGACCCATTCACGATGAGGTTATGGGCCTGGCCTCGCGCCTTGCGCAGCAATGCCATCCGCAAGTGGCGCAGCAGCATGCAGAAGAGCTGGCTCGGTATGCGCGGCTGACGTCGGCCTGCACCGCCCTGGAGTCTTTTAGCGGGTGCCGCCCCAGAATGGATGACGATGCTTTTGATGTGCTTGCCAGGCGCCGCTCTCAGGTGGCGGACCTTATCGCCCATGCGAATTTACATGCCTATGAGCAGGAAGCGCCTGAAGGGCTTTACTTGGCTATTCCGTTCTTTTCACGGTGCTCGGATAAGCAGCCGGTTTGGTTGCTGAATCGCACCGCTCAGTCTGTCACTTACCTGCGTAGGCAGTTGTATGCATACGCCAGCACGGACGAAGGTATTGATGAATACCAAACCGCTAGCAATGCCTTTGCTGATGGTATTGCCGCTTCTTCGGTGATCGAGCCAGGAGGCAGGCTCCAGATTGACGACTACTCCATGAGTTTTGATGGCGATTTCGTCAGTAATCGTCGAGTTATTCTGCTGATTGATGGCGCACGCAGTGAGTGGTTTACGAGTATCTCGAAGCTGGGTGGTTACCTTTGGGATGAAGCGCTGCATGGGTTGCATGCGTTGAAGAAGGTGAAGGACCTCTGAGTGTGTTGGAACTGCGGACTATAGGATTTTCAGTCCTATGATCGCCTCTGCAGTGCCACGGTTGAAAAAGCGCGGTCTCCAGTATCGAGACCGCGCTCACGCTTAATCGTCAGAACTGTTCAGCGGAAAGTCCATAGAGGGATGAGCTACTCGCTCGAATGCAGGCTTCCAGTCCTAAGTTTGTGGCAATAGGCGGCTGAAAAAGAAATCGGCGACTGCCAGCTTGGCCCCATAGAGACAGTCGTCTTCGGTGCGGCGAGTGCTTACGGAAAACGCCATTCCTGCCCAGACATAGGCGTAAGCCACAACACACCGGTGCAGAGCTAACTTCATTAGGGGTCATGTGCGCTTGGCTGCACAGCCATCCGCTAGGAGGGAGAGAGCCGAGGAAGTTCGATGTGAAAGCCTGTGAGGCCCTCTACCGAAGTGCACCAGATGCGGCCTTTGTGGGCCTCGATGATGGAGCGGGTGATGGCAAGGCCGAGGCCTGCATTGCTCGGGCCTCCCTCGCGCCGGGCGGGATCGACCCGGTAAAAGCGGTCGAAGAGCTTCTCCAAGTGCTCTGGAGCGATTGTGCCGCCTGGGTTTTCGATGCTTAGACTGGTTGTGTCCGCTGTCTGGCGGATCCGCAGCGAAATCGTCTTCCCCTCAGGCGTATAGCGCAGGGCATTGGACAGCAGGTTGGAGATCGCACGATCAAGCATCAGCCGATCACCACGCACTCGGCCTGTACCCGTTACAGAAAGTCGGATGTCACGCTCTTCGGCCAGCAGGCGGTAGTACTCGGTCAGCTTGGCGGCAACGTCCGCCAGCTCGATGTCGCTCTGTTCCGGGACGATCAGGCCGTTATCGGCCTTGGCCAGAAACAGCATGTCGTCGATCATTCGGGACATGCGCTTCAAGTCCTCCAGGTTGGAGTAGAGATTCTCTTCATAGGCATTGATATCGCGTTTCTTGCTCAGCACGACCTCGGTGTGGGTCATCAGGTTGCTAACGGGCGTGCGTAGCTCGTGGGCAATGTCGGCCGAAAAATTGGAGAGCCTAACGAAGGCATCCTCTAGCCGAGCCAACATCGCATTGAAGGATAGAACCAGTTGCTGAAGTTCCCGCGGCACTGGTTCGAGAGGGATTCGTTCCTGTAACGAGCGAGCGGACATCCCGGAGGCCACATGAGTGACTTGCCGCAGAGGCCTAAGGCCGCTGCGAGCAACCACCCAGCCGAGCGCGGCACTGAACAGGGCACTGATGACCAATCCAATCCAGAACCATCGTTGCAGCGTGTCGAAAAAGTGTGTGTGATTGGTGACGTCAAGAATCAGCAAAGCTGTGAGCGGCTCAGCCTGATCGGCTACCGAGATTTGCGCCGTCATGCCGCGGTACATGTGTTGGCCGTTCTGCCACTCCCACATGCTCTGCTCATTTTCACGTCTGAAACGCTCTGGTACTTCGACTGCTCTGGGGTCGGAGAACAGTACAGAACCGTCACTGGCCAGGATAGTGGCCGCCAGATCCTGATGGGCTCCCAGCAAGGCTCGCAACTGCGGTAATTCTTCCGAAAGGCTCGCTTCACCGCGAGCATTGTTGAGGATATGTTTGGCGGATTCGAGTTTCTCCACCAGGGCCTGCCGATCCAGCATCTTGAAGTGGTGCTGGCTGAGCATATTGAAACTCAGCCCTGCTACCGTCAGGACTGCAATTACCGCGGACATGAACATCAGGCTCATGCGTGCTGTCAGCGAAAGGTGCTTCATATTCACTCCGGCGCATCCATCATGTATCCCATGCCGCGGGCGGTATGAATCAGCTTGAGATCGAAATCGTCATCGATTTTTGCGCGTAGCCGGCGTACCGCAACCTCAATGACATTGGTGTCGCTGTCGAAATTCATGTCCCAAACCTGAGAGGCAATCAGCGACTTCGGGAGCACCTCGCCGCGCCGGCGCAGTAGCAATTCCAGCAGTGAAAACTCCTTCGCGGTCAGGTCAATTCTTTTCCCGCCACGGATCGCACGCCGCTTCATCAGATCGACTTCCAGATCGGCAATTTTCATGGTGGTCTGCGTCGGCGAACCATTACCTCTGCGCAACAGCGTTCTGACCCTGGCCAGAAGCTCTGAGAAAGCAAATGGCTTGATCAGGTAGTCGTCCGCACCCAGCTCCAACCCTTTAACGCGGTCTTCCACACCATCGCGTGCCGTCAAGAACAGTACGGGGACGTCTTTTCCTGCTGCGCGCAACATGCGCAGCACTTCCCAACCGTCCAGCCCAGGCATCATTACATCCAGAATTAGCAGGTCATAGGCTTCGCTAAGTGCATGCTGAAGGGCATCTGTACCGGTCATAACCCGGTCGACATTGAACCCAGCCTCGGTGAGACCTTGCTGGAGGTACGTACCGGTTTTGGGTTCGTCTTCAGCTACCAGTAGTTTCATGTGTGCAGACTCCAAAAGTCGGGTGGCCTGAGTTTGCAGGCAAACCGCGGCCCCAACCAGAAGCTTACGAAAATGTAATTCTGACTTCAGCTCACTGACAGGGTGGCTTGTCTAGGGTGCAAGCATGAGTACTAGGTTGTGCTCTCGGCCCTCGACAGACCAAAAGCAGAGGTGCCGGCCATAGTTTGCACTGATGGAGACTGCCCATGAAATCGCTGAAACCTTTGCTTCTGGTTGGTTCGCTACTGCTGTCTTCCATGGCTTGGGCCGAAGGGGGCAGCGACCGTGTATTCGAGCGCATCCAGCAGATGCGCGACAAAGCAGAAGCCGTGCTGATCCAGGCGGAGAAGGCCCCGGTCGGCGAGCGGCATGTGCACATGAAGGAGCATATGAACATGCTCGAAGACATCATGAGCCAGCTGCACAACGAACATCCCGCGCCAAACATGTCTGCCGAAGAGCATCTGGCCTGGATGGAAAAGCATGACAAGCTGGTAGACGACGTGCTGGGTCAAATGATTCGAGAGCACAAGCTGATGATGGCCGACAAGGAATGCCATCAGTAAAGATTTCCCCCATCTTACAGGCCTTTCGTGATTGCTCCTTCGGCCTAGCGGCGCCTTTATGGCGCCGTGCTTTTTCCCAGCTGACGCAATTGTAGTTTTGGGGTCAGCGGCCTCTCAGCAAGCGGGGAATAGCATGAGATTTCCAGCACCCATCTCGAGGTCTCACCATGAAACGCTTACCCCTTAAACTGCTGATCAGCACTCTGTTCATCAGCACCACCTTTCCGGCATTTGCCGAGCTCGGCGGCAGTAGCAATGGCATTGGGCAGCAGGCCCAGGCGACGCCAGCGACTCGTACCATCTTGGTAAAGATGGACGACATCAACTACAGCCAGAAAACGATCGATGTGAAGCCAGGTGAAACCGTGCGCTTCGTTCTGAAGAACGAGGGCGCGTTGATGCACGAGTTCAACATCGGGCAGGCAGCGCCCCAGCTGGAGCACCAGCGCAAGATGGCGTCCTTGTTCAAGGACGGCACACTGACCCCGACCGGCATGGCCGAGCGCATTGTCTGGCATGAGCGTTATGGCACGGGAGACTCCAACCCTCCAGGCTATCCGGAAGTCATCAAAGCCAAGCATGACGACCCGAACGCGGTTCTCGTCGAGCCCGGCACAACCAAAGAGTTCGTGTGGACCTTCCCTAAGGCGGGCAGTTTGAGCTTCGCCTGTACATTGCCTGGGCATTACCAGGCGGGGATGGTCGGTGAGTTTGCTCTGCGTTAGTCCTGCATCGGTGCTACCCGTTGGCAGCGGGCTGGGTAGCACCGATCTGACGAACCTTACTGCGATGTAGTTTTCACGTCAGCTTACCGCCAGCTGCACCTCATTAGCATCGGGACTCATCCCTCCTCAACACCTCAGAGGCACACCATGAAACTCAGACCCGCTTTCATAATCACCACCCTTGGCTTGCTGCTCAGTGCTGCCAATGCGCTGGCCAGCCCGGGCCACAAGAAAGACAGTATTGGGCAACCGGGAGACGGTCAGGCAGTAGATCGCACCATCGAAGTCCGGATGGGGGACATCTTCTTCGAACCCAAAGCAATGGAGATCAAAGCAGGCGAGACAGTTCGCTTCGTCCTGAAAAATGACGGTGCATTGCTACACGAATTCAATCTTGGCAAAGCGGCATCCCATGCCGCGCACCAGAAAGAGATGGCCGCGATGTTTCAGAACGGCACGCTGTCCCCTACAGGTGCACATGACATGAGCAATATGGGCCATGCCATGGGCGGCATGAAGATGGTCGGTATGGAACACGATGACCCCAACAGTGTTCTTGTCGAACCTGGAGCACGCGAAGAGTTGATCTGGACCTTCTCCGCCGCCACCGAACTGGAGTTCGCCTGCAATATTCCAGGACATTATCAGTCGGGAATGGTCGGTAAGGTGACCGTACGCTGACGTTTATTGATACTCGCCAACTCCGTCCAGTCTGAGACACCTATACTGATCCGGCCGCCATTGAAACGAGGCTATTGTCGTGGACCATACCCATCACACCAGTACCACTGAGCCGCCTTTTTGGAAGAGCAAGATTGGCATTGCGCTGATCATGCTGGCCGTAATCGGCATCTTCTATGTAGCGCGTGAGCATTACGGTCATCTTTCGCAGGCCCTGCCGTACCTCATCCTGCTGCTATGCCCGCTGATGCATCTGTTTGGCCACAATCACGGCGGGCACTCCCACTCCAGCAGCACCGCTGTTTCCAAGGACGAAGAAAGGACATAGATCGCATGCAAAAGACCTCCTGCCATCATGACCAGGATCATTCACATAACTCGCACGCCCACTCCGAGAGCCAGCGCGACCCGGTGTGTGGCATGGAGGTCAAACCTGATGGCCCTTATCGCGAGAGCTTTGAAGGGAAGGCCTATCATTTCTGCAGTGCGAATGACCCTGAGTAGCTTAGGCATCGCTGCCGAGCATGCCCTCTCAAGAAATTCGCAAGGCTTTATGAGGGCATGAAAGACAGTACCGAGCCTTCTGGATGGGCTACAAGAAAGAAAGGGTATCGGATTTTTTGGTTGATTGGCTCATATCATGATGACGGAACCAACCATCAGCTCAGCGGATTACCTGGTTGATGACGACTCTTCTTCACGGCCCCTGCAAGTTTGCAGCAACGCCCAGGTTCGCATGCCGAGATACGCAGTGAGGCTTCGCGATCAACACACCATGCATTCACAATGTCACTGCAAGGTCCGGCATGTCTCTGCTCAGTCCTTACGGCCTGAGCTAGCCCTATACAGCTGTTGTTTGCTCTCCTCGCTGATCCCCGTCAGGATGCCGCAGGCATTGATCTCCCGACCCTCGTTGCAACTCGCCCTCAGTGAAACGAGTTGTTGCTCAAGCGCTTGCAGAGCAGTTATCTGCGACCGCACATGAGAGATGTGGTCATCGAGCATGGCGTTGACGGCGGTACAGGGCTGGCGAGGGTCGTCCTGATAGCTCTGTAGCTCGCGAATCTCTGTCAGTGACAGGTCCAGAATTCGGCAGCGGCGGATAAAGGCAAGCCACTCGCCATGCTTCTCGGTATAGACACGGTAACCATTCTCCTGCCGTTCTGGCGGCGGCAACAGGCCCTGCTGCTCATAGAAGCGGATCGTCTGCGTGTCGATACCCGCTATCTGGGCTAACTGACCAATGCGCATCAGGCTTACTCCTCAACGGATCATCTGTCCCATTGACCTTATAGTAGCTATATAGTTTTTAATACTAGCAATCTATGTTGGTTAACTGGAGCCGTATCGTGAGTAAAGCCTGTGGTGGCCCATGTAGCTGCGATGCAACGCCTGCAGCGGATACCGATATGCCGGTCTCCTCCGAAGCGTCAGGGGAATGGGTCAGCGTGTATGCTGTGCCGAAGATGGATTGTCCCTCAGAAGAACGGATGATCCGCTTGGCGCTGAACGGCTTTGATGAGATTCGAACGCTGTCCTTCGACTTGTCGAACCGCCGATTGGAGGTCGTGCATGACGGCGAGGCTGAGCCCATTACCGCGAAACTGGCGACCTTGGGGCTAGGCGCCTCTCTTCAGGAAACCGTCATTGCCGACCCAGAGACGATCAAGGCCGCTGAGAGCTCGGCAGTCTCTGCTACGCAGGAGTCAGGCACTCTGCGCGTGTTGCTCGGTATCAATGCGATCATGTTCGTGGTGGAAATGACTGCTGGCCTGATCGCCCAGTCTACCGGCCTGATCGCTGATTCCCTGGATATGTTTGCCGATGCAGCCGTCTATGGCCTGGCTCTCTATGCCGTAGGGCGCAGTGCGAAAATGCAGGTACGTGCCGCGCATCTGGCAGGGGTACTGCAACTGATTTTGGCTATCGGCGTACTCGTCGAGGTGGTGCGACGCTTTGTTTTCGGTAGTGAGCCTGAATCGCTGATGATGATGGCGATCGCCTTCGTCGCGTTGATCGCCAATACCGGTTGCCTGCTGTTGATATCCAAGCACCGCGAAGGCGGCGCGCATATGAAGGCAAGCTGGATATTCTCGGCCAATGATGTGGTGATCAACATGGGCGTCATCGCCGCCGGTGCCTTGGTCGCCTGGACGGGGTCCAGCTACCCTGACCTGATTATCGGTACCATCGTGGGCCTGATCGTCCTCAACGGCGCTCGGCGCATCCTGGCGCTCAAGGGGTGAGGCTGCACGGTACGCAGCTATCGATGCCTGGGACACTTGATCGAAGTGGCTGTACAAGCGCGCTAGGCCTGAACGACAGCATATAGCGCGAAGGCTCGGAGCCAGCAAGGTAGCGTATCTAGGAATCAACCAAGGAAGGAAGATGATGGATAGTATCTGGCTGGTACTCGGCCTGGCGCTGTTGCCCGCCTTAGGCAATTTTAGTGGTGGGCTCGCTGCGGAGGCCTCCCGAACTACCGGGCGCCGTCTCAATTACGCCCTTCACGGCGCTGCCGGCCTCGTCATTGCGGTGGTGGCGGTTGAAATCATGCCGCGCGTGCTAGAGAACCTCTCAGCCTGGGTAATCGCCCTCGCTTTCGCGCTGGGCGGCATTGCTTACGTAGGTATCGAGAAGCTCGTTGAGAGTCTCCAGAAGCGACAAGGCCAGCAGGGAGAAGGCGGTCAGACGAGTGTCTGGATGATCTATATCGCCGTATCCATCGACCTGTTCAGCGATGGCCTCCTGATCGGGGCGGGGTCGGCGGTCTCACCGTCGGTCGCGATAATCCTGGCGGCGGGTCAGGTTCTCGCCGATGTTCCTGAGGGCTTTGCGACGATCGCCACCATGAAAGATAAAGGAATCCCTCGTAGCAAGCGGATACTGCTCTCTGCTTCCTTCGCGATTCCTGTGCTCTCGGCAGCCGTCTTTGCTTACTTCGTACTCAGGAACCAGCCGGAGGCATTTAAGCTAGCGGCACTGACGTTCACGGCAGGCCTTCTCACGGTCGCTGCCATCGAAGATATGGTCTCCGAGGCTCACGAGAGCGGTGACGATACGCACATCTCACCGCTGGCTTTCATAGGCGGCTTCGTCCTGTTCGTTCTGGTATCAGCGGGCTTGGAAGGGGTGGTATCGCAAAGCTAACGTACTGCTCCCCAACACAGCCACTGTCGTGCTGGCCGAATACGAAGCAGCTCCCAGCTTACGGCGCACCTAGTCGAGTCCAGAAACATTCACTTTGCCACCCTGGCCAGCCGGCCGAATGAATTGACGCAGCTTGATTAAGCGGAGCAAGAAAGCATGAGCCACAGGGTTGATCCTGGATTCGGAGGCGAGAGAGCATTGGGTGATAAGTGCGCGCTACCCTCTAGCCTATACACGGGCGTGCGCTATAAGCCGCTTCTGACAGGGGGGATGGCTCTACTTGCTGGAGGCGCCATGCCGCTTGCCTTTGCCCCTGTGGGCTGGGCATGGCTTGCGGTGATCGCTCTGGCAACATTTTTTGTCCTGACCGCGCAGTCTTCAAGGCGTCAGGCGCTGTGGTCGGCCTACCTCTTTGGCCTTGGCTACTTCGGCGTGGGTGTCTCCTGGGTCTTTATCAGCATTAGCCAGTACGGCAATGGCCCCGTGGTGGCGGTGTTAGTCACGGCGGCCTTTGTCTCGCTGCTCGCCCTCTTTCCATGGGGCGTCGCGTACCTCGTGCGCTGCCTGCGCCCTGAGATGGATGCAATGGCACTCTGGCTAGGGCTACCTGCGGCATGGGTGCTGAGTGAATGGATGCGCACCTGGTTCTTGACCGGCTTTCCCTGGCTCTTCATTGGCTACAGCCAGACCGACACCACACTTGCCACTATCGCTCCCGTCTTTGGCGTGCTTGGCGTGAGTTTACTGGTGGCACTTCTCGCTGGCGGGCTTGCCTGGGTTGTCCAGGGGCCAAGCCTGCGCCGTGCTGCGGTAGTCGGTGCCGTGTTAGTCGCTACCCTCGCCGGCTTGCAACTGCTGGATCGTGAATGGACGCAGCCAGCCGCTGACCCGATCGATGTCGTCCTCTTGCAAGGAAACATCGCGCAAGACAAGAAATGGGACCCGAGATACCGGGACATCACACTTGAGCGCTATCAGGCGCTTACCGCGCAGCATCTCGGAGCCGATATCGTGATCTGGCCAGAAGCGGCAATCCCGATGTGGCATGACCAGGCCAAAGCATATCTTGCTGAGCTTGAGGCGTTAGCCGATCAGGCAGGCACATCGTTAATGATTGGCGTCCCGGTACGCGAGGCGGAGGGCCGTACCTACAACGCCGTGGTAAGCCTCTCCGATCCCTCAGGCTTCTACTACAAACGCCACCTGGTGCCCTTCGGTGAATATGTTCCGTTTCGGGATCTTTTGGGGTCGGCCCTCGACGTGCTCGGGGCGCCCATGTCCGACTTCACACCGGGACGGGAAGCGCACGTCCTGAATGCAGCAGGGGTGCCCGTAGGGGCACTCATCTGCTACGAGGCGGTCTTTGGTGCCGAAGTCACTGAGCTTCTGCCCGAAGCGCAGTTACTGGTGAATGTCAGCAACGATGCCTGGTTCGGCAGCTCGCTCGGCCCCCTCCAGCATTTCCAGATGGCACGCATGCGTGCCATCGAAACCGGACGTGACCTTCTTCGAGCCACGAACACCGGTATCACAGCAGCCATCAATCATGAGGGCAAAGTGCTCAAGCGTGCTCCGCAGTTCGAAGTGGCCACCCTCAGCGCCGAAGTGACACCGCGAACTGGCGCGCCCCCTTATGTGCGCTGGCGGGATTGGCCTGTCCTTGGCCTGACCGCACTCGGACTCGGCCTGCTCCTGCTCCGTCGAATTCGTCGGCATCATCGGTTGGGTACATGACGCTTGTTATTTAGCAGCGAGCAAATTCTAGATTGGGTCAGGAGGAAGGGGATATGTCTACTTATGGCAGTCGGCTCGCAGAGAAAGCCCACGAGCCGGGAAAGGCGATGCGCTGGCTGTGGCTCTCGCTCCTGTTACTGTTTGTCGATCAGGCGAGCAAGTACCTTGCCAGCACCATGCTAGCGCATGGTGAAAGCGTGCCTGCCGCACCCTTCTTCAATTGGGTCCACCGCCACAATACGGGGGCGGCCTTCAGCTTTCTCGCGGATGTCGGCGGTTGGCAGCAGCCGCTTTTCATCGGACTGGCCCTGGTTATCTCGATATTACTGGTGTACTGGCTTTGGCGTTCACCACGCGTACTGAGTTATCGGCTCGCCCTCAGTGCGATCCTCGGCGGCGCGTTGGGCAATGTCGCAGATCGCTTGCGGTTAGGCTACGTAGAGGATTTTCTCGATTTTCACTATGCCCAGTGGCACTGGCCATCGTTCAACCTAGCGGACGTATGGATCTTCCTCGGTGTCGCCCTCTTTATTTGGGCGGAAATACGACATCAACCAGGCAGCCGCCGCCGCTGAATCGCCTAGCGTCTTCGCTATCGCATGCTTGACTTCCGGAATAGGCGCGTCCTGGGCCTTGATAAGGCGGCACGCCTTCATGAGCCAGCTGTACGTTCCTGATGCACGACTGCTGCCAAGGGCTCTGCTGCATCCTAACCAATCTGGAAGAGCGCACCCTGCTGGACCTGCTACCCGGTCGTCAGCAAGAGAGGGTGACAAGACGCCTCATGAGCATGGCCAACCGCCACCAGGTCGAGATCGTCAGCATGGACATGTGGAGCCCTACCGCCGCGCCTTCCAGACGGTGCTGCCACAGGCCCGTATCGTGGTCGATAAGTTCCACGTCGTGCGCATGGCCAACGAGGCCTTAGAGAAGATCCGCAAAGGCCTAAGGAAGGAGTTGAAGCCCAATCAGCGCCGGACCCTCAAAGGTGACCGGAAAATCCTGCTGAAGCGCGCTCACGACGTTTCAGACCGCGAACGGCTCATCATGGAGACCTGGACAGGAGCATTCCCCCCAGCTCTTGGCGGCTTACGAGCACAAGGAGCGCTTCTACCATATCTGGGACTGTACCAATCGGCGTGGTGCCGAACAGGCTCTCGCCACCTGGATTGACAACATCCCTCAGGGGCAGAAGGAGGTTTGGAAGGATCTCGTCAGCGCCGTCAGTGGCTGGCGTGAAGAGATGCTGACCTACTTTGAGACCGACATCCCGATCACCAACGCTTTCACGTAGTCGATAAACCGCCTAGCCAAGGACAAAAACCGTGATGGCCGGGGCTATTCGTTCGAGGTAATGCGAGCCCGGATGCTCTATACCACCAAGCACAAGAAGAAGGCGCCACAAGTCAAGGAATCCCCGTTTCTGGGCAGAGCCACCATGACCTACAACATGGGACTCCCCGAGCCTGAGAAGAACTTCGGTGTCGATCTATCAACCTTCTGGAAGGACTAAGGGTTGGATGGGGCTGGAAGGCCCATCAACCACTTAATCCGGATACCCGAAAGAAATAGCAACCTGACAGAACTGTAATGTTCGGCTCAGGTTGCTGACAGGCCCTCTTAGTTAACGTGACATCGAGCCTAAAGCTCGGCCTCTGCAGTTGCAGGGACCACTTAACTTACGAGGAATACCCAAAATGAAATCGATCAAAGCTCTGCTTGTAGTTACTGCTCTGAGCATCTCCAGCTTGGCAATGGCTGAAGGTGGTGCTGACCGAACCTTCGCGCGCATGGAGCAGGCACGCCAGACGTCTCTGGAGGCCTACCGGGTGGCCCAGCAGCAGAAAGTTGAGGCTCCTGTAGCCAGCAGTCCAACCGAGCAAGCAGAGCACACCAACTGCTGAAGTCATCTACCTTACAGAAATGTAATCACCCGGATGGTTGGGATATGGCAGTTTCATACTGCTCATCGTCGGTAAGGCTTGTGCAATGCACCGACGTGGAAAGTTGAGGGGTAAATCCCCGACATTGAAGCAGCCATGAACCCGAGACCGGGCACACCATCACCGGCTCATTTGACGGATTGGACAAAACGGCATGCAAAGCAAAACCACAAGGCGCACCTTCGTCAAAGGCCTGGCAGCCACCGGTATTATCGGCGGACTTGGCCTGTGGCGCACGCCGGTCTGGGCGGTGAACAGCCCCGGCCAGCCCAACGTACTGACTGGTAACGAATTCGACCTATTCATCGGTGAAACCCCGGTGAACATCACCGGCGCAGCGCGCACGGCCATGACCATCAACGGCTCGCTCCCTGGGCCGATTCTTCGTTGGCGCGAAGGCGATACCGTCACATTGCGCGTGCGCAACCGCCTCAAGGAGGACACCTCCATCCATTGGCACGGCATCATCCTGCCGGCGAACATGGATGGTGTTCCTGGCCTGAGCTTCCATGGCATCGCCCCTGATGGCATGTATGAGTACAAGTTCAAGGTCAACCAGAACGGCACCTACTGGTATCACAGCCATTCTGGGCTCCAGGAGCAGCTCGGCGTATACGGTGCGCTGGTCATCGATGCCAAGGAGCCCGAGCCCTTCAGTTACGACCGTGATTACGTCGTGTTGCTGAGCGACTGGACGGATGAAAATCCAACGCGGGTACTGGCCAAGCTCAAGAAACAGTCGGACTACTACAACCAGCACAAACGCACCGTTGGTGACTTCATCGATGACGTAAGCGAGATGGGTTGGTCCGCCGCCGTAGCCGACCGTAAGATGTGGGCCGAAATGAAGATGAGCCCGACTGATCTCGCCGACGTCAGTGGCTACACCTACACCTACCTGATGAACGGCCAGGCACCTGATGGCAACTGGACCGGCATATTCAAACCGGGCGAGAAGATTCGTCTGCGTTTCATCAATGCCTCGGCCATGACGTACTTCGATGTGCGCATCCCAGGCCTGAAGATGACTGTGGTTGCGGCCGATGGTCTGCACGTCAAACCGGTCAGCGTCGACGAGTTCCGTATCGCCGTGGCCGAGACCTACGACGTGATCATCGAACCAGACAGCGAACAGGCCTATACCGTGTTTGCCCAATCCATGGACCGCACTGGCTATGCGCGCGGCACCCTTGCGGTACAGGAAGGGTTGAGTGCACCGGTACCAAGCCCTGACCCGCGCCCACTGATTGCCATGGGTGACATGGGCATGGACCACGGCAGCATGGGCGGCATGGATCATGGGAGCATGGCCGGAATGGACCACGGCAGTATGGCGGGCATGGATCATGGCAGCATGCAGGGTGGCATGGCTGGTATGGATCACAGCCAGATGGCCGGAATGGATCATTCAAACATGGCTGGCATGGCTGGCATGGCTGGCAACATGCAGGCACACCCGGCCTCAGAGACCAACAATCCTTTGGTCGACATGCAGACCATGACGCCGACGCACAAGCTGGACGACCCAGGTATCGGCCTGCGTGATAACGGCCGGCGCGTCCTGACTTACTCTGACCTGCGCAGCACCTTCCCTGATCCGGACGGGCGTGAGCCAAGTCGCACCATCGAGCTGCACCTTACCGGGCACATGGAGAAATTCTCCTGGTCCTTCGATGGCATCAAGTCCTCTGACGCCGAGCCTCTGCGCCTCAAGTACGGCGAGCGTGTTCGCATCACGCTGGTCAACGACACCATGATGACTCACCCGATCCATCTTCATGGCATGTGGAGTGATCTGGAGGATGCGAACGGCAATTTCCTGGTGCGTAAACACACCATCGACATGCCGCCAGGTTCCAAGCGCAGCTATCGGGTGACCGCCGATGCGTTGGGACGTTGGGCCTATCACTGCCACCTGTTGCTCCACATGGAAATGGGCATGTTCCGTGAAGTCCGTGTGGATGAGTAAAGGAGATTTCTGATGAGTACTTTTATGAAGCGTAATGCCCTGTTTGGCAGCGCAGCGATGTTCAGTCTTTTGGCTGTTCTGCACGCGCCGACGTCATTGGCAGGTGAGGGGCACAGCGAGCACGAACAACATGCTGCCGAGTCGGCTGCGCCCGACGCCAGTGACAAGCCTGCAGATCAATCGAAAGACAAGGCCGCTGGCCAGCAGATGGATCATGGCGCCATGGATCACGGAGACATGAAGCATGACGGCATGAATCACGAAAACATGATGGATAAGCATGGCGGCACCGAAGCCGAAGCAGGTTCGAACCATGACCACTAGGTTTTCACGTCCATCTCTCTTGGCGCTGGCTGTGTCGCTGAGTGCGTTCAGCGGCGGCGTTACTTTGGCTGCGGAAGAAATGGATCATTCGGCAATGGGGCACGGCACCATGTCGATGGACCATAGCCAGATGAGCCACGGCGCTACCAAAGCGCCGATGGAGGGCATGGATCACAGCAAGATGGACCATGGTGCCATGCAGGGTGCTTCGGGCAGCATGGATCATAGCCAGATGGGCCACGGCCAGAGCCAAGAGAAGGCCCAGGCTATGGATCACAGCAAGATGGGGCATGGCGCCATGCAAGGACAGATGGAGGGCATGGATCATTCAAAGATGAACCATGGCTCCGCTGAAGCCCCGAGAACCACCAGCCGTACGCCGATTCCCGTTCTGACGGATGCTGATCGCCAAGCGGCTTTCCCGCCATTACCTGGCCACAAGGTTCACGACAGCGCCATCAACAGTTTTTTCCTGCTCGATCAGCTCGAATACCAGGACGCAGATGAGGGCAGCACCCTGGCCTGGGATGCGTCGGGCTGGGTAGGCGGTGATATCAACCGGGTCTGGTTCCGCTCCGAAGGCGAGCGTACCAACGGCGTGACCGAGGATGCTGAATTACAGCTGCTGTACGGCCGCTCGATCGGCCCTTGGTGGGATGTCGTCGCGGGCGTTCGCCAGGACTTCAAACCGGAGTCGCCGCAGACTTGGGCCGCCTTCGGTATCCAGGGCATGGCGCTTTACGCCTTTGAGGCCGAAGCCACGGCCTTCGTCGGCGAGAATGGCCAAACTGCTGCCCGACTGGAGGGCGAGTACGACATTCTGCTGACCAACCGGCTGATTCTCCAGCCAACTGCCGAAATGAACTTCTACGGCAAGAACGATCCTGAGCGAGGTGTGGGGTCTGGGTTGGCAAATACCGAGCTCGGCTTGCGTCTGCGTTACGAGATTGTCAGGCAGTTTGCCCCCTATATCGGGGTTTCCTGGAGCCGCTCCTATGGCAACACGGCAGACATGGTGCGCGACGAGGGCGGTGATGTAGACGAGGCGCGTTTTGTCGCCGGTATCCGGATGTGGTTTTGAGAACCTGACATGAAAAGAACAATTAAAACTTTGGTGGCGGCCGGCGTGGTCGGTAGCACAGCTGTCCTGGCCGGCGCCTACTTTGGCGTGGTCAACGTGGGGGCCGACGATCCCCATTTTCCTGCAGTGCATGCGTTTCTCACGATGGCCCGTGACCGCTCTATCGAAGTCCGTTCGCGGGACATCGAGGTTCCCAACCTGGATGATCAAGCTCTTATTCGCGCCGGTGCGGGCAACTACAACTCCATGTGTATCGGCTGTCATTTGGCGCCAGGTGTGGCGGAGACCGAGCTAAGCCAATCGCTTTATCCTGCGCCCCCCAACCTCGCCAAGATCGGTGTCGATGGCAATCCGTCAGCAGCGTTCTGGGTGATCAAGCATGGCATCAAGGCAACGGGTATGCCTGCGTGGGGCAAGAGCATGGGAGACGAGTACATCTGGGGCATGGTTGCCTTCCTCAACCAACTGCCGACGATGGATGCCAAGCAATACCAAACACTCGTCGCATCCAGTGGCGGCCATCAGCACGGTGGTGGGGAAACGCAGATGCATAACCATGAAGGACAGCACGGCGACAACAAGCCTGGCCATCATGACAATAGTGGCGGTGGCGATGACCATCATGGATCAGGTGATGCTGGAGAGCCTGGTCATCACGATGCCGCGGCTACGGATAGCGAGGGTGGCTCCGCACCTAAGGCAGGTCACCATTCGGATATGAGTGGCGATGACCACCATGCTGGAGATGAGGCGTCGTCCAACGGAGGTGATCATCACGCCGAGCAGGCTCCGAACGCCTCGCCCAAGACCCACACCCACGCCGATGGCAAAGAGCACGTACATGAAAGCTAAATATCTGGCCTTACTGGCCGCTCTCTCCGTCACGTCTGCGGTTCAAGCAGCTGATGCCCTGACGATTGATGTCCATCGTGATGCCAATTGCGGATGTTGCAAGAAGTGGATTTCACACCTCGAAGCGAATGGCTTCAAAGTCGTCGACCATGTTGAAAGCAACATGACAGCAGTGAAGCAAAGACTGGGCGTCGCGCCACGGTTAGCGTCTTGCCACACCGCGGTGATTGACGGCAAGTTCGTCGAAGGTCATGTGCCGGCGGCTCAGGTCATCGAACTCACCAAGCGCGATGATCTGCTGGGCATCGCTGTTCCCGGGATGCCGGCGGGCTCCCCCGGCATGGAAGTCGATGGCGTACAGCATGCCTACCAGGTCATTGGCTTGACCAAGACGGGTTCTGATCAGGTCGTTGCAGAATATCCCGCCCAGTAGTACTGCCTGCCAGCACGGCCGCTTGTGTGTAGTGGCCGACTCATTTTCATACGTCCTTTAACCTAAGTAAAAAAGGCGCCCTAGGGCGCCAAGGGCTGTCTCCAAACCAAAGGAGCACTACGAGGGGACAGCAGGACCAAGGAGCGAGCGGGCAATCAACCCGCTCGCTTGCCAGGGTTAGAGAACTTCCAGCGGGTACTCGACAATCAGGCGGAACTCATCCAAATCCGACTCGAAGTCGGTGGCGCGAGTCGTGGCTTGTCGAATGCGAAAGGACATGTCCTTCAACGACCCAGACTGCACAACGTACTTGGCCTCGATGTCCCGCTCCCAGCGCTTCTGGTTGGTCAACGGATCGCCGTTGTCATCACGGCGCATATAGACTTCGTTGGCGTTGCTGTAGTCGGCATCCCAGCCCTGGGCATATCGAGTCATGAAGCTCAATCCAGGCACACCGAAAGGCTCCATATCCAGGTCATAGCGCACTTGCCATGACTTCTCCTTCGGCGAGTTGAAGTCGCTGTACTGGATGGAGTTGTCGAGGTAGATGGAGTCCGATTGGCGCAAGTAGTCGAAGTCATCATCGCCATTGTTGCGCTGGAGACCCACCAGCACTGTATGAGCGCCGAATTGGATGCCGACCTTGCCGCTCCAGATGTTGTTATCGAAGCTCCCGAGGAGCTGCCTCCCTTCATCGACCGCCTTGTAGTAGTTCAGCCCGCCGATCAAGGCGACATCGTCCGCAAGCGGGTAGCTCAGCGTGGTGCCCGCGTAATATTGATTCCAGGCATCCTTGAGGCGGCTGGTGTAGAGACTAAAGCCGACGTTGTCATTAAGCGTGTAATCACCACCGAAATAGGCGATCCATGGCGAGTCCACTTCGCCCGCGTAGAAGGTAGCGAAGCCGTCGCGCATGCTGCTGGTATTGGGTTGGCTCATCGAGTGGAGGCGACCGCCCTGAAGCGACAGTCCTTCCACGCTGCTGTTGACCACGGTGACACCTCGGAAACTCTCCGGTAAAAGCCGTGCATCACCGTATTGGACGACCGGGCTGACGGGAAAGACGTCGCCTACCTTGATCTCGGTATCCATGAACCGAGTTTTCACCGCGCCCCCCAGTTTGGAGTAGTTGTCCTCAGCCTGCCCGAGGCTGTTGTAAGGCATCACGTCGACTGAGCCGCCTGCTCCAGAACGGCCGTCGCCGGTGTCAAGCTTGAGCCCTAGCATGGCAAAGGCATCGACACCAAAGCCTATGGTGCCCTCGGTGAAACCAGACTCGAATCTGCCTATCACGCCATGCGCCCACTCTTCCGAATAGCCATTACCCGAGCTGCTGGACTGGCCTTTGCGGAAGTCACGGTTGAAGTAGAGATTTCGATTGAGGATGGTCAGGCTGCTGCCTTCGATAAATCCCTCGCCTTTCTCGTCGGCGGCCATTGCAGCTTGCCCGGTACTGACGCTCAGAGTGAGCAGAGAAAGTCCTAACAGGGTTCTGTTATTCATAAATGCTCCTGATGTTATTGGCAGTTGTCATTGTGTGGTCGCATATATGTGCCAAGCGCGCCGGGCATAGCCAGGCACGCCTTGGTCATATTTCCACATGCCAAATAACGTCAGGGTGACTTGGAAATTACATTTCAGTCAGCGCGATGTCATTTATCTAGTTTTGATTAAGGCAACCTGTCCCGGCTGCCCGGTATTCAAGAATATTCAGATCGCCATTGGAGTCCTCGTAGGTCATCTGGGCCGGCATCACACCGCAGCTAGAGTCCGTCGGGGTAGTGGCCACGACCCTGGCGATATCGAGTTTCATGCCGTAGCGGTAATGAATAACTTCAGGCGGATTCTTTCCGTTAGCGGCAGCATACTCTTGCATGGCCTGCTCATTGGCCTGAATCATCCGACCATAAACACGATCAGCGCCGCCTTCTGCCAGAGCGGCAGAGGAAACAACCATAACGGCAAGGGCTGCAATAACTTTGAGGTTTTTCATGTTTAATCACTCCTTCAAGGTGGTGATTAAAATATAAACGCAAGACCCTGTCACAAACGTGAAGCGAGAATTACATTCCTGTAATGGATCTAAACTCTTTGAGAGTAAAGGTTTTGATACGTCAGTTATGTTTGGCACTCGTCAGAGCAATTACAGGCGTCGGCTACCGAAGATAACAATTTCTACCCAGGTATCAGTGAGTGGGTCATTGGAAAGTCAGCTTTGGTGAGGCGATCGTTAGCGGTAGTAATGCACTCTTGGCGGCTCCCCATAGTCGCCGTCTGTGCATTTCGCTAAATGCGTGCGCTGCACAAACAGTGCAACGCACGGATTATTGCTAATTACAGCAGTGGAAGGGTGTAGCTCACGATCAGGCGGTTCTCATCAACGTCGTTGCCGAAGTTGGTTGAACGTAGTGTGGCGTTGCGCCATTTAACGCCCAGGTTTTTCAGCGCACCGTCCTGAAAGACATAGGCGATGTCAGTATTGCGCTCCCACTCCTTACCATCGGCACCGCCTGCGCCTAGATCAATATTGTCGCCGGTCAGGTAACGGGTCATGAACGTCAAGCCAGGGATGCCAACGCTGGCAAAGTTGAAGTCATAGCGGGCCTGCCATGAGGTTTCGTCTTTGTTGGCGAAGTCACCGATTTGCACATAGTTGACCAGGAACGGATCGGTGCCGTTGATGTAGGCGTAGCCGGTGTCTCCGCTCATGCTCTGGTAACCAACACCGAGTGCGTGACCGCTAAATGCATAGGTGAACATCGCCCCGAATGCCTTGTTGTCGACGTTGCTGTTGCCCTCGTCGGTGGAGCGAGCGTAGCGCATATCAGTTTTCAGCGATTGCTTGTCACCTAGCGGCAAGGTGTGCAGGACCGTGAAAATATGCTGCTTGTAGAAACCGTCTAGATTGCCGTAGTTGTAGCCGGTGGCTAGGTTGCTGTTCCACTTGTAGGTTGCTCCGGCGAAGTTGAATTCATCGCTATTCTGGGTTCCGCCGCCGCTGATAGCGCGGGCTGCGCCGCTGGTAATGCTGAGGTCTTCGCTATCGGATGAGTCGCGCTGGCTTACTTGTTTGAGCTGGCCGGCATCGAAGGTCAGGCCGGCAATCTCCAGCGAATTCAGGTGCCCGCCTTGAAAGGTCTGTGGCAGCAGGCGCGAATCGTTTGCTTGGACGGTTGGCAGTCGAGGTTGCAGCGTGCCCAGTTTCAGCACGCTGTTTGAAGCGCGCAGCTTCGCGGTTAAGCCCATCTCACCATATTCATCCTGCGCTGCACGAGGTGCTTCTTTGTTGCGTTTTAGAAGGCCCGTGCCTGAACGATCAGCGCTGGAGTCCAGCTTGAGACCCAGCATGCCGATGGCGTCGATACCCACGCCGACTGTCCCTTCAGTGAAGCCGGATTCGTAGCGCAGCAGGAAGCCCTGGGCCCATTCCTCCTGCTTTGACTGGCTAGCTGAGTCTTGGCGGAAATCACGATTGAAATAGAAGTTGCGCGCTTCCAGACCAGCTTTGCTATCTGCCAAAAAATCAGCTGCCGCTGGTTGACTGAGACCGAGTCCTCCAGCGCTCAGCAGGAGCCCGCACGTGACTCGGTTAAGCCATTGAGAGTTGGGGGTAGCAATGAGCATGTAATTATCCTCGTCGAAAACATGTGTGGTAGACGTGGGGCAGGCTCGGGTAGGCGTATTACACTTGCACATACTTTCGATGACATTTTTATTTCAATGATCGAGAGGGCGAATGAAAGCCTTACAGGGCGAGGGTTTCAATGCAGGAGTGGAAACTTTTGTTTGTTTCAGCGAGATGACTATTTGGTGAATTAGCTGCTTGTGGACTACTCAGGGCTACTGAGTGAACCAGTTGTGGCGATCTTCAAAGGCTTTGTAGATGAGCGATACCAGTGTCTGCACTTCTGATTGCTCTGCTGCCAGCGGGGACGTTGAAATCCAGACCACCCGTTCCAAGGCAGTCTCGAATAACTCGTCAAGGGGCAGCAGGTTACGGTCTACATGGGAGATGTAGCCAGGTAGCAGGCCAATGCAGGAGGAGTTACGCAGCAAGTCAACGACCCACTCTTGTGAATGCACTTGAATGACCGCGCTTTGGCGCTGACGGATCAGCTGATTCCATGGTTCGAAACTGTCAACCGTTGTGTTTCCCGCGAGCTGAACCAGCATGAAATCCTTGAGGTCGGCTACAGAACTCGGTAGGCGTTTACCCGCATAACGTTTGGCCATATGGGCACGATAGGGAATTCGTGCAAGCATCAATGGTGTTGTCATTGCAAAGCTTGGAGTCGGTCTTGGCGTGCCGGGATCGGTGATCCAAATCATGACCTCTGCCAGCCTCTCGGGCTCGCCCTCCTGTGGGATGATTTCTAGTCTCACGGCCGCGTCATTACGCAGCCAGGAGATCAAATCACGGGCCAGCAGGTCGGTGAGCAGTGCCGTCGGCACCGCAAGACGTACCAGAGCTCGCTGGACACTGACGTCCTCTGGATGCAGGTCACCGAATTTCTGGATCAGTAGTTGTTGTAATTCACGTCCTGTTGCGCTCAGGCTGAGCTCGCGTCCTTTATAAAGGAATAGCGGGGTACCTACAGTTGCCTCCAGCTTCCTGAGTTTTTTGCGCATCGGCACGATATGTAAGTTTAGGCTGCGTGCAGCCTGCCTAAAGCAGGCGCAGCGCGCGCTGGTCAAGAAAATCTGTGCTAGTTGGTGGTCGATGGTGAGAGGGTCGAACATGGGGGGCGATCAAAGCTCGTGCCAAGCAAAATGCATGTACTTTGAGCTTAACGAGACGAACCTAACGCCAGGATCGCAGCAGGATTACTTATTTGTAATCTGATGGAGGGAGGAGCTTTATGTTTGGAATTGAACTTCCGGCAGTATCACTTTATCAGCGCGGGCGGTTCTCAGCGCGGCACTCGACTACTAGTTCCGCGCTGAGGTTTGATGATTACAACAGCGGAAGTGTGTAGCTGACGATCAGGCGGTTCTCGTCAACATCGTTGCCGAAATTGGTTGAACGTAGTGTGGCGTTGCGCCATTTCACACCCAGGTTTTTCAGCGCACCGTCCTGGAAGACATATGCGATGTCAGTATTGAGCTCCCATTCCTTACCATCGGCGCTGCCTGCGCCTAGATCAATATTGTCACCAGTCAGGTAACGGGTCATGAACGTCAAGCCAGGGATGCCAACGCTGGCAAAGTTGAAGTCATAGCGGGCCTGCCATGAGGTTTCGTCTTTGTTGGCGAAGTCGCCGATCTGCACATAGTTGACCAGGAACGGATCGGTGCCGTTGATGTAGGCGTAGCCGGTGTCTCCGCTCATGCTCTGGTAGCCAACACCGAGGGCGTGGCCACCAAAGGCGTAGGTAAACATTGCTCCGAATGCCTTGTTGTCGACGTTGCTGTTGCCTTCATCGGTGGAGCGGGCGTAGCGAAGATCAGTTTTTAGCGACTGCTTGTCACCTAGCGGCAAGGTATGCAGGACAGTGAAAATATGCTGTTTGTAGAAGTCGTCCAGGTTGCCGTAGTTGTAGCCAGTGGTCAGGTTGCTGTTCCATTTGTAGGTCGCCCCGGCGAAGTTGAACTCATCGCTGGTCTGGAGTCCGCCGCCACTGATAGCACGGGCAGAGCCGCTGGTAATGCTGAGGTCTTCGCTATCAGAGGAGTCGCGCTGGCTTACTTGCTTGAGTTGGCCTGCATCGAAGGTCAGTCCATCAATTTCCAGCGAGTTGAGATGCCCACCCTGAAAGGTTTGTGGCAGCAGGCGCGAATCGTTTGCTTGAATGGTTGGCAGCTTGGGTTGCAGCGTGCCCAATTTCAGCACGCTGTTGGAGGCACGTAGCTTCGCGGTTAAGCCCAGCTCGCCATATTCATCCTGCGCGGCACGAGGTGCTTCTTTATCGCGCTTGAGCAGGCCCGTGCCTGAGCGTTCGGCACTGGAGTCCAGCTTGAGACCCAGCATGCCGATAGCGTCAATGCCGACGCCTATGGTTCCTTCGGTGAAACCGGATTCGTAGCGCATCAGGAAGCCTTGGGCCCATTCCTCCTGCTTTGATTGGCTGGCTGAATCTTGGCGGAAGTCACGATTAAATTAGAAGTTACGCGCTTCCAGACCAGCTTTGCTGTCCGCCAAGAAGTCAGCGGCCGCAGGCTGGCTGAGACTGAGTACCCCAGTACTCACCGCGACTGCCAAGAGGGTCTTCTTCATTGTTGTTTCTCCATGATCAGGGGGTTGGCATATCGGGGAGTCGTCGCTGCATGCCGTGCTCTCCGAATAGGGGGGCAGGTTCCTCTGCGCCAATGCTCAGCTGGGGGCTAGGCCAGTTCGCGCGCAATAACTAGGTCGAGGAACCATTACGGACTTTGGGGAAGATCAAGCGGAATACGGTAAAGCTGCCTGGCAGGCTGCTGACCTCGACCGTGCCCTGGTGCAGGCTCATGATCGAGCGAACAATTGCCAGGCCCAGCCCTGTACCCCCTTCGGCACGAGAACGGCTGGTATCGACGCGGTAGAAGCGCTCAAACAAATGGGGGATGTGCTGTGCTGGGATGCCAATACCAGGGTTTCCGACCGAGAACGATACGGTTTCGCTGTGCTTCTCGATCAGCAGCGAGATGTTTGCGCCGATAGGGCTATGCCGAATCGCATTGGACAAAAGGTTTGAAATGGCGCGCTGCACCATCAGCCGATCACCGAAGGTTCGGCCTGCTCCGGCAATGCTCAGACTGATCTGCTTCTCTTCCGCGGAGATGCTGAACAGATCCACAACGCGTCTTGCCTCGTCTTCCAGGGCAATCTTCTCGAAGGGCACCAGGGACGCTGGGTGGCTGACTTGAGCGAGAAACAGCATGTCGGAAACAATCCGGGTAACGCGCTCAAGCTCTTCTGTACAGCACTCCAGTACGGCTTTGTATTCCTCTGGCGGACGCTCTCTGGAGAGGGTTACCTGGGCTTTGCCCATCAGGTTGGTGATGGGCGAACGCAACTCATGGGCTAGGTCATCAGAGAATTGCGATAGCTGCTGAACGCCGCCATCAAGTCGATGCAGCATGAAGTTGATGCCGTGGGCCAGCGCGCTGAGCTCTTGTGGAAGTTTGTCGACGGAAATCCGATGGGTCAGGTCCTGCGTGGAGATCAGCGAGGCAACTTGACGAAATTGCCGGAGAGGAGAGAGGCCTCGCTGCACGATCCACCATGCGCCCATGCCAATCAGCGCGAGCAGAAGAGGGAGTGCGATCAGTGTTGATTTGAGGTAGGCGCTGAGCAGCGCTTCGTCGGCAGATCGATCAATTGAGAGCAGGACTCTGACGTGGTCGCCATCGTTGAGCAGCATCACTTTGGATGCGGTCAGGAAGTTGTTTCCCTCAGTATCCGACCAGCTTTGGTAACTAGGGGTATCGCCTGCCGGTATGTTGGCAAGAATGGGCTCCCTGGATTTCTCACCCAGATTCAGGAGTAATTTTGTGCCTGACTTTTTCCCGTAGATCGTCAGGTGCAGGTTGTCATGTCCCATGACCAGATCCAACAGTGCGTGAGGCTGCTGGGAAATTGCATGGGCGCTCATGTCTTCAGCGAGACTGTGCTGAATCTGCTCCAGTTTGCCGTCAAGACTCTTCTTGGCCAAAGAGTCCAACTCATGAGTCAGTGCGAAGTAGGCGAGTGCCGCTAGCAGAACAACCAGTGCCGCCCCCATCACGCTGACCGACAGGCCAAGGCGCATGGATAGACTGGCCGGCCTCATGCTCGCTCCTCAAGCACGTACCCAACACCCCTAAGGGTGTGGATCAGTTTGTTATCGAACGGGTCATCAATTTTGGCGCGCAGCCTGCGGATGGAGACTTCGACGACGTTGGTATCGCAGTCAAAATTCATATCCCAGACCAGCGAAATGATCTGGGTGCGCGATAGCACTTCCCCAGAGCGGCGCATCAGTAGGTGCAGCAACGCAAACTCTTTGGTGGTCAGATCGATACGCTGCTCGCCACGGAACGCGCGGTGCCTAGCCGGATCAAGTTCAAGGTCGGCTACCCGCAGCACTTCCGGTACCGGAATTTGTTCGCTTCGCCGTAGCAACGTACGAATTCGCGCAAGTAATTCAGGGAACTCAAACGGTTTGACTAAATAATCATCCGCGCCCAAATCCAGGCCTTTAATTTTATCCACTAAGCGGCCGCGCGCGGTCAGCATTATTACGCGAGTACTGCTGTTGCTGCGTATATGCTCAAGCACACCCCAGCCATCAATTTCTGGAAGGTTTACATCAAGCACTACCAAATCGTAAGCGTGTTGCCTAACAAGATGGAGGCCGTCAACTCCCGTGGCAGCCTTATCAACTACATAGCCACTTTCGCTTAAGCCTTGGTGTAAGTACTCAGCAGTCTTGGGCTCGTCCTCGACAATAAGGATTCGCATAAATATTCACCTTAAAATGTGCGGCCAGTATTTTTTAGATTTTCTTTTGTTGTGGCTGCAGAGTGGTTTTAATTCTTTAATCGGTGATCACTGACATGACCTGAGGCGTTTCAGCTTTCACCAAGGCTAAAGCCTGTAGCGGCTTTAGGGTCAAGCCGTAATGCCCGTTTTGACAAGGCTCATGGGGTTAGCGACAACGTGTCGCACGTCTCGAACTCATCCAAAACACCCAACTTTGGACTGGCAGGGCTGCCCCGTGGCGCTAGGAACGGGGCAACCCTTATTTATCTGTGTTTGTTTCTATTTGTTGCTGGACGCTAAATCGCCTGCTCTCTTGAACGCTGCCAATATTAATACAGCCACACCTGAAAAAGTGCTGGATAACGTATTTGTAATTTTCCAGTCACCTTGCTGATAGGCATAGAGCACTACATTCTGCCGGGAATTGGCTTTCTACTTATTTTCCTAAGTAATAACCTGCTAGATTTCTCAGGCTAAATAAATAGCAAGGCCTTCATTTATTCCAGCAGAGTTAGTTCTGCGGAGGGCTTTTAAGTGTATGTAGAAACAGTCGCCGGTTATGGTGTAGGCATAGGTAAGCTCTGTGTATTTTCAGGCCTACTGGCCGCATTGTTGATTGCTCCAGTGACAACAATTGCTACTGAATCAGTCGGGCAATCAATAACGATTGAGGAGGCGCTGGCGCAAGCGCTCACCGAGAACCAGGAGTTCGCTGCAGCACAATGGAATACTGGCATTGCCAAAGGCGCTCGTACCCAGGCTGGGCTGATCCCAAATCCTGAGCTGTCCTGGAGCGTTGAGGACACGCGTAGTGAGTCGCGCGTTACCAGCATTCAGGTATCTCAGCCAATTGAGTTGGGCGGCAAGCGTGGCGCGCGCATCGATGTTTCTGAACGTGATCAGGACGCTGTGGCGATTGACCTAGAGCGTAAGAAAAACACCTTGCGCGCTGAGGTTA
The DNA here is from genome assembly GCF_001941865.1 of Pseudomonas alcaliphila JAB1. Classification (NCBI taxonomy): domain Bacteria; kingdom Pseudomonadati; phylum Pseudomonadota; class Gammaproteobacteria; order Pseudomonadales; family Pseudomonadaceae; genus Ectopseudomonas; species Ectopseudomonas alcaliphila. The sequence continues at coordinate 4,668,992 of NZ_CP016162.1, read as the reverse complement.
TCCAGGCCTTTTACTCGGCACTGCGTGCCCAGGAAGGACTGCAGCTTTCCACTCAGTCGTTAGACCTTGCCCTTCGCGGACTTCAGGTGGTCGAAGCGCGCGTAAAGGCCGGCAAGGCTTCGCCAATCGAAATTTCGCGTGCTCAGGTGCAGCTTTCGGAAATTCAACTGGAGCTGAATCGCGCACGCCTCAATCGAAGCAATGCCTACAAGCAACTGGCGCTCATAACGGGTGCCAAGACGCCGAACTTCGAACATGTCGAGGGTGATCTTGAGCGCCTGCCGTATCTGCCATCGCAGGCTGAGATGCTTGCACGCATAACAGATACAGCGGACCTGCGGCTGGCCAGCATGCAAATCCAGCGTGCCGAGTCTTCCTTGGAACTCGAAAAGTCGCAGCGCATTCCAGACCTCACCGTCAGCGTTGGCAGCCAGTACGACGAAGGGCTTGGCGAACGCGTCAATTTGCTCGGCTTGTCGATGCCTATTCCATTGTTCAACCGCAACCAGGGCAATGTGTTGGCCGCTGCTCAAGGGGCTGACCAGGCGCGGGATTTGCGCAATGCCACAGAGCTTCGCATGCGCGCGGAGGCTCAGCAGGCGTTTGAGCAATGGGAAAGCGCTAGAGGTGAAGTCGACTCGATCAGCGGAACATTGCTTCCGACTGCGCAGCAAGCGGTAGAGGGTGCCGTGCGGGGGTTTGAGATGGGTAAGTTTGCCTTTATCGATGTGCTCGATGCTCAACGCACGCTCGTAAGCATGCGCTCCCAGTACCTGAATACCCTGGATGAAGCTATTTCGGCTTGGGTGAGCCTGGAGAAGATCTACGGCTCCCAACTCAACGTCGAATTCAAAAAGTAAGCATCCCCGCACACCTACATAACGCCTCAGACGGTCACGTCATGCGACATGAAACCTCGCCTGCTTTCCAGGCGGCTGCATGTTTATTGAGCCCGTTCAGTCGCCGTCGGGGCATGAGTCAAATTCAATACTTTTGATAATTTGGAGTTACCAATGGCATCAACAACTCCCAGAAAACAGTGGCTGATGATTGCGGCCGTTGTCGCCATCGGTTTGGCTGTGGCGGGTCTGATTTTAAGTGGCAGCCCAGGTCAGTCTGGGGAGGAAGGCCATGGCCATGATGAAAGCCATGAGGATGCTTCGGCTCACGCAGATCCCGAACACCATGGGGATGCTTCGGCCGAGGAGCATGAAGAGGCCGACGAACATGCAGATAAAGAGCACCATGAAACCGTAGAACCCACCAAGGGCGAGCATGGCGGCAAGCTTTTCACTGAGGGTGATTATGCGCTTGAAGTGACGATTTTTGAGGAAGGCGTAGAGCCTCAATTCAGGCTCTATACCTACTTGGACGGCAAGCTTCTAAATCCTGCGGACAGCACGGTGCAAGTGACCCTGTCGCGCCTTGGTCAACCTGCACAAATCATCAATTTCAGCAAAGAGAATGACTACCTGCGTGGCGATGCCGCGGTTGTAGAGCCGCATTCATTCCAGGTTTCCATCAGTGCCAAGCACAGTGGCAAGAGCTACTCGTTCGGTTACGAGCAGGTTGAGGCGCGCGTGACCATGACGGATGCGCAGCTTGAACAGGGTGGTGTCACGCTAGCCACTGCGGGGCCCGCGAAAATCGCTTCCACGCTGCAAATTCTGGGCGAGGTTCGCTACAACGGTGACCGCACGGTTCAGGTGACCCCGCAACTTGCCGGGCGCGTCGACTCGGTGGCGGTGAGCGCTGGCGATACGGTGCGTAAGGGTCAGGTGCTGGCCAAGATATCCAGCCAGGCACTTGCCGAGCTGCGTGGCGAGCTGTTGGCTGCACAGCAGCGTTCGGCGCTTGCCCGCACGACCTATGCGCGCGAAAAGCAATTGTGGGAAGAGAAGATTTCCGCCGAACAGGATTTCCTGCAGGCGCAGGTTGCCATGCAGGAAGCCGCTATCGCAGTGCAGCGCGTCCAGCAACAAATAGCCTCGCTGGGCGGTGCCCCAGCCAAAGGCCAGAATCTCACCGAGTTCGAGATTCGTGCCCCTATCGATGGCGTGATAACCAGCAAAAGCATCTCTGTTGGTGAAGTGCTCAAAGAGGATTCCGCAGTCTTTACCCTCTCGGATTTGTCGACCGTATGGGTGGACTCAACCGTGGCGGCGAAAGACTTGGGCGTAATCGCCGAAGGGCAAAACGTTGTCGTGAGTTCCAGCGCATTCGCCGCCACGGCTAAGGGCTCCATTTCCTATGTCAGCGCTCTGGTTGGGGCGCAAACTCGCTCGGCGACTGCTCGCATCGTGCTCGCCAACCCAGATCGGCTATGGCGGCCTGGTTTGCCGGTGACGGTCGAGGTGGTTGCCGAGGAGAACGACGTGCCTGTGGCTGTGGCGGTCGAAGCAATCCAGACCGTTCGCGATTGGCAGGTGGTGTTCGGCCGCTTCGATAATCAGCTGGAAGCTCGGCCGCTTGAGTTGGGCAAATCCGACGGCCGCTTCGTCGAGGTTATCTCGGGTCTGAAGGTGGGTGATCGTTACGCACTGAAGAACAGCTTCCTGATCAAGGCTGAGCTTGGCAAAGCCGGCGCGAGCCATGACCACTAATCCGGAGTCGAGCCATGAAACAAGTTACCGCTATTTTTCGCCCGATCCGGCTTGAGGCCGTCGAGCAAGCGCTGCACGCACTGCCGCACCTGCCGGGATTCACCATCTTGCCCGCTCATGGTCATCCGCGTGGCCACGGTAAGGATCACAGTTACATCGCCGACGAGTGGAACCCCGACGCCCATCAGCACCTCGTGCTGGTGGCATTTTGTTCCGACGAGGTTGTCGATGAGATCGTCCAGGCCATCGAGAAGGCCGCTCACACCGGCGTACCCGGTGATGGAATCGTCGCCGTAGCCCCGTTGACCGACGTATTGCGCATCCGTACTGGAGAGCGCGGTGATGCTGCGCTTTAGGGAAAATTGATATGTACGAACGATTAATTCGCTTCGCCATCGATCAGCGCTGGCTAGTTTTGCTGGCTGTGCTCGGCATGGCCGCGTTGGGTGTTTACAGCTACCAGAAACTGCCGATTGATGCGGTTCCCGATATCACCAACGTGCAGGTGCAGATCAATACCGAGGCTAAGGGCTACTCGCCACTGGAAACCGAGCAACGGGTGACCTTTCCGATTGAAACGGTTATGGCGGGGCTGCCCAACTTGCAGGAAACGCGCTCTATCTCGCGTTATGGACTGTCGCAGGTCACGGTCATTTTTGAGGACGGTACGGACATCTACTTCGCGCGCCAGTTGGTGAATGAGCGGATACAGGAAGCCCGTGGCAATCTTCCCAGCGAGCTGTCGCCGAGCATGGGGCCTATCGCCTCTGGCTTGGGCGAGATCTATATGTGGACCATCGAGGCGCAAGAGGGCGCAAAGAAGCCGGATGGCAGCGCCTATACTCCGATGGATCTGCGTGAAATTCAGGACTGGATCGTCAAGCCACAGCTGCGCACCGTCAAAGGCGTTACCGAGATCAACACCATTGGCGGCTATGCCAAGGAGTTCCAGGTCTCGCCCATGCCGGAGCGTCTGGTTGCCCATGGCCTTAGCCTGCAGGACATTGTTGCGGCGCTGGAAAACAACAACGCCAACGTCGGGGCGGGTTACATCGAGCGCAGTGGCGAGCAGTACCTGATCCGTGCCCCAGGTCAGGTAGGCAGTATTGCCGACATCGCCAATATCATCATCAAGAGCACCGATGGCGTTCCCGTGCGTATTGGTGACGTGGCCGAGGTTGGACTGGGTAAAGAGCTGCGCACTGGTGCCGCCACTGAAAACGGTCAGGAGGTGGTGCTCGGCACGGCATTCATGTTGATTGGCGAGAACAGCCGCTATGTATCGCAGGCGGTCGATCTGCGCTTGAAGGAAATCAACCGCAACCTGCCGAAAGGGGTCATGGCGAAGACGGTCTATGACCGCACCGTATTGGTCGACAAAGCCATCAGCACGGTGAAAAAGAACCTGATCGAGGGCGCTCTGCTGGTTATCGCGATTCTGTTCCTGTTCCTGGGCAACATCCGTGCAGCACTCATCACCGCGATGGTGATCCCGCTGTCGATGCTGTTCACCTTCACGGGCATGGTCAGCAACAAGGTCAGCGCGAACCTGATGAGCCTCGGTGCGCTCGACTTCGGCATCATCATCGATGGTGCCGTGGTGATCGTTGAAAACTGCGTGCGTCGTCTGGCTCACGCCCAAGCCTCCGCGGGCCGAACGCTGACTCGTAACGAACGCTTTCATGAAGTTTTCGCGGCGTCGAAGGAAGCGCGTCGTCCGCTGCTGTTCGGGCAACTGATCATCATGGTGGTGTACCTGCCGATCTTTGCGTTGACCGGTGTGGAGGGCAAGATGTTCCACCCGATGGCGTTCACCGTGGTGACAGCGCTGCTGGGGGCCATGATCCTCTCGGTGACGTTCGTCCCAGCGGCTGTTGCGCTGTTCCTCAATGGCAACGTCAGTGAGAAAGAAAACCGCTTGATGGTCTGGGTCAAGCAAGGCTACGCGCCGTTGCTGGATTGGGTCATGGTCAGCAAGCCGCTGGTGCTGACTATCGCGGCAGTCATCATGCTGCTTTCCGGCTTGGCTGCTTCGCGGATGGGCAGCGAGTTCGTGCCGAGCCTGGATGAAGGCGATATCGCGCTGCATGCCTTGCGTATTCCAGGAACCAGCCTTTCACAAGCAATTGACATGCAGGTGCAGCTCGAACAGCGGGTCAAATCCTTTCCCGAGGTTGATACCGTGTTTGCCAAGCTGGGAACCGCCGAAATCGCCACAGACCCCATGCCGCCGAACGTGGCAGACAACTTTGTCATGCTCAAGCCGCGCGACCAGTGGCCCGACCCTGATCGCAGCAAAGCCGATCTGGTTGCTGCGATGCAGGAGGCGGTCGAGCAGGTTTCCGGCAACAACTACGAGTTTACTCAGCCCATTCAGATGCGCTTCAACGAGCTGATCTCCGGCGTACGCAGTGACGTCGCGGTGAAAGTGTTTGGCGACGACATGGATGTGATGAACGAGACCGCCGAACAAATCGCCGAGGTGCTGGAGGGTATTCCGGGTGCCGCCGATGTGAAAGTTGAACAGACCACGGGGCTGCCGATGCTCAGCGTACAAATCGACCGTGAGAAAGCCGCACGATTCGGTTTGAATGTCTCGGAGATTCAGGACGCCATTTCCACCGCCATCGGTGGGCGTGAAGCAGGAGCGCTGTTTGAAGGTGACCGGCGTTTCGATATCCAAGTTCGCTTGGCGGACGAGTGGCGCAATGATGTCGACAAGATCCAGCAGCTGCCTATTCGTCTGGCCAATGGCGATGGGCTGGATGGCCCAGGGTTTGTGCGCTTGGCTGATGTGGCGAGCGTGGTGTCCGCACCGGGTCCGAACCAGATCAGCCGTGAAAGTGGCAAGCGTCGCGTGGTGGTCACCGCGAACGTTCGTGGTCGCGATATCGGCTCTTTTGTCGCCGAGGCCGAGAGCAAGATCGCCCAGGCGGTGAGAGTTCCTACAGGTTATTGGACGACTTGGGGCGGCACCTTCGAGCAGCTTCAGTCGGCGGCCAAACGCCTGCAGATTGTCGTGCCGGTATCACTGCTGCTGGTGTTCACGCTGCTCTTTATGATGTTCGGCAATGTCAAAGATGGCTTGCTGGTATTTACCGGCGTGCCCTTTGCGCTGACAGGCGGGATCATGGCCTTGTGGCTGCGTGATATTCCGCTATCGATCTCCGCAGGCGTGGGTTTCATTGCTTTGTCGGGCGTGGCGGTACTCAATGGCCTGGTCATGATTTCCTTTATTCGCAGTTTGCGTGAGAACGGCATGGGATTGGACGAGGCCATTCGCGAAGGCGCATTGACTCGCCTACGGCCAGTGCTGATGACTGCCTTGGTGGCGTCTCTGGGCTTTATCCCAATGGCCACTGCAATTGGTACGGGGGCGGAGGTTCAGCGGCCTCTGGCCACGGTGGTAATTGGCGGAATCTTGTCCTCAACGGCGCTGACGTTGCTGGTTCTGCCATTGCTCTACCGCTTGGCCCATCGCATGCGTTAAGTTCGCAACGCTGTTCGTGTACAAGCAGAAAGCCCCGCTGAAAGCGGGGCTTTCTGCTTGTAGGGAGTGGGGTCACTAGGTTGCGTCCAGTGCAGGTACTGCTTGTTGCCTGGCTCTCTGATGGTTAGATTGGCTGGCCACACTAGTACGCGCTACCACCTGTAGGATCTACATGAAAGGACGTGAAAGCGGCATGCCAGAAGAGGACTATTGGCAGAGTTTCTTCGACGCCGATGGCGTTGTCGAAACTCTGTTCGATGCTGCTGGTGTCGCAGGTGATCTGGTCGAGTTTGGTTGCGGCTATGGAACATTCACATTGCCCGCTGCGCGTTGTACGCGCGGTGTGGTCACTGCGCTGGATATTGAGCCGCTGATGGTGGCGCGTGTAAGGCAAAAAGCCGAGGCGCAGGCGCTGCACAATGTACGAGCAGAGATACGGGACTTTGTCAGTCAAGGCACGGGCCTGGTTAGCGCTACTCAGTCCCATGCCATGATTTTCAACCTACTGCACCTGGAGCAGCCATTGGCGTTATTGCGAGAGGCGCATCGGACACTTCACTGCGGAGGGACTGTTGCCGTCATGCACTGGCGCAGTGATGTCCCGACGCCGCGCGGGCCCTCTCTCGATATCCGCCCGCGCCCAGAACAATGTCAGGCATGGTTGTACGCTGTTGGTTTCACTGATATCAGGCAGGTCGATGTACAGGCCTTTAGCCCATATCATTTTGCTCTGCTCGCTACACGCTGATGGCGATGCTCTTTTTCTGATGTGGATTACATCCACCGGAAGAGCTGTTTAGTTAATCTGCCGATATGACGTTTGATATTCGCTGTGCGGCTATGGAATATAAAATACGCCAAATAAAAAAAGCGCCCCGAAGGGCGCTTAGGGTACACCTCTTTCCAAAGGAGCTCGGGAGCTTCTAGAGGTGAACATCGTTCGGAAGTGAGCGGTTAGTCAGCGTTGGTTTCTTTTTTAAGTTCGGTATTGGCCCGATCTTGGTTGCTGGACTTAACCTTTAGTTCGTCCGCCGGCTTGGCAGCAGGCTCAGTTCCGTGAATTCGTTTTTGATCTGCTCGAAATTTTGCCTGAGCTTTCATTGAGCGATCATAGCCATCTTCTGCATAAGTCTGTGTGGAACCGACAAGAAGTACCGATCCAATAACTAGGGCTTTCAACATCTTCATAAGGCAGGCCTCGTAAAATTCAATTAGTAGATTGTCGAGATTCTTGGACAAGCTCTGCAGGTTCGAACGAATTTTACTTGGGGGAAGCTAACAGCAGCGTGAGCTCAGCATTACATTCTTGAAATCTAATCACTGTCTCTCTTGTTATGCATGAGCGGGCAGGGCTTTTGAGCCCGCCCGCCCATCCATTTTTAGAGCACGCTCAGTGGGTATTCGACGATCAGGCGAACCTCATCCAAATCCGACTCATAATCCGTTGCACGTGTCGTCATCTGGCGAACACGGAAGGACATCTCTTTCAGCGAGCCCGTTTGGACGACGTATTTGGCTTCGATGTTGCGTTCCCAGCGCTTCTGGTCAGTCAGCGGGTTGCCATCAGCATCACGACGCATGTACATATTGTTGGCGTCAGAGTAATCAGCATCTGTACCCAGCGCATAGCGAGTCATGAAAGTCAGACCTGGGACGCCATAGCTGGCCATATCCAGGTCGTAGCGCAGCATCCATGAGCGTTCTTTCGGCGAGTTGAAGTCGCTGTACTGAAGGGAGTTGTCGAGGAAGATGGAGTCAGACTGGCGTAGGTAGTCGAAGTCATTGTCGCCGTTGTTGCGCTGGTGCGACAGTGCAACGCTGTGCGCACCGAACTGCACGCCCACTTTTCCGCTATAGATGTCGTTATCGAACTCCCCTAGCAACTGTTGGCCGTCATCGATAGCTTTGTAGTAATTCAAACCACCGAACAAGGAAACGCTATCTGTCAGCGGGTAGGTGAAGGACGTACCGGCATAGTGTTGCTTCCAGGCATCCTTGAGCTGGCTGCTATAGAGGCTAAAGCTCAGGTTGTCGTTCAGTGAGTAATCACCACCAAAATAGGCAACCCATGGTGATGCGACGGAGCCTGCGTAGAAAGTCGCAAACTCATCACGCATAGTGCTGACTTGCGGCTGGCTCATTGCATGCAGGCGGCCGCCCTGTAGAGTCAAGCCGTCAAAACTGGTGTTCTCAACCGTAACGCCGCGAAAGCTTTCCGGCAGCAGGCGGGCGTCACCGTAATGAACCACTGGCGTCATGGGGAACACATCACCCACTTTGACAACAGTATCGAGTAGTCGTGCTTTTACTGCGCCGCCTACTTTCGAATAATTATCTTCGGCTTCGCCGTTGCTGTTTACAGGTAGCATGTTGACGGAGCCGCCTGGGCCGTATCGACCATCACCTGTATCCAGCTTAAGACCGAGCATGGCGAAGGCATCAATACCAAACCCGACAGTACCTTGAGTAAAGCCCGACTCGAATTTTCCAATTATGCCGTGAGCCCAAACCTCGGTGTAGCCATTGTCAGTGTTGCTGGACTGGCCCTTACGGAAGTCACGGTTCATGTAGAAGTTACGATTGAGGATATTAAAACTGCTACCCTCTACAAAACCTTCGGCTTGCTCTTCTGCAGCCGCCATAAGAGGAGTTGAACTGACAATCGCCGAAAATACTGCAAGGGATAGCTTGGTTTTACTAAGCATTTATTGCTCCTTTATAATTGGCAGTTATAGGTCTAGTTTTTTCGCCATTGCGTTCTTATTGGTTGCGCACCCTCAAGCGCTCTGCACCTTTGGGGCTGAGTCCTATCCTTGCAAGGCGAAGATAACTTGGAGATGATTGAAAGATTACAATTCTGTAATCTTCATGAGCCGGCAATAAAAGTTGTCTTAAAGCGACATTTACATGGGTATTTTCAACGAAAACACGACGCATAGGACGTGAGAAATCTCAGTCTTAAATTGACTGTGTGGTTAACGAGGAGGTCAGTCAGCTCACGGTAGCGCTGCGTAGATGAACAGATGTCAGTCGCAAGATCGTCTGGGTCGCCGTTGTGGCTGAACTCGCGCGAGTAAACAGATTACTGCTTCTGTGATGAGCAATGACTTATAGCCAGCGGCGCACTTTCGCCTGGTAGGCCAAGAAGTCGCCCTTAAATAGAGCCTTCAGCGCTCGCTCCTCGGCGGCGATTTGGAACTTGTTCATATACAGGACAAAGCCCAGTACGCCGAGCAATGAAAGCGGTGATGCCAGGTAGCAAGCCCAGGCCGTGAGAAACAGCGCAAAGCCGACATACATCGGGTTGCGTGAGTACCGATAGATACCCGAGCTCAAAAGCGCTGAGGCTGTTTCAGGCTTCAACGGATTGACGGTTGTCTTCGCTTTCCGAAAAGACAGCGCTCCTGCAAGGCTAAAGAAAACCCCTATGCAGAGCACCAACAGAGTGGCCGTCACGCGCGCTGAAAAGGCGGCGTTGAGACTTGGAGCAAAGACAGATCCGGCCCACATTAGCCCTCCAAGCAGGGCGGCAATAATGGGTGGGGGTATTTTGTTCTCAAGCGTGCGCATAGACAGCATGGATGCAATCACCGATTGGATGGGGTCGGGTCGTCATTTGCAAGCAGGGCCTGCAGTTCTTCAGGAACCGGCATGGGCCTGAAAGCACTGACTCTGGAGCGGCCTGTGTTACCAATCGGCACCCAGATCTTGGAGAACAACAGGGCCGCGAAAATGCGGGGTATTTGCCCCGCGACCTCGCGATAGTCGCCAGTCTGCCATCCGAGTATGAGCATCAACCAGTGCGACCTGGCATGCAGCACGGGGTGGCGCTGGGTCAGGATGTGCGTGCGTTCCAGCCATTGAAAGGCCTCTGTACTACGCTTTTCCTGCATGGCGTGCTCTGCCTGTTGAAAGGCTTGTTCAACTGCGAGTTGCAATGCTGCTTTCATCTGCAATCCTCCGGCCCTACTTTTTAAGCAGGCGCAGGCCGTTGAACACCACCAGCAGGCTAACGCCCATGTCTGCAAAGACGGCCATCCACATGGTGGCTTGCCCCGTGAGCGCAATGACGAGAAACAAGGCCTTGATCCCCAACGCTAGCACGATGTTCTGCTTGAGGATGGCAGCGGTTTGCTGGGACAGGCGAATGAAAGCCGGAATTTTGCGCAGGTCGTCATCCATCAACGCTACATCTGCGGTCTCAATAGCGGTGTCCGTGCCGGCGGCGGCCATGGCAAAACCGATTTCAGACTTTGCCAGCGCCGGCGCGTCGTTGATCCCATCACCGACCATCCCGACAACAAAGCCGCGGGCTTGTAATGCCTCAATGGCTTGCAATTTGTCGACCGGGAGGAGATTGCCGCGTGCCTCATCGATACCGACCTGCTTTGCGATAGCTTCTGCGGTGTACGGGTTATCACCGGTCAGCATCGTGGTTTTCACCCCGAGTGCGTGTAACTCCTCAATTGCCATGCGGCTGGAGTCTTTGACTGTGTCGGCAACGGCGAACATGGCAATCGCACGTTGCTGATTGCACAGCACCACCACCGTCTTGCCTTGGCGTTCGAGGCGCTCCAGTGTCGCTTCAAGCTCTGGTGAACAGAGACCAAGCTCCTCCACCAGGCGGTGGTTGCCCAGATGAAGATTTGTGCCGTCGATGGTGCCCCGTACACCTCGACCAGGCAGGGCTTCGAATCCTTCAACGGCGGTAAACGCCAGCCCATTCTTACTGGCATGCTTGGCTATCGCTTGCGATACCGGATGGTCAGACCGACTGGCGAGGCTGGCGGCATGTGTGCGGTAGACTTCTGAGTCCTGATCAACCAGCGGCATGTAATCGGTCTGCACCGGCTTGCCGTGAGTAATAGTGCCGGTCTTGTCGAGTGCCAGGAAGCCAAGCTTGCCGCCGGTTTCAAGGTAGACACCGCCTTTGATCAGAATGCCTTTGCGCGCAGCCGCAGCCAGGCCACTGACAATGGTGACGGGCGTTGAAATAACCAAGGCGCAAGGGCAAGCGACCACCAGCAGTACCAAGGCACGATAGATCCAGTCGTACCAGGGTTCGGCCATGAAGAGTGGCGGCACAATGGCGATAGCCAGGGCGAATAGGAATACGACAGGGGTGTATACCTTGGCGAATTGGTCGACAAAGCGCTGGGTCGGAGCACGTGAACCCTGTGCCTCTTCGACCGCGTGAATGATGCGTGCCAGCGTAGTGTTGGCAGCGGCTGCCACGACGCGGTATTCCAGCGAGCCTGCTTGATTGATGGTGCCAGCAAAAACCGGGTCTCCGACGGTTTTCTCTACGGGCAGGCTTTCCCCCGTGATCGGCGCTTGGTTGATGGTGGAGTTGCCGGAAGTCACCTCGCCATCGAGGCCGATTCGCTCGCCAGGCCGAACCCTGACCAATGCACCTAAGGCTATGGTTTTAACCTCAACTTCAAGCCATGAGCCGTCTGCTTGCTGCACCGTGGCGCGCTCTGGGGTCAGATCCATCAGGCCGCGGATGGCATTACGAGCCCGACCCAGCGATTTTGCCTCGATCAGCTCGGCCACAGAAAAGAGGAACATGACCATGGCGGCTTCCGGCCATTGCCCAATCAGCACCGCACCGGTAACCGCAATACTCATCAGTGCATTGATGTTCAGGTTGCGGTTCTTCAGCGCAATCCAACCCTTTTTATAGGTCGTCAGGCCGCACAGCAGAATGGCGAGCAGCGCCACACCGGCCACAACCCACTCAGGTGCAAGCTCGGCGAAGTGCAGCACTTCAGCCGATACGGCAGCCACACCGGATAGCGCCAAAGGCCACCAAGCCTTCTTGCGCGGCGCTGCTTGCGCTTCATCGTTTACTGTTGCTGCACCCTCAACCACTGGCGTGAAACCAAGGTCGCGAATCGCTGTCAGGGCTGCTGGCAATGCTTCTGCTGTGTGGCTAAACGTCAATACGCGCTGAAGCAAGTTGAACTCCAGCGCGCTGATGCCGGTCAGGGAGGAGAGCTTGTCGCGGATCAGCTTTTCTTCCGTTGGGCAGTCCATCTGTTCGATTGTGATGCGGGCTTGCCCCTCAGCAGAGAGCGGTTCTGCTTGCATACCTAGGGATGAGATCGCCGCTTCAATAAGAGCGGTCGACGGCAAGCTGTGCCATACCCCAAGAACGCGATTGATCAGATTGAAATCGAGCTTGTCTATGCCAGCCAGCTTGCTCAGTTTGTCTTGAATCAGCGTCTGTTCGGTGGGGCAGTCCATTTGTTCAATACGGAAACTGCTGAGCCTGGAGCGAACCATGGCATTTACCGTTGTAGTTGCCGTGGCCGAGCACTTAAACGCGCCGCTGGGGTCACAGCAGACATCCTTTGAAACCGCTTCAGGTTTTTGTTCATCACTGCAGCAACCAGCCATGGGGGTATCCTTATTGGTCAGTGCTGTAGAGTGAACACCCTGAAGCCACTACAGGGTCAAGAGTTTGTAGAAGGGGTATTTCATGAAAATTGGAGAGCTGGCCAAGCTTGCCGATTGCCAGGTTGAAACGGTTCGCTATTACGAGCGTGAAGGGCTGTTGCCGACACCGGCTCGCAGCGAGGGCAATTATCGTCTTTACAGCAGTGAGCATCTTGAGAGGCTTACGTTTATTCGTAATTGCCGAACACTGGACATGACCCTGGACGAGATCAGAAGCTTGTTGGCGCTGATGGATCGGCCAGAGGGGAACTGTGAGGGTGTGAATAGCTTAGTGGATGAGCACATCGAGCATGTGCAAGCGCGAGTGACCAGCCTCCTGGCACTGCAACAACAGCTGGTTGAGTTACGACACCGTTGCGCCTCTGAGCGGGGTGTAGACGAGTGTGGAATTCTCCAGCGCCTGAATACCACCGGCGGAGTCAGTGCACTTCCAGATGATGGCCATACCCACGTTGGGAAAAGCCATCGCCACTAAACAATGCGCCACCACCTGCAGTACTCGGCACGAGACATTGCAGGCGGTGGTGCGGGTTCGTTTGTTTACAGACTGCAAGCGCTTATTTGCTTTGTTCGATTTCAGCTTTAACCAGATCAATCAGTGGCTGTGCACCAAAGCTCAGGAGCGGCTTGCCATTCACAAAGAACGTGGGCGTCTGGCGCACGGCAGCAGCTTGGGCATCCTGGGCGTCTGTTTTAAGCGTTTCGGTGATATCGGTAGCCATCATCTCTGCGCGGGCCTTTTCCACATCTAAGCCTGCAGCTTCAGCAGCCTCCCAGGCTTTGAGCACCTGAGGGTCACTGTGCCATTGCGGTTGAGCCGCCATGATTGCCTCCAGAACCGGCTCATAGACCCCCTGCTTACGCGCAGTTTCAAGGATTCTTGCCGCTGTTTCAGAGCCTTCATGGAAGAGGACGTAACGCAGCACCAAGCGCACATCTTTCGGGTTCTCAGCCAGGATCTGCTTAACCAGTGGAAAGAAGGCACGGCAGGCTTCGCAGGACGGATCGAAGAACTCAACAATGGTTACTGGCGCAGTAGCGGCACCGATAACTGGCGAATGGAAGCGCACCAAGGAGCTGGTTGCCGGGGCAGCTGGCGGAGTTTCTTCGCTTGCCGAATATCGATCATAAACGAATGCCGCAGCAGCGAAGCCGAGCGCAGTAAGAATGCTGATGACGAGGACGATTGCACGTCTGCTCATAGGGAAGACCTCCGGCGGATGAGAACAAGAAGAGCAGCGATAAGGGTGAATGCACCCAGCGAAAGCAGTGGCAGCGGTATGCTGCCGAAAATCATCATGTCAGCGCTGGAGCATGATGGGCCTGCACCACAGGGCTTGATGCTCTCCGGGATGATCCCGAGGTAGAGCAGGCTGTGGTAAAGCGCGATGAGCCAACCCACGACGGTAACTGGCAACGCATAGCGCCAGACGCCGAAATCTGAGATGTAGCAACCAACGGCCAGAATCACGACCAGTGGGAACATGAATGCGCGCTGGAACCAGCAGAGAACGCAGGGTGTTTTCCCCATGACCTCGCCGATGAACAGCGCGGCTAAAGTTGCAACAAGCGCAATACCCCAGGCCATAAGTAGCAGTCCCCAGGGGTTGATAGCGTGAGTGTTTGTCTCTGCTTCCTTCATGGTTGACACCTGCCCTCGACTGAGGTGGATGGCGCGGAAACTAGCTTTGGCGCTATACCGCTTGTGGTGACGTCTTGAGCCCGTGCATCTGCCATGCCCATAACCATCAACGAGATGGCGAACAGCGATAAGAGCGCCGGGCGGCGTAGGTGCGCGGACAGAGCCACGAACCCGCGAGGAGAAAGCGATTGCATAAGTTGATCCTGGATTGCAGTGGTCTTTGGCCGCAATGCGGCTTTGTCTAGATCACGCGTCTGGATCGTGGAGGGCGCTCAATCAGGTAGATAGGGCGAACTGGCGTAGCTTGATCCGAAATAGCCGCAAGTGCGTTGTTTTCTGCTTGGGCAGGCAGGGTAAGCAACGGCCCGAGGTAAGGGGTTTCATGCACATGGTCAGCAGTCACCGGCGAGTGCCGATGATCTTCACACCATGAGCAAGAGGGGGCTGTATCTGTGGACAAACTACTGTGCGTGGATTCGCTTTTGAATCCCGCTTGCGGCTCTGTACCCGTCAACAAGGAAGATGTATGCCAGACCATGACCAGCAGTAATGCCAGGCTCAGTGCAAGTACTGCTTGAGTTGTAATAGTACGGCTGGGCATCGTTGATGTCGGTAGGCATTAAGTGGGGGAGGGAGGTTTGAGCCTAGCCTCATTGAAAATACGGTCGTCGTACGAATTGTCCCGCATGAGATCATTCTCAGGTGGGCGGCACAAGCACCATAGGCATCGCATAACCTTTTAAAAGGTGACGCGCCCAGAGGGCTAATTACACAGTGCACGGCGACTGTAAACGATGGTTCCTTGCTGATTATATGGAGTGAGCAAGCAGGCTTTGAAGAAGGAAAACCCACACTAGCTGAGCGTGCGGATCAGGTGCAGTGCTACTAGATGACTAGGGTAGAACCAGTAGACCCAGCGCTTGACCGGCCAGATCCTGAAATGGCGCGTTCGGCGCAGTAGCCATAGCCCAATTAAGGGCGCAGCGAACGCTGTGGCCAGGATCAGCAACGTATAGGGCTGCAACTCCCACTCGGCGAGCCAGCGGTTGCGACTGTTGGCCAGTACGCAAAGTGAGGCAGGCAATAGCCACACAAGCCCAGGGCGCTGAATGGCCAGCAGCAACGCTGCCGGCAGCAGTGCGCCGAAAACGCCGTACATCAGGCGCTCTTGCATCAACACCGCGACAGTCACGCCGGCCAAAGCCAGGATCAAACCGTCGCGACCACGGTGATGTGCTCCCCAGGTGATAAGCAGGCCCAACAGCAGCGAAGGCATAACGTTGAGCGTGCTGCTGTCGTTAGAAAGCAGGCGATAGGGCAACTCCGAGATCACTGCAAACGCAGTCATCCAGCCCATGTAGCGAACGTTGTTATCGGAATACAGCTCACCTGTTTGCGAGCGCGCGACATTGGCGGCGATCCCCAGGCAGAACATTGGAAAGGCTAAGCGCCCAACGATGAACAACCATCCGTTGTCAGGCCAGATGTAGCGCAGGTGATCCAGCAGCATGGTCAGCATCGCCAGCCACTTGATCAGATCTAGGTTGGTGTCGCGCTTCTGCAGGCTCACCCAAACCACCCAAGCGTCATGGCAGCTAGTGCCAGATAGCGAGTGGTCTTAGCCAGCAGCACGATCAACAGAAAGCTCCAGAATGGTTCGCGCATAACACCGGCTACCACGGTAAGCGGATCACCAATGATCGGCACCCAGCTAAGCAGCAGTGACCAGCGACCGAAGCGGTGATAAGCCTGCTGGGCCTTTTTCAGTTTGCCTTCGCTGACGGGAAACCAGCGCTTGTGCCGGTAATGCTCGATGGAACGGCCCAGCAGCCAGTTCAGTGCCGAACCCAGCACATTGCCCGTGGTGGCCACTGCCAGCAGTGCCCAGGCCGCGTAGCGGTCGGTCAGCAGCAACCCGACCAGCACCGCCTCCGACTGCATGGGCAGCAGCGTGGCGGCACCGAAGGCGGCGAAGAACAGGCCGAAATAACCGGATAACTCCCACATCGGCTAGGCGTTCAGGCCGATCCAGCCGTGGAAGCCAACGTAAATCCCCACCCCAATGATCAGCAGGCTGGACAGGTAAGGGGCGCGACGCGCGACAGCACCGAGCCAGGGCCAGCGATTGGAGGCTTGCCGAGCGCCAATAGCGGCGGCGGCACCAACGGTGACCAGGGTGATGGCCAGACCAATGCTGAAACACAGCACCAGGACGGCACCCAGGGCGACTTCTTTCACTTGTAGGCAGAGCAACAGCACGGTGATCGCGGCCGGGCAGGGAATCAGCCCGCCTGTTAGGCCGAACAGGACGATCTGGCCGGTGGTGACATTGCGGTTGCTGAAGCGCTTGCGGATGTCGTTGGCATGCGCCCGCTCATGGGCATCCTGATAGCCGTCCAGCGACAGCTCCAGCTCTTCCAGCTCGGAGTGCTCATGACCGTGGTCGTGCTCGCGGAACTCCAGGTCATAGTCGTGGGAATGTCCGGCATGGCCCAGACTCAGGCGCGCGGTGAATTCGTGGGGCTCGGGAATCACGTCGACTGACTCTAGGTAATCACCGCGGTCAACGAAGCAAAACTGCTGGGCCAGTCCATCGGGGCGAGTCGTCAGCAGGCTCACTTCGGCAGCCGGCCAGACATGGCCACTCAAGGTCTTCAGCCGCCAGCGCGGTGGAGTACTTTCCTCGAAGATCGACAGCTCGATACGCCCATGTCCGGTGTCGATGCGCTGCGTTTCATCGTGGTGGTGCTCGTGTTGATGCTCATCACCTTCCTCGAAGCGCCACATCTGCTCGCCACGCCAGGTGCGCCAGAGCATCCACAGGGCGATAGTGATAATGATGGCGGCGGACGCGAGCTGGAAATACGGCTCGGTAGTTTCGGCATCCAAATTCTGCCCTAGGTACATGCCGCCCATGGCCACCAGCCAGACTACAGCGGTGTGCGAAAGCGTTGCGGCAAGGCCTAGCAGAATGGCCTGCTTCACCGTGCCACGAATGGCCACGATAAACGCCGCCATCATGGTTTTCGAATGCCCAGGCTCAAGGCCATGCAAGGCACCCAGTAATATGGCACTAGGGAAGTACAGCCAGGCCTGCGAGGCCCCCTGTTGCAGCAGTTCGGCGAAACTCGACATGGGAGGGGCCTAGAGGTACTTGGTGATTTGCTTGAAGTCTTCGAGTGATGCGCGCTCGCCTATCGCAAGTGCTTCGACCGTATGTTCCAGGCAGTGGTCGATATGGTCTTGGATAAGCACACGCTTGGCCTGGCAGACGGCTTTTTCCACGGCATGCAGCTGCTGGGCGATGTCGACGCAGGCCCGGCTTTCTTCGATCATGGTGACGATGCTGCGCAGGTGGCCCTCCGCTCTTTTCAACCTTTTGATGATGTCGCCATGACTTTGGTGCTGGTGGCCGTGTTCGTGATCGCTCATGCCTTGAGTCTCGTGCGTCGATGAATTACGCTCGCATGCTATCCCCCAGGGGGGGATATGGTCAAACCGACCAACCCTCCAGAAAAGCCACCCGCTTAGGCATCGAAAGAACCACAACATGCTCAGCAATCCCATCAGCACCAAGGTGATTTTTGCGCTTGCTCTCGCCATCTTGATGGCCTGGGCCGGGCATACCTCTGCGCTGTTTATGGGGTCGAGCCAGCCTGCCTTGGGTGGCAATGACGGTGCTCATTCGCATGCGCATGGTGACGAGACGCTGGCCTGTGCGGCGTACGGGGATCACTGCCACTCGCCGCTGACCGCCGACCATCTGCATGAAACACCACACCTGACCGCACGGCTGAGCATCAGCACGCTGCCAGAACGTGCGCAGCCGATACCAGCCCCTCATTACTCCATTCCTCCAAGCCCGATCTTCCTGATCGAGCGGCCACCGCGCGCCACATTCGTGATCTGACACAGGCCGCTGTGCGGCCCAAGACCACTGCAATTTAGGACTCAACTATGCATTCGCTATCTATGGGCGCAATGGACGCAGCTGCTGTGCGTCCGAATCGTTCGCTACTACTGTTGCTGTTGTTCACGGCATTGCTGTTTCTCGGCATGCCTGACGCACTGGCCCACGCTGTTGCCGAGGGCGACAAGGGCTTTATCCAGGAAAGCTCCGGGGTGATGTTACTGCCGTTCATCTACATGGGCGCTAAGCACATGATGACCGGGTACGACCACCTGCTGTTCCTCTTCGGGGTGATCTTCTTTCTCTACCGCCTGAAGGACGTGGGGCTCTACGTCACCCTGTTCGCCGTGGGTCATTCGGTCACCCTGCTGCTGGGTGTGCTGACTGAAATCAGCATCAGCTCTTACGTGATCGACGCCATCATCGGCTTCTCGGTGGTGTACAAGGCGCTCGATAATCTCGGGGCATTCCAGCGCTGGTTCGGTTATCAGCCCAATACCAAGGCAGCTACGCTGATTTTTGGCTTACTGCACGGCTTTGGTCTGGCCACCAAGATTCAGGAATACGAGATCTCGGCAGATGGCCTGATCGCCAACCTGATTGCCTTCAACGTCGGCGTCGAAATCGGCCAGCTCCTGGCCTTGAGCGCCATCCTGATTGTCATGGGCTACTGGCGGCGCACCGCCAGCTTCTGGCGTCATGCCTACACCGCCAACGTCGCCATGATGAGCGCCGGTTTCCTCTTGATGGGTTACCAGCTCACCGGCCTGATCGTCTCTCAGTAAGGAATTCTCAGCATGTTCAATACCCAGCTTCCGACCCAAAGCGAATTGCCTACCAGCCACCAACTGCTGCGCTCCACTGTGATCGCCGTGGGTGTTGCCGCAGCCTTACTGGTCACCGTGGTGATGCCTTCGGAGTACGCCATCGACCCAACGGGCGTTGGTCGCGTACTCGGCCTGACCCAGATGGGCGAAATGAAGATAACCCTGGCCGAAGAAGCGGCAGCGGATGCAGCGGTTCAGCCAGCTGCGGCTCCAGTCGCTCAAGCTCCCGCGCCTGTTCAGCCGGTAGTGCAAGAGCCTGTTGCAGCAGCACCTGTGGCCGAACCCGTAGCTGAGCCTGAGCCAGCCCTGAAGTCAGATGAAGTGACCGTCACGCTGAAGCCGGGCGAGGCCAGTGAAATCAAACTGGAGATGCTGGACAAGGCCACGGTCAGCTACGAGTGGACGACCAATGGTGTTCCGGTCAACCACGACACCCATGGCGAACCCTACAACGGCCCAAAGGGCTACTACCACAGCTATAGCAAGGGTAAGCAGATCAAGGGCGACAAGGGTGAATTCACCGCCATCTTCGACGGTACACACGGCTGGTTCTGGCGCAACCGCAGCAACCGCGACGTGACCATCACGCTGAAGACCAAGGGCGATTACCTGAGCGTTAAACGCGTGATTTAAGACAGATAAGCCCCTTCGTCATATGGCGGAGGGGCTCACCTGAACATTCAGAGCTATAGCTCCTGTGGTTAGTAACTCTTTCGTTTACCCCGTCGACGCATCAACCAATAGGCGGCAGGCAACACCAGCATGGACAGCAGCGGGGCTGTGATCATGCCGCCAACCATAGGTGCGGCAATGCGTTTCATGACCTCTGAACCCGCTCCGCCACCCCAGAGAATGGGCAGCAGGCCAGCGATGATCACGGCAACGGTCATCACCTTGGGTCTGACACGCAGGACAGCTCCTTCGCGAATTGCCTCCAGTAGGGCCGGATCACCGCTGCGCCCGGTATCCACACGCGCATGCCAGGCGTTCTTCAGGTACAGCAGCATGATCACCCCGAACTCGGCCGAGACGCCGGCCAGGGCGATGAAGCCCACGCCGGTGGCCACCGACAGGTTGAAGCCGAACCAGTAGAGCAGCCAGATGCCGCCCGACAGGGCAAAGGGCAGGGTGGCCATGATCAGCAGGGCCTCGCCGAAGCGGCTGAAAGTCAGGTAGAGCAGCACGAAGATAATCAACAGAGTCGCCGGCACCACCCAGGCCAGCCGCGCATTGGCGCGCTCGAGGAATTCGAACTGACCGGAGTAGGAGACGGTCATGCCGGCGTCGAGTTGTACCCGCTCGGCGACGCGCTGCTGCAGCTCGCGCACGGTCGAGGCCAGGTCGCGCCCGCGGACATCGACATAGACCCAGCCGGACAGTCGCCCGTTCTCGCTGCGCAGCATCGGCGGCCCTTCGGTCAGACTAACCTGGGCGACGGTGCCCAAGGTGATCTGCTGGCCGGCTGGGGTGAGGATCGGCATACGCCGTAGTGCCTGCGGACTGTCTCGCCACTCCCTGGGATAGCGCAGGCTGATCGGGAAGCGGGCCAGCCCCTCGACCGTTTCACCGATATTGCTGCCGCCTATAGCGCCCGATACCACCGCCTGCACGTCGGCGATGCTCAGGCCATAGCGCGCCGCGGCCAGGCGATCGATCTGGATGTCCACATAGCGACCGCCGGTCAGCCGCTCCGCCAGCGCCGAACTCACGCCAGGTACCTCCTTGGCCACGGCCTCAATGTCACGCGTTATGCGCTCAATCTCGGCCAGCGAGGTTCCGGAAACTTTCACCCCGATGGGACTCTTGATCCCCGTGGCCAGCATATCGATGCGGTTACGGATCGGTGGAACCCAGATGTTGGACAGCCCCGGGACTTTCACCGCCTGGTCCAACTCCTCGACCAGCTTCTCCGGCGTCATCCCGGCTCGCCATTGCTCGCGCGGCTTGAACTGCACCGTGGTTTCGAACATTTCCAGCGGTGCTGGATCGGTGGCGGTCTCCGCACGCCCGGCCTTGCCGAATACCCGAGCCACTTCGGGCACCGTGAGGATCATCCTGTTGGTTTGCTGCAGCAACTGGGTTGCCTTGCTCGCCGGCAAGCCGGGCAGGGCCGAGGGCATGTACAACAGGTCGCCCTCGTCCATGGGCGGCAGAAACTCTCCTCCGAGTCTGCTGAGGGGCCAGAGACTGGACAAGAAGACCAGCAAGGCCAGCGCCAGGGTCACTTTTGGCCAAGCCAGCACCCACTCCAGTACCGGCCGGTATGCGCCGATCAGCCAGCGGTTCAAGGGGTTCTGTTGTTCGCTGGGGATATGCCCGCGAATCCAGTAGCCCATCAGCACCGGTACCAAGGTGACCGAGAGTCCGGCGGCAGCCGCCATGGCATAGGTCTTGGTGAAGGCCAGCGGGCCGAACAGGCGGCCTTCCTGGGCCTCCAGGGTGAAGACCGGGAGGAAGGACAGGGTGATGATCAGCAGGCTGAAGAACAGCGCCGGCCCGACCTCGACCGCGGCTTCGCCGATCACCCGCCAGTGCGCCTCGCCCTGTAGCTGCTCACCAGGGTGTCGAGCCTTCCAGGTTTCGATGTGCTTGTGCGCGTTCTCGATCATCACCACGGCGGCGTCGACCATGGCGCCGATGGCGATGGCGATCCCGCCGAGCGACATAATGTTGGCATTGACGCCCTGGTAGCGCATGACGATGAAGGCCATGAGGATGCCCAGGGGCAGGGTGATGATCGCGACCAGCGACGAGCGCAAGTGCCAGAGGAAGAGCAGGCAAACCAAGGCCACCACCACGAACTCTTCCAGCAGCTTGTAGCTGAGGTTATCGATGGCGCGGTCGATCAGTTGCGAACGGTCATAGGTGGTGACCACCTCGACGCTGGCCGGCAAGCTGCCCTTCAGGCTGTCCAGCTTGGTCTTCACCGCGGCGATGGCATCGCGGGCATTCTTTCCGGAGCGTAGGATGACCACGCCGCCTACCACTTCACCCTGGCCATCCAGCTCGGCAATGCCACGCCGCATCTCTGGCCCCAGCTGAATGGTGGCTACCTGACCCAGCAGCACCGGAACTCCGCTGGCCGAAGCCCGCAGCGGCACATTGCGGAAATCCTCCAGGCTCTCTAGATAGCCTGAAGCCCGCACCATGTACTCGCGCTCCGCCAGCTCCAGGATGGCGCCGCCGGTTTCCTGATTGGCGCTCTTCAGCGCCGCTTCGACCTCCTGCTGAGTTACCCCATAAGCCACCAGCTTCTGCGGATCGAGCAGCACTTGGTATTGCTTGACCATGCCGCCGAGGGTGGCCACTTCGGCTACGTTGGGCAGGCTCTTGAGTTCGTACTTGAGGAACCAGTCCTGCAGTGCCCGCAGCTGGGCAAGATCATGCTGGCCGCTGCGGTCGACCAAGGCGTACTGGTAGATCCAGCCCACGCCCGTGGCATCCGGCCCGAGGGTGGTGGTAACACCCTCGGGCAGGCGCTCCTGCGCCTGGTTGAGGTACTCCAATACGCGCGAGCGCGCCCAGTAGAGGTCGGTATCGTCCTCGAACAGCACATAAACGAATGAGTCACCAAAGAACGAGTAGCCGCGCACCGTCTTCGCCCCCGGTACCGAGAGCATGGTGGTCGCCAGTGGGTAGGTCACCTGGTTCTCGACGATCTGCGGCGCCTGTCCGGGAAAGCTGGTTCTGATGATGACCTGGGTATCGGACAGGTCCGGCAGTGCATCCAACGGCGTGTTGCGCAGCGACCAGACGCCCAGGGCGGTGATGAACAGGGTCGCCAGCAGCACCAGGAAGCGATTGCCGATAGACCAGTGGATCAGGCGCGCGATCATGGCCGCTCTCCTTGATTGACGAGCCGCTCGACCCGCAGGCCGGAATCCGTCTGGCGGACGCCGATACGCACGTGATCCCCGGGCTTAAGCCCAGCCGCTACTTCGGGGCTGGCCAGTGGAAATGCCATGGTCATACCGGGCATATTCAGGCTCTCGAATGGCCCGTGCTCCAGGGTGACTTCCTCAGCGTCCAGAGCGCGAATCACACCATGGGACTCATGTAGTTCCTTCTCATTGTCCTGCTCGGCATGGCTGGCCATGATGCCCTGCAGGCTGGCTTCCGAATCGATGAGGAACTGGCCGGAGGTGACGACCGCCTGACCTTCCTCTAGGCCGGACAGCACTTCGAGGCGCCCATCGGCCTCGCGGCCCAGACTGATTTCCTGGGGACGGTAGCGTCCGTCGCCTTCGGCCAGCATCACCAATGCACGCTTGCCGGTGCGAATCACGGCTTCACTCGGCACAAGAAGCGCGGGTTGTTCGACGGTACTGTTCAGGCGTACGGCGGCGAACATGCCGGGGCGCAACTTACCGGCAGGGTTGGGTAGCTCGCTGCGTACCGTGAGCGTGCGCGTTTGCGGGTCGGCACTCGGCAACAAAGCGATGACGCGGCCCTGCAGCGGTTGCCCGGGGAAGGCGGTCAGGGTGGCGCGGATGTCAGCCCCAACCTGAACCATTCCAGCCATTGCTTCGGGTATCGCCGCATCGAGCCAGACCGTGGACAGCCCGTTGATCCTGGCCAGGTCCTGACCCGCCTCCACGGTCATCCCGGCGCGTACCTGCAAGGCTTGGAGCTCGCCGGCGATAGGTGTGGTGAGGGTTTGCACCGCCCGCGGTTTGCCGCTGCGGCGAACCTGCTCGATCAACGCTTGAGGCATGCCGAGCAGGCGCAGGCGCTCTTGGGTCGCACTTATCAAGCGAATGTCAGCGGTACGCAGTACCGCCAGGAACTCCAACTGCGCGGCGAACCACTCGGGAATCAGCAGGTCGACCAGGGGGGTACCGGCAGGCAGCACATCGCCCGGGGCACGCCCGTAAACCCGCTCGACGAATCCGCCAGCGCGAGCCTGGAGGTTCGCCACCTCTCGCTGGTTATAGGCCAGGGAACCGACCGCCTCGATACCCGAGGGCAGTACACCGCGGATCACCGGAGAAGTTCGCATTCCGAGGCTTTGCACGGCTTGAGCGGGGACGCTCAGGACAGACGGATCCTGCTCGGATCCCGCGTATTTAGGGACAAGCTCCATATCCATGAAAGGTGACTTGCCCGGTTTATCGAAGCGCTGCTCGGGCTGCATCGGGTCGTACCAATAGAGCACCTTGCGCTCGTCCGTCGGTGCAGAACTGGGCAGAACCTCATGTTTGGCCTGCCGCTGGGCCAGCCAGTAGCCGCCTGCCACGCCAATGCCCACGGCCAGCAAGGCGACCGCAAAACCAAATGCCGATATCTTCATCTCAGTCCCTCCACATAGGCGTAATACAGGCTTGCGGAGAGCTGGCTCAACTTGCGCTGCTGTTCAATCTGCCGCAGCTGCGCCTCGATCAGGTCGCGCTGTGCGGTAATAACGGATGTGAGCTGGCTGTTACCGGCTTGGTAGGCGGCTAGTTCGAGATCGGCCCGTTTGCTTGCAAGCGGGATCAAGGTTTTTTCGGTGCGTGACAAGGTCCTGCGCAGTTGCTCAAGCTCGGCAATACCGCCTTCAAGCTCAGCCTGATGGGCGCGCAGTAACGCCTCCTGCTCGGCTTCCATCTGCGACACGCTGTGCTGCCTGGCATTGATCTTGGGCCCCTGACGTGTGCCTACGAACAACGGCAGGTCGAAGGTGAATTGCACCATCACCATATCGCCGAACTGGTTGTCGCGATTGTTGTAGGCAAACTCGACACCCCAGTCGGGAGTCTTTTCGGCGATGGCCTCGTTCAGCTCGGCGCTAGCCTCGCCGACTCGGGCCGAGGCAGCGCGCAACTCAGGGTGTGAGGCAATGCGTTGCGGCAGGTGCGGTGCCTCCAGGCTCAGATTGGGAACACCTCCTTGCAAAGGCTGATCGGCCTCGTTGCCTATCCAGCGGCGCAGCTTGGCACGAGCCACTGCTACATCGCGATTCAGCTCGTCTCGCCGATCCTGCAATGCCAAAGCTTCCTGGTCGGCCTGCAACAGCTCGCCAGGCTGAGCACTACCGCCGGCAATCAGCGATTGCACGGTCGAGCGGAGCATCTCGAGCTGACGATCCAGTTGATCGAAGAGGCCAACACTGCGTTCGGCGTAGTACACGTCCAGCCAGCTCACTGCCGTCAGGCGCTTGATTCCCAACTGCATGGCACGTTGCTCGGCTTCGGCCCGCGTCATGGAGGCTTCGGCCAGTTGGCGACGGGCCAGACGCTTGTCGCCGTTTGGTACCTCCTGCATGAGTCCAATGCGGCGCATGGTCATGGAGTCACGATTCAGGGTGTAACGGTCAGGGCCTTCGATCAGCAGGTTGTCGATGCCTAGAATAAGCTTGGGATCGGGCAGGGCGTCTGCGGGCCCTACAGCCTGCTGTGCCGATGCCACCTGCGCCTGGCGCGCGAGGTTCTCAGGGGCACTCTGCTCGGCCAGAGCTTGGGCTCGTTCGAAGGTTAGGGGCTGCGCCTGCGCGGCAAGCCAGGGAGCTGCCCAGAATGCGGCAGCCAACACGCCGAGATAGCCACGGCGTGTGAAAAGGAAAGCGGGCATGCTTTCGCCTCCAATGCGATTGATCGAGGTCGCCACCAAAAGCGTGGTCGCGACGATGCGCCTGGTTTAAAGGCGCGAAGATCACTGCATTAGACGAAACGAGGAGGGCGCCAGAGTCCTGCGGGCTCTCTCTTAATCACCGACTGGGTCAGCAATATCTCGGGGCGTGAGGGAAGAGGGGATATGCTCTTGATAACGGTGGTCTGGAGAAGTCCTCCGGTCTTGCATTCCTGGCCGGATTTGCAGGGGGACTTACTGGCCACCCCATCAGACTTATCCATTTGCTCGCAGCACGGAGCATCGGCCATTGCATGGCCCTGATGATCGGCGCTCTGCATCGGGCAAGGCTGTGCCGGCATGCTGAAAGCCATACCGCCGAAGGTCGGCAGCACGAGACTAGCAATCATTACCAGGATCAATCCAATTCGACGCACGATGATTCACCGAACAAGGCGATAGTGCGACGATAGCAAATTGCTCCGAAGCAGGAGTGCTTCTTTCGACCACTGCAGCACTTCGTTGATCTCGATCAAATTAGAGGATCTGCAAGGCTTCCTCTGTGGACAGGCAGTCCTGTTCGCTACGAAGCATAGTCGTGGTTTCAATGACAGAGCGACAGGCAGAAGAGCATGGCGCGAAAAAAGCCGAGGGAGTGTCAGGTGATTGCAACGCAGGGTGTCCGCTGGCATGGCAAGGCCTGGGTCTCTCCAGGGTTTGGAGTATTTTCGGGGCAGGCCGGTCATCATGATTGGCACTGCCACATGGCTCACCAGATCACCATCGGAATAACCAATGACTTGACCGTGACCACCCCCGACAGCAGTGTCACGGCCCGAGCTATCTGTATCCAGGCAGGCGTAACTCACCGAATCGAAGCGGTGGAGGTTATTTCGATTTACCTTGACGCCTTGTCTGAGGAAACACAGGTGTTCAATGCCGCTACGAACATCTTGCCTATCGATGCACAAAACATTTCGACTCTGCAAAGACTGTTGGCAACTCCCGATATCTCAGCACAACAAATGCGAGGAGCGGTTCGCCAATTTCTTAATCTCACCGATCTGCCGATAATCGATCCACGGCTGCAGCTTGTCCTTAAAGCCTTGAGCAAACCCGCTAATGGCAGGCAAGAGTTGGCCGATCTGATCCACCTTTCGCCGACTCGCTTTTCTCATTGGTTTGTTGAACAGACCGGGTTGCCATTGCGCAGTTATCGTAAGTGGCTTCGTCTGGTCGCTGCGCTGCAACACATTACGGAAGGCCGAAGTTTGACCGTGGCTGCTCATACAGCAGGATTCTCGGATGCGGCGCACTTTTCTCGAACCTTCCGCAGCTTATTTGGCCTCGATCCGTCTTCGGCCTTGAGCCAGGTAAGTCTTAGCAGCTGAGATCAGCTTTTTCGTTCAAGCCAGCAGCGCAGAAGCAGCTTAACGTTATGGTCATCAAGGGGGGCGCACGATGACCAATTGCCTCAGGTTCATGATTCGCTGGTTCAGCTATCCAGTTATTTTTGGTGGTACGGCGGGTTGGATGATCTGGATGCTTTACAAAGGCTTGCCATATTGGCCCGGCACAGCCCTCATTGCCGTAGTCGGAATTATTCCGGTCGCCATCTTGGAGTGCCTGCAGCCATTCCGGAAGAGCTGGCTTGCCGGCCACCAAGACACACTGACCGACCTGCTTCACATGATCGTAAATCTGTCTGTCATCCAGTTCACCGCCGCGATCCTGGCTCGGCTGGGCGATTGGGTGAACGCCAGTGCCCCAAATGCGGTAGTGCGTTGCTAGTGCGCACAGTGAAAAGCGGCCCCAAGGCCGGCCAGCAGTTCTGGGGCTGCAGCGCCTTCCCCAAATGCCGAACCATACAGCCCCTTAACTGATTCATGCGATGGAGTCCGCACGATGCCTCTGCAAAACCGAATGAACCCGATGGGGCAGTTGCATGGCGTAAAGGCCAGAGGCCTGCTGATGGGGAATCGTGGTCAGTTGCACAATGCGGCACGCGAGATCGTGCGCCCCTGGAAACTGAACCGCTGGATCACCTGCGCTTTGGAGTATCAGGGCATCAAGCGTGAGTTGATGGCGTCCAACAGCTACACCGAACTATTCTTTCTTGATGAGCCTACCAGCTATGCCGCTGGGCACCGCCCCTGTGGTGACTGTCGCAAGGATCGCTACAAAGCCTTCAAGGCCGCCTGGGCCAAAACCTTTCCGGATCAGGATCGGTCTGCCGCCGGGATCGACAAGGTTCTGCAGGCCGCTCGCATGAACGCCGATAACAGCCAGCGTACCTGGCAAGCGAGTCTGGCAGGCCTTCCGGAGGGCACGATGGTTGAGCATGAAGGTCAGCCGGTATTGCTCTGGCGCGGACGTCAGTGGTGCTGGGGTTTCGACGGCTACAGCCCGCTTCCTCAGCCTATGACTAGCGATGTGGTGACCGTGCTGACTCCAGTGTCAATCGTGGCGCTATTCAAAAATGGCCTGGGTCCAGAGTTGCTGGTGCATCCCTCTGCTGAGGTGGAGTGCTAGGGATGAGAAACTGCTTTCGTGAGTCGATTCCGGAAATCCGAGATACCTCACGCTATCTGGATGCAGCCGTTTCTGCGCATCTCACGGGCCATCGGGAGCTGGCGTCGGCTCTGTTCAAACTGGCTGATTGCGACACGAACAGAGCCTGGCTGGAGTCCATCTGGGGTGCCAAGAGCGCTTATGTGAAGCTGACGCCTCTGCTTGATCAGCCGCTTGATCCTGCCCTGCGAGTGCAGTCGCGCATGCCGAGCAAAACGCAGATGGCTGAGCTGCATGCGCGCGATGGCTATCACTGCCGCTATTGCGGTATACCCGTGATCCGCCCCGAGGTTCGCAAGAAGGCGTGCCTGCTGTACCCCGAGCAGGTTACCTGGGGCTCCGCCAATGTTTCACAGCACGCGGGTTTCCAAACCCTCTGGGCGCAGTATGACCACGTGCTGCCCCATGCCTACGGCGGCACCAATGATCTGGATAACCTGGTGGTGAGTTGCGCGGCCTGCAATTTCGGCAAGATGTCTTACCGGCTGGAAGAGCTGGGTTTGGCTGATCCGCGTGAACGACCTCCTGTGCAGTCGCAATGGGATGGCCTTGAACGCCTGCTTAGCGCCTGAGCCAATCTAGCTTTGGGATATTGCCTATAGCTTTGGGTGTTGGCGATTAACTTTCCAGTTGATCCGTTCGGCAAGGATCTAGCTAGCGCCCAAGTCGCTAAAGCAGTGCGCGGTAGCGCACTGCTCAGGTCACTTATCCGTGTTCCAAAATAGGAGCAGACAAAGGCTGCTATGTCCCTCGTGGGTCGCTTTGGAAAGGCAGTGTGGTTATTCGCCTCGCGAGGTGCGATGGCACCTCGATTCGTCCCACCACCCGCCCACGGCCAAAAACTGCAGGCTGCTTCGGTTGGCGAACTTTTGACAAGTCAGCGTCCTGAGCAGGTCTGATATGCAATTTTTGACCAGCCCCAGATCGACGGTTCCCATAGACGCTGATGGATTCTATGGATTGGTGCCCCATCATGTAAGCGATGGCCTCATCGCTCTCGCCGGAGGCTTTTAGGGTTGAGCCCAGTTGGTGGCGGAAGCTTTTCAGGGTTGGGTGCTGTTTGCGCCTTGGCCACAGCGCTCGGCACTCTTTGCGTAGGCGATCCCGAATAGCTGTATTGGTACGAGGGCAGATACGCATACATTTCGCTGCGCCTTCCACAGCCTGGAGTACCGCAGGGTCGTCAATGACCAGTGTTCTGTCAGCGCCCCTATCCTGCGGAGCGCTTTTTTTTCCGCCGATGATATGGACGTGATTGTCCTTCACCGTGATCGAGCGCATCTCGCAGGGGCGTACCCCCAGGTAATAGGCCAGTACTAGCGACCAGGCTTCATCCATGAACTCACGCGCTAGTAGATGCTCCTGAAGCTCTCTGTAGTCTTCTTCGGAGATCGAGCGAATTTGCTTGAGTTTGGGTTTCTTGGGAAGTGTTGAGCCTTGCGCTGTCACTGGGTTGACGAGCTGCTTGATGGCTTTGGCTGCTTGGTGGTTGCCGCGTGCTTTTTGGTCATGTGCCAGGGCGCTCTTTAGTGTACCGAAGCTGTTGGGCCTGTACTCGCTGGCACTCTTTAGCAAAGCCGCGCAGATTTGCGCTGAATCTGGGGCCTCTGATTCGCAGTGCTTTCGATAGAAATTGCGGGCTCTGGTCTGGTACTTCTTCAGTGTGAGTGATTGCATGGTCGTCATCTCTTTTAGTTGTTTTTGATGACAAAGCTAAGCCGCTTCGCGAAGGGCGGTGAAGCAGCTCAGTCTTCACTGAAACTATTCCGCCTTCGCTCCATGTTTTCCCGTTACGCCTGAACTGCTCCACCGCCCCCATACTCGCGCCGCGAGTATGGGGGCGCGTTTTTACTCGCGCGCCCACTTCATCTTCATTCAGCGTGCGCCGTGAGCAAAAGCGCGCGCAAGCGTTTTGTCATCAAAATCAAAAAGCAGCCAGCGCCTGTGGCGCTGAAGGGACGAGCTCGGCAGCACGATGCCCGCCAGAGGCGATGCCTCAAGAATCGATGCATTTCAAAAATGCTTGCCATTGGTCGAGGTTCTGGTTACGTATTTGTTATTTAAGTAATTGATTTATATTGCTTTTTATCCGAAATATAACCAATAAAAGCAGTGCCAGTTTTGGCACTCTTTGCGCCAGAGGTGGCGGTGATGGTGCCACTTCCGGCTGCTTTCGGTGCCTGACCAGGCACTGCTAATGCCGCATGCGGCACAGTAAGTGTGTCGCAAACCGCAGCTGCGACATGCGGGGTGTATCGCAGCTAGCAGCATGCGACATGGTCAGCGTATCGCAGCGCGTGTTGGCGACAGACTAGGTGTGCCGCACCGGTGCCCTGCGACACTCCCAGAGTGTCGCAAACCGAGTCTGCGACATGCGGGGGGTATCGCGGCTAGCGCATGCGGCACAAGATTCGTATCGCAGCGCGAGCTTGCGATAGGCCTAGGGTGTCGCAGTTAGACTATGTCATTGGGGCAAACAGCTTTCGTGCGGATGGGGCTGTCTGTTGCTTTTGCCAATATGCAATTGCACTCATCTGACCAGCCATTTGCACTCATTTGCTCGCCAGAGCACGTAGGGGACGCCGTCACGACAGGCCGCAACCGGCCACAAGCGGACTGTCAACGCAATGTGAGGAAACTAGCGGCTGCCTGCTTCTCAGATCCCCTTCCCTAGCATCTTGCCGTTTACGATTTCCCCGTAAAGGTTCACGCCGTCATTGGCGTGGTACTTATCTCGGGTTTTCTCGACTGAGCCATCAATCAAGCGTGGGTCTTGCGGTCGCTCGTGACTGTTCATGAAGGCCGCCACGTTCCAGGCGTCTTCATCTGGCAGGGTGCCGCCTTTGCCCAGTGGCATGTTTTCCTTGATGAACGCCGCAGCCGTGTTGATTCGATGCATGCCTGCACCCCAGTTGAACGAGTCCGCGCCCCAGAGTGGCGGGAATACATAAAGGTCACCAGACTTCTGCCCTTCCCCGTTCGGCCCATGACAGACGGCGCACTGTGCGTCGTAGACCTGTTCTCCCTTCGCCAGGTCGTATCCGCCTTCGGGTTGTGGCACTTCCGGATAGGCCCGACCTGACAGCTCTTGACCTGTGGGTGCTCCGGTTGCAAGCCAGTAGGAATAGGCTGAAAGCGCGGCGATAACGGGGCCGTCAGCCTCGGGTGCCTTGCCGTTCATACTGAATTGGAAACAGCCCTGAAGGCGCTCGGCATAGCTGTTCACCTTGTCGTTTTTCTTCCGGTACGCCGGATACATGGTGTAGGCAGCCCAGAGCGGTGCAGAGTTGGCTTTCCGGCCTTGTTCGAGGTGGCAGTTCGCACAGGCCAGGCCGTTGCCGACATAGTCGGGCGCATGCGTCTTGGTATCGACGAATATGGCGCGCCCCTGCTGTACCAACTGCCCGTAGGTGTTGTCAGGCAGTTCGCTTTCCTTTGGCGGTTGGAAGTACTTGCTGCTGGCGGGATCACCTGCTCCGGTCAGGATCTGCGACTGATCTTCCATCGCGATGTCGTCCGCGAGCACCGGGAAGCCCAATGACATCAACAGCAGCGCGGTTGTATGGGTCTTCATTTGGCTGCTCCTTTGTCAGTCAGGCCTGCGAAGTACGTCGAGACCGCCGTTACCTCGTCCTCGGTCAAGCTACGTGCGATTTGGCCCATCAGGTCGTTGGGGTCGTTCTTGCGGGTGCCCTGACGCCACGCGGTCAACTGAGACGACAGATACTGTGCCGACTGCCCGGCCAGCGGTGGGAAGGCGTCGCCTACTCCCGTTCCGCTGGGGCCGTGGCAGGCGACGCACTCGGGGATGTTGCGATCCCAGGCGCCGCGCAGCGCAAGGCTTTCGCCAGGCCCGTCGACCAACGCGGTGCGGTCGATTCGCTCGACCTGCGGTTGCGGCTTGTCAGCCAGCATCGTCGAGACGGCGTCGGCTTCCTCATGGCTCAAGGCCGCGGCAATGGGCTGCATGATTGGATTCGCCCGCGCACCGGACGCGAAATCAGCCAGTTGCTTGCGCATGTAATTCGCCGACAAGCCGGCCAGGCGGGGGAATCCTGCAGCAGCCATGCCTTCACCCTCGGCGCCGTGGCAGGTAGCGCACGCCATCGCGGCGGGGTTGGTCCCGCCTTTGCTGTACACCGCAGCGGCATCCGCGGCGTGCGCGGACACGGAGATCGCAAGGAAGAGCCCGGCCAAGGGCCAGAGGGGGACGTTCATGTAGCCTCCAGATCGTTCTTGTTATAGGTGCCGGTGCTGACTGACCGTGTGGTGTTGCTAGCGTTTTGACAACGGCCCCATGATGCCATTCAACGCCTCGGGACGAGGCGCGCCCTGATGCTGCTGCAGACGCCCTTGCTCATCCAGGTAATAGATAGCCGGGGTCGCCGAGGCGCCCATTTCGCCCATCAGGATGAGGTTCGCCTCAAGCTGTTCATTCAACTCGGGCGCGATACGCTCGATGGGTTTGAGCGTGCTGGCCTTGCCCGCGGCCTCGTGCTCATTGAGAGCCGCTTCAGGGTCTTTCGCGGCCAACAGCGCAGCGGATTTGCCTGCGCTGTCCGGGCGCAACATGCCGACCATGACGTGACGGAGCTGAACGTCGCCTGCTTCGACCCAGGGCCGTGCCTGTTTCCAGAACATGTTGCAGAACGGGCAGTTCGGGTCGGAAAACATGTAGATCACCCGTGGCGCCTCAGCCGCGCCGTCAGCAATCCAGGTGCTGCTTTCGAGCCGCTGCCACATCTCGCTGCTCATCGGCTCATACACCAGCTTTTCCAGCGGTGCCTTGGTCAGGTCTTCGCCAGCGGCGTCCAGCAAACTGCCGATCACGACATGATCACCGTCCGGTGTCAGATACAGCGCAATGCCTTGTCCGTTGTAACGCGCCGCGTAGCCCTTTAATCCGCCCGGCGCGTCGAAACTGCCGACCACTTTGGCTCCGCGCGCTTCAATGGCCTGAACCGCGGGAGGCAGCGCTTCGGCCAGCGCCCAGGGCGTCGGCAGTAAGGCGAGCGTTGAGATAAAAAACGAAAGTGAACGTACCGGTTTCATGGCTGGGTTTTAACCTCTAGTTGCTCAAGGGCGCGCGCCAGGCTGGCACGGGACAGCTCGCCGAGGTGGCTGCCAACCTGGCGTCCCTCGGCGTCATAAAAAAGCGTGGTGGGCAGCGACGCAGACCCTACGTGCTGGCCCAGACGACCGCCGGTATCGAGCAGGACGTTTTCCAGGCCGAGCCCTTCGCCGTCGAGGAAGTCGGCAATCAATCGCTCGCCCTCGCCCTGGTTGACGAACAGAAAGGTCACGTCGGTGTTGTCTTGTTGCGCCTGCGCAAGGACTGGCATTTCTCGTCTGCAAGGAGGGCACCAGGTGGCCCACAGGTTGACTACTAGGGGCTTGCCAACGTAATCCTGCAAGGCGACGGGTTTACCCTGGTTGTCCCGCAGGCCCATCTCAGGCAGTCGCGTGCCCTGCTCGAACGCGTGCAACGCAAAGGTCCCGAACCCCCAGCTGAGCACACCCACCAGCACCGCTGCGCCCAGCGGTCGGCGCAGCCCGCTGTCGCGCCAGGCCAGCAAGGAACCCAACAGAACGGCCACCACCAAGCCCGGCCAGGCAATGAAACCGCCGTCACGTATGTCGATCACGCGCCAGGGCTCATCTCGGAAATGCTCGACGTACACCAGCACGAAGGCCAGCCGCGCGACCAGTAGCGCCACCAGCAGCAGCCTGAAGAGCTGTTGTTCCGGATTCCGCTCGCTGCGCCGCCCAACCCACCAGCCGGTCAGCATCGCTATAAACAGGCTCACCAGCATCAGCACATGTGGGACGGCAAGTGCCAGTGGCCCCAGGTTGATCGTCAGCATCAGCCACGCTCCATAGTCTGGTTCCATCTGTTCAGAAATTGATTCGCATCGACCTCGCCAGTGATGCGCTGGGTACGTCGCTCTTCCCCGTCCGGGCCGATGAAGAGCAGCGTCGGCGGCCCCATGACCTGATAGCGGTTCAGCAGCTCACGACTGGCGGGATCGGTCTGCGTCACGTCCGGCCGCAGAATCCGCACGCCAGTTAGCGCCGCCTGCACCTGCGCGTCGCCGAACACCTCCTTTTCCATGACCTTGCAGGACACGCACCAGTCGGCGTAGTAGTCCACCAGCACCCACTGGCCCGCGGCCCTGGCGGCAGCCAGCTCACGATCAAGGTCGGCCGGCTCGCTGAAGCCGACAAATCCGTGTGCAGGCTCTGCACCTTGCGAGGACGCAACGCTGCCCGTGAATACACCGAGCGGCCGCAAGACGTCCTGTGCGCCGCCAGCCGCTCCGAGCAGCAACGCTACGCCCCATATACCAGCCAGCGACGCCACCGCGCGGCTGAGCGCCTGATGCCGCACCAGTTCCCGCGACAGGTGCAACAGCCCGCTGGCGCCCACGACCAGAAGCGCGCCCCACAGCCCTACCCAGAGTGGGTCGGACAACAGCGGACGCAGCACGTAGAGGGCGGCGACCAGAAACAGGAAACCGAAGGACACCTTGACGCGATCCATCCACGGCCCAGGCTTGGGCAGGAAGCGATTGCCCACTGTCACCAGCAGCACCAACGGCGTACCGATCCCCAGGCCCAGCGCGAACAACACCAGGCCACCGTTCAGGGCGTCGCCGCTTTGGGCGATGTACAGCAGCGCCGCGGCCAGCGGTGCGGTCATGCAAGGGCCCACCAGCAGCCCGGACAACACACCCAACGCGCTGGCCCCGGCGAGGCTGCCGCCCCGGCGCTGGCGGCCGGCCTGCTCCAGCCGATCACGCAGGCCGGCCGGCAGTTGCAGCTCGAAGAAGCCGAACATGGGCAGCGACAGGAGCACGAACAGGCCAGCGAAGCTTGCGATCAGCCACGGCTGCATCAGCCATCCCTGCAGATTCGCACCCAGTAGCGCCGCCACCACCCCAAGGGCGGCGTAGACCAGCGCCATGC
Organism: Pseudomonas alcaliphila JAB1; assembly: GCF_001941865.1. Classification (NCBI taxonomy): domain Bacteria; kingdom Pseudomonadati; phylum Pseudomonadota; class Gammaproteobacteria; order Pseudomonadales; family Pseudomonadaceae; genus Ectopseudomonas; species Ectopseudomonas alcaliphila. Next base: position 4,633,975 of record NZ_CP016162.1, on the reverse strand, counting down.
TGAATACATAGGCGCCAGCCAGGGCCATGCCGCGGCGAGGCCCGGCCTGGCTACCCACCACGATGCCGGCCAGGATAGGCAGCATCGGCAGCGAACAGGGCGCAAAGGCAAGCAGCAGGCCGAGTCCGAAGAAGATCAGCAGGCTCCAGCCCAGCGACTGCTGCTGTAGCCCGCTGGCCAAGGCCTGGTCGTCGGCCTGAACCGGCGTGGACGGAGGCGTGCTGCTGCCGCCCAGGTCTACCGTGCGGGTTTGCGGCGGATAGCACAGGCCGGCATCGGCGCAGCCTTGCCAGCCGAGTTCAAGCGACGCGATATTCGCATCGGGGAGCTGCACTTCCAGGCTGTCGCGATAGATTCGCGAATCACCAAAATACTCGTCATGGTAGGGCTCGCCAGGCGGCAACTGGGGCTCGGTCCCCGGTGCCAGCCCTGCGAATCGTAGGCGCTCCTGGTAGAGGTAATAGCCGGGCGCAATGTCCCAGCGCAGCACGACTCCGCCAGCGTCAGGCTGCTCGACGTGCAGCGTGAACGCTTCGTCCACGGGCAGAAAGTCCTGCTGCTTCTGACCGAAGGTGAACGGCGAAGCGTTCGCCAGCTGCACGGACCATAGGCAGCAGGCCAGAAAGATAAAAAGCGCTCGCATGCACAACACCCGATTACCCGATTCGACGGCGAGCTTGCCGACTCGGGATTAAGAGGCGATTAACGAGGCTTGCCCGGACACAACCTGTAAGGCTGAGCGGCGTTGAGGCACGAGCAACTCGGCGTACCATCTGCTAACGCGCCGTTAATCCAGGCGGACGATACTGACTGCTGCCTATCAAGCGATTCCCACATGCACGTACTGCTGACAGAAGACAACGCACTGATCGCCAGTGGCATCGTCGCCGGGCTCGAAGCCCAGGGCTTCAGCGTGGCCCATGCCGCTACGGCCGGGCAGGCCGACTCGCTGCTGCGCACAGCCAGCTTCGACCTGATGATTCTCGATCTGGGTCTGCCTGACGAAGACGGCCTGCGCTTTCTGCAGCGCCTGCGCCGCCGCGGCCTCGAGCTGCCTGTGCTGATCCTGACCGCCCGGGATGCGGTAACCGAGCGGGTCTCCGGGCTTCAGGCGGGCGCTGACGACTACCTCGTCAAACCCTTCGACCTGCGTGAGCTCGCCGCCCGCCTGCATGCCCTGCTGCGCCGCGCTGCCGGTCGGGCGACACAGATGATCGAACACGGCCCGCTGAGCTACGATCCCGCCGCCTGTGCGGCGTTCATGGCAGGCGAACCCGTGGACCTGTCGCGCCGTGAACAGGCGCTGCTCCAGGCGCTACTGCAGAATCCCGGCCGCGTGCTATCGGCCGAGCAGCTCAAGGACGCCGTGTACGGACTGGGCGATGACGTTGAAAGCAACGCCCTGAATGTCCATATCCACCATCTCAGGCGCAAGCTGGGTAACGGCATCGTCGAAACCGTCAGGGGGATCGGTTATCGCCTGGGCCCTGCCGGCCATGCGTCGGCTCCCACCGAGGCACCCGACCCATGAGCTTGCGCCTGCGCCTGACCCTCACCCTTGGCTCGGCCTTCGTGCTGCTCTGGGCGCTGGCCGCGACCTGGATGCTCTTCGATGTTCGCAATCAATTGATGCAGTCCCTCGATCAGCGCCTTGCTGCGTCGGCGCGGATGGTCGCGGGTCTGCTGGTGCAATTGCCGCAACCGCAACTGGGCGAAGGCACCCGTCTGAGCGCCGAACAACTGGGCATCGAGAACGGCCTGGCCTGCCAGATCAGCTCTCTACGGGGTGAAATCCTGGCGCGCAGCCATGCGACGCCAGACAGTGCCCTCGACGCTCAGCGCACCGGATTTCACGACCAGATGATCGGCGATACCGCCTGGCGTAGCTTCACCTTCATCCAGAACGGCATGCGCATCACCACGGCCGATCGCCTTGACGAGCGCAGCGCACTCCAGCGTTCGGTGCTCCTGGCCGCGGCGCTGCCGGTTTTCGTCGCGTTGCTGGGCAGCCTGATCGTGTTGTGGATCGGAATCGGCAACGGCCTAGCGCCGCTCAGACGAATCCGCACGGCCCTGGCGCAACGCAGCGCCGACTCGGTGGAGCCGTTGCACATCGAGCGGCTGCCGCGAGAGCTGACGCCCCTGGTCGAAACCCAGAACCAGCTGTTCGCGCGGATCGCGCACATGCTCGAACGCGAACGCCGGCTGACCGATGACGCCGCCCATGAACTGCGCAGCCCGCTGACCGCCATCAAGACCCACCTGCAGGTGGCGGCCATGACCGAGGGCGATACCGCGAAACGGGCATTGGCCCAGGCCGAGGTCGGCACGGATCGTCTGCACCGGATCCTCGAACAGCTGCTCATGCTGGCGCGAGTGGAAGGCCGCGTGTCCTTTGATGACGGGCTCAGTTGCACGGCGCTCGAAGTCGCGCAACTGGCGATCGCTGACGCCAGCCAGCAGCCTGGGCCGCACATCGAGCTGTGCGGGGCGCAAGAGGTCTCCCTTCGCCCACTGGCGATGCCGCCCACCCTGGCGGTCGCGGCATTGCGCAACCTGCTCGACAATGCCCGCCGCCATACCCAGGACGGCACGACCATCCGCTTGACGATCTCCCAGCTGGATGAAAGCCGGGTTCGCTTCAGCGTGCAGGATCACGGCTCGGCCATCCCGCCGGAAATGCTCGAGCGTCTGACGGAGCGCTTCTGGCGCAGCGGCGAAGGTGAAGGCAGTGGTCTGGGCCTGTCCATTGTCAAGGCGATCGCCGAGCGCTGTGCCTGCGATCTGCGTTTCGTACCGCAGGCGGATGGTCTCGTCGTCGAGCTGGTGGTCAGCCTGCAGGCTCCCGCTCCCTGATGACGGCATCTCGATAGCCTGAACGTCCAGCCACGCACACCGTCCGAATAGTTGACTGAGCAATCCGTTAACCATCGTCGGAGGTGGCAATGCTTGTTTTCGAACCTTTTTATACAGACGGCCTGGCGCAGATTTCCTATCTGATCGGCGACAGCAAGGCCGCGGTAGCCGCGGTCATCGACCCCCGCCGCGACATCGATATCTACCTGCAAATGGCCAAGGCGCGAGGCCTGCGAATCGCCTACGCCATCGAAACACATATCCATGCCGACTTCGTGTCCGGCGCCCAGGCGCTGGCGAAGCGCACCGGGGCACAGATCATCGGCGGTCGCGCGGATAACTACGAGTTCGAGCTTCGCCAGGTCAGCGGTGGCGAGACCATAGAGCTCGGGCAGGCCACGTTGCAAGTCATGCACACGCCCGGGCATACGCCAGAACACATCTCCCTGCAGCTGTTCGACGCCCAGCAGGGCGACCAGCCGATCGCGCTGTTTACCGGCGACACCCTGTTCAACCTGGACGTCGGGCGCCCCGACCTGCTGGGCGAAGGCAGTGAACGAAAACTCGCCGGCGCGCTGTACCACACACTTTTCGATCACTACCTGCCCCTTGGCGACCGGATCGAAATCTACCCCTGCCACGGCGCCGGCTCGGCCTGCGGCAAATCCATCGGCGACCGACGCCACTCCACGCTCGGCAGCGAGCGTCTCTTCAACCCCGCGTTGCGCGAGCAGCGGAGCGAGGACGAGTTTATCGATTGGCTACTGGCGGACATGCCGGAACCACCCCGTCACTACGCGCGCCTGAAACAGCTGAACGTGCGTTCGGCCGTACAGATGGAGGGCGCTTCCCTACCACCGCCACTCGCGCCGTCCGAGTTCGAGACACTGGCGGCGCGCGGCATGCAGGTCGTGGACGTCCGCTCGATCCTCGCGTTTGGCGGCGGGCACGTGCCCGGGGCGATCAACATTGCCCTGCGCAACGAGTTCGTGAACTGGGCTGGCTGGATGCTCGACGACGCTCGCCCGATCCTGCTGGTGGGCGAATCGGTCGACGATGTTCACCAGGCTGTCACCCAGCTCTACCGGATAGGCCTTGACGATATTCGCGGCTATCTACGCAACGGCATGACGGACTGGCAGAACGCGGCGCTACCGCTGAACAGGCTTCAGGAATGGACGGTTCATGAACTGAATGCACGTCGTGAAGCGCCCGATGTGCAGGTGCTGGATGTACGCAGCCCTCAAGAGGTCGCGGCGGGCCGGGTGCCTGGCGCTAGGCACATCTTCGTCGCGCACCTTGCTGACCGGCTCAACGAGCTGGATCCGGACAAGACCACCGTCACCTACTGCGGCTCCGGCTATCGCGCCTCCATCGCCGCCAGCATCCTCAAGAAGGCCGGCTTTCGTGATGTGGCCAATGTTCCGGGCTCCTGGATGGCCTGGAAGGCGGCAAACCTGCCGGTCCAGGAAGGCTAACGTCTTATCCGGTCGCGCGGCGCAGGTGTCTGGCTTGCTACCTGCGGGCGCGCGATCAGAAGGCGACTTGAAGCAACAAAGCCGACGCGGCAACAGCCGCTACCAACCCGAAGCCTCGCTGCAGCACGCGCCCGTCCAGGCGAGATGAAACCGTGCGGCCGGCAAACATCCCCAGCACCGCACCGGCCGAAAACGGCAGCGCCACTGCCCACTGAATGCCACCCGTCAGCGCGGCGGACAACACGCCGCTGACCGACACCAGGCCGATGACCGCTAACGACGTGGCGGCAATCGAACGCATCGGCAGATCACTGAAGCGACTGAGCGCCGGAACCAGCACGAACCCGCCGCCGACCCCCAGCAAGCCGGAGAGAAAACCCGCCAGGGTACCGGACGCGGCGACGGTCGCTGCACAGCGTGAGGTCCAGTGAAAACGGCCCGTCTGCGGGTTCAGCCGACAGGGCACGGCTCTCGGGTTCGAGTCATCGTTCGGCGGGCGCCTGAATGCCCTGAAGGCAACCCAGAACATCACCAGCGCAAACACCACGGCAAGCACATCGTGCTCTACCCGCGCGGCCAGCCAGACGCCGACGGGCGCGAGCAGCACACCGCAGCAGGCCATCAGGGCCGCCGCCTTGTACCGGACAATGCCGTCCCTCAAACCAATCACCGCCCCGACCCAGGCCGCGAGCCCGACCGCCATCAACCCGATGGGCGCGGCCTGATGCAGCTCGAGCCCGACCACGAAGATCAGCAACGGTACGGTGAGAATGCCGCCGCCGGCACCGGTCAGCGCCAGGACGAGGCCGACCAATAGCCCGAGCCCGACCTCAACCATCGTTGCGCTCCGGAAGCCTTAGATCTTTCGATTTACAGCGACCGCAACCTTTCACTGCGGCTTCCCTGAAAAGCGTGTCTGCATCTCGTAGAGCGCCATACCCGCCAACATGGCGAGGACAAAGATCAGCGGTTCGCTCCGACCACTCAAAAGCGTCGCGACCGCCGGACCCGGACAGTAGCCGGCCAGCCCCCATCCCGCTCCGAATGCCAGGCTGCCCAGCACAAGAGGGCGATCGATCCGGGTGGCGGTGGGCATTCGCATGACATCTCCCAGCACCGCCCGGGACCGTTTGGAGGCGAAATAGAACCCGACACTGCCGACCGCAATCGCACCGCCCATAACGAACGCGAGCGAGGGGTCCCACGGACCGGCCAGATCGAGAAAGGCGATCACTTTGGACGGATTGGCCATCCCTGACAGGATCAGGCCGAGGCCGAAAATCAGCCCCGCTACAAAGGCGCTCAGCAATTTCATGGCAACTCCTCAGCCCAGCAGGTGGCGGATGACGAACACGGTCAGAAAGCCGCTGGCCATGAAGGCGGCCGTCGCGACCAGCGAGCGCGGCGACCGTCGCGACAACCCGCAGACGCCATGCCCGCTCGTACAACCGGAGCCATACCGCGTGCCGATCCCGACCAACACACCAGCCGCGATTAGCGTCAAGGTGCTCGCCTCTACGTCGATGTCTGGTTGCTCGAACGCGGCCTGAAACAGCACCGGCGCGATCACCAGCCCGGTAATGAAGGCAACACGCCAGAACACATCGCCTTTGCCTGGCCGCATCAAGCCGCCGATCACGCCGCTAATGCCCGCGATTCTTCCGCTCAACAGAATAAACAAGGTCGCAGCAAGACCGATCAGCGCGCCCCCGGCGAGCGAGGACCACGGTGTGAAATGTACCCAGTCAATCGTCATGTCGAGGGTTCCTCGCGTTCGGGATGCTGACAGTAAAGCCGGTAGAGCACCTGCATAACCTCCATCGCTTGTTGGCTGGCGATGCTGTAATGCACTTGCTTGCCCTCGCGTCGGGTGCTGACCAAGCCGTTATGGCGCAGCACCGTGAGCTGCTGCGACAGGGTCGGCTGCACAATGCCCGTCGCATTGGCGAGGTCACCCACGCAGTGCTCACCCTGGGTCAGCTGGCAGAGCAACAGCAGGCGGTCAGGGTTGCCGAGCACTTTCAGCAAGCCGCAGGCGTCCGCAGCACTGCGACGAAGCGTTTCGATATCGAGATCTGCCATGTGGGCCATTTTGTTCAGGTGGGTCAGGTGGATTTGACAATACGATTTATCAATATATATTTCAATAGATCGTATAGACGCTACAGCGGACGCCCGGTCGGAACTCGACGTCCCGCACTCGTCCTAAAAATATGCGGCATCGCTGTGACTTTTCACCTCGCCGCGCCCACCCCGCCGGCGCGAACCAGGAGATCAACATGTCATCGATACAGCAAAACAGTACCAATCATGACCAGGCGGACCGGGTTCGCCGCTCAACGTCCCAACCTGTGAATCAGGAAATCGATCGGCAAACGGACGAGAACATTCGTCGATTCAGCGGGATGGGACGAAGCGCAATCCTTCAGCGTATCGACGCCCTGGATCGCGAGTGGGACGTGGAGCGCGTGCTTGAGGTCAATGCCTCCTCGCTCGCGCTGTCTGGCTTGCTACTTGGCCTGACAGCAAACCGAAAGTGGTTTCTGCTGCCTGGCGTCGTGCTGCCGTTTCTTCTGCAACACGGCTTGCAGGGCTGGTGCCCGCCGCTGGCGATCTTGCGCCGGCTGGGTATCCGCACGCGGGGCGAGATCGATCAGGAAAAGTATGCACTGCTCAGTGCGCTGGAACAGGCACCGCTGAACACTCACCACTAGCCGAGACCATCATGATATTTCGCCAGCTGTTCGAGCCCGTGTCGTCCACTTATACCTACGTACTCGGGTGCGAGGACACCGGCCAGGCCGTGCTCATCGACCCGGTCATTTCCGCAACGGACCGCGACCTGGCCGAGCTGGCCAGGCTGGACCTGCAGCTGGCGTTCACCTTGGATACCCACATACATGCCGACCACATCACCGCCGCGCTGGAGCTGAAGAAGCAGACCGGCTGCCGTATCGCGGGGCCGGCTATCGACAAGTTGCCCTGCACGGATGTGGGCATCGAAGAAGGTGTCCCTTTCATCGTCGGCAGCCTGCAGTTCACACCCTTGCATACCCCCGGGCACACAGACGGGCACTTTGCCTATCTCCTCGCTGATCGCCTGTTCAGCGGTGATGCATTGCTCATCGACGGCTGCGGTAGGACTGACTTTCAGAACGGCAGCGCCGACGACCTGTTTCACAGCGTTAGAAACAAGCTGTTCACGCTGCCAGACGACACCCTGGTCTATCCCAGCCATGACTACAGCGGCCGACGAGTCTCGACCATCGCCCAGGAAAAGCAGCGCAATCCCCGACTCGGTGAAGCGATAACGTTGGAGCGCTTCCGCGACATCATGGCGGAACTGAACTTGCCCTATCCCGCGTTCATCGATCACGCCGTGCCGGGGAATCGCCAGTGCGGCGTATGCCCACCCGACCTGACGGATAATTTCCGTCGCTATTGCGAACAGGTTGAGCACAGTCCTGAGGGTTGAGCACGTCATGCCAGCCCCCTTGAGGCCCGGGGAATCCATCACCGTTCGCAGCCTCCAGGCGACGTTACCAAGCATCTATTTCGCTACGTGAGGGATTGAATATGAAGACCCCTGATCGACCCCGTTTCCGCGTGAGCGCAAACCGGCAATCGGGAAGCCGCCGCGTTCGCTATGTCGAAACTAATCATCCAGATAGCCAGAACTGCACGATTTGCCAGCTGGATGAGGAAAACCCATCGTCTATCGAGGCGTCTTCCAGCGCGCAAAACTCCGACGAGCAAAAACCTGGTGCCAAACCGGAGCTATCCGGATAGATCGTTCAAACCACCAAACCCTCGGTATCTGATGGGCGGGGCTTGGCGCTCATACCCTGCGATATGAGTTTCGGTCTCGCCGATTCGCCCATCTACCACTTCGTCAGGACAAAAAAACGAGCTCCGCTAACGCGCCCTTATCTACTTTTAGCTGAAACCTGCCCTTCGCGACAGGCCGCTTTTGGCCGGCAGCTGCCGGTCATGACAGGCTGCAATCGGCCAGAAGCGGCCAGTCTGCCCGATAAATACATACGTCCTCTTTTCCATCTGTTCCATTGGAGACTTGCCTGCCGAGGCATGGCGCAAGCCGCTGTCTGTAGCCATGCTGAGTGCCTAGCAGTTTCATTCTGGCGTGCGTTAGAGTCGCTTCTGCAAGGGGGGCATACCGTCTCGGCCACCACCGCTGCGCCATGTGAAAGGAGAAAAACATTGAAGTGGATCAGTGCGCTTGAGCTAGGGCAGTGGGCCGACACCCTCCAAGGCAGGGATAAAGTTCCCGAACTGGTGGCTGACCTCACCTGGGCCACCGCCTCCCGGGTGCGTCGGCTTCGTTTTTTGCACGGAGACATGGGGCAAGTTCGAGGGTTCGATGGTTATCTCGACGTCGATGCAACATCCCCGTTCGTGCCCGACGGAAAGTCGATTTGGGAGTTCGGAACCAACGGTGCCGGCAAAACCAAGGCCGAAGGTGACTACAGCAAGCGCACCGAAGAGGTCATTGCTGACGATCGTGCTGAGTGCACCTTAGTCATCGTTTCGCCCAGGACATGGGACACGCCACAGGTAAAAGTTGAGGACTGGCTTGATGAAAAAAATGAGCTAGGTGAGTGGAAGCGTGTCGTCTATCTTGATGGCCCGTTGCTGGAGGATTGGCTTGCGCAAAGCCCGGCAGTTGCCTCGCGTTGGGCACGACATGCATTCAGACGCGCCCCCCAACACGGAGTGATCAGCACGGATGAGTTCTGGGAGTCCTTTTCCCGTCGCTTCGAACCTGCACTAGTCGAAGATGTTCTGCTCGCCGGGCGCGAATCCCAGGCAGAAGATTTGCTGCGAAACTTGGCCCAAGGAAGTGGGCGACTGGCGTTTGCCGCAGACACTACAGATGAGGTCATCGCCTTTGCGGTCGCAGCTATCCGCAAAGCGCCCGAGCCGGTGCGCAAGACGCTGGAAGCACGCACATTGATCGTTGAGACGGAGGAGGCCGCTCGACACCTAGTTAACACGAGCAACCTTATCTACTTGCCCAGACTGGCCGCGCGCAGCTGTGTTGGCATCCTGAAGACTTCGGGGCCAACAGTGATAAGCGCCGGAGCAGAGGACAAGAAGAGTGATCATGTAGAACTGGCACGTCCCACCAGTACCCAGCTTGGCAAAGCGTTCACCGGCATGGGCATGTCTGAAAGCGAAGGGTATAACGCTGCGCGTACCTGTGGTCGCAGCCTGGCGGTCTTAGCTCGACAGAAGCCAAGTGGTACCGCTGAATTGCCCACGTGGGTCGGCGATGCTGACGCACTGATACCGGCCATGCTGGCGGGAGCGTGGGTCTGCGATGTTGAACATGATCAACAAATCCTCAGCTCGCTCAGCCAGAAACCTTATGACGAAACCGAGGACGAACTGCTCAGATTCCTAGCCATGCAGGATTCGCCCATCGAGCGCATTGAGAACTTGTGGGCCACCAAAGCTCCAGTCGATGCGTTTCTACACCTTGCCCATCGGGTTGGGCGCCGGCACCTGGAACAGTTTAAAGCGGCTCTGATCGCCGTTTTCCAGAGCGCTGTGGCGTCGCACAAACCACCTACTGCAGACGAACCCTTCCTGCTACGCAGCAAACGCGACCAAGATACTTCTCATAGTGAACAGCTCAGAAACGGGCTGATGACTACGCTGCTACACATGGCCGTGTTGCATAGACATGCGGGGTTCACAGTTGCCGGAGGTGATCCGCAAACCTTTGTAGACGACTTGGTCAGATCGATTCCTGGGCTATCGAGCGACTCCACGTTGATGGCCAGTCTGAGCCAGAATCTCGTGCTACTTGCAGAGGCATCTCCAGGCCCTTTTCTTGAAGCCCTCGAGCGCCAGCTTGAGGGCGCCTCGCCGAGCATCTTGCCCATTTTCGACGAGCATCCTGGAATGCTCACGCCAGTCACATACCACTGCGGATTGTTGTGGGCGCTGGAAGTGATCGCTTGGGATGCGAACTACTTTGAGCGGGCAGTGCTGAGCCTGGCCAAGCTTGCGGCGATCGACCCGGGCGGCAAGTTAAGCAACCGTCCCATCAACAGCCTGCGCGCTATCTTCCTCTCTTGGGTGCCAAGCACTTCTGTGAGGACGAAGCGTCGTTTGGCCGTTCTGCAATCCACCGTGAACACTGTCCCGAGCATTGCTTGGTCGCTCCTCGTCAGCTTGCTTCCCAGTTCAGGGGATACCAGCTCGCCAACCGAAAAGCCGAAATTTCGGGAGTATGGGCAGGATCACGGTGAAACCCTGACTTATGGTTTGGTCTGGGAGAGTGAGGCCAAGATCATCGCGCTGGCGATCGAAGCTGCAGGCTCGCTGCCAGAGCGCTGGATCACCTTGATTGAATCATTGCATAGCTTTCAGCAGGATCCATTCGAGTCCGCCGTCGAGCGGCTCGGCGAGGTGTTGAGCGTCGCCGACGTTGATAACCGAACGCAAATCTGGAAGGCCTTGAACGTGCAGGTCAAGCATCACCAGAAGTATTCGAGCGCAAATTGGGCGATGTCGGCGGAGCGGATTGAACGCTTGATGCCCCTGATCGACCAGTACGCACCCGAAGCGCTGGTAGAAAAGCATACTTGGTTGTTTGATGACTGGACGCCACCTGTGGACGGCATTGATGACGAAGGTGCCGATTTTGTCCAGCTCGTTGAAAATGCCCGCTTGCAGGCCATGACGGCGGTGCATGAGAGGCTAGGCGTTCAGGGCGTCCTGCAGCTGGCGGGCCGCGCTAAGATTTCGCACTCCGTGATTTACTCCGCGTTGCGTCTTGAGCTGTCCTACGACGAACGCCTTGCGTTGTTCACAGGCCTGCTTGCGAGTGCTGTTAAGGAGCGTGAGCTCGCAGCTGGAGCAGTTATGGCGGACGGGATCGTACGCTTCGAGGATAGGTGGAAAGAGGAGGTGCGTTCGGCGCTTCTGGGCAGTGGCCTGCCTTCTGAGTGTGTAGCGAGGGTGATCGAGCGTATCCCAGAGGATAGGCAGACATGGCTGTACGTCGAATCCTTCGGCGATGAGGTAGCGCGAGCTTATTGGACTGAAAAATCACCATACCCCCTCGAAGTGAGCACCGATGAGCTGCTCTATGCAGTGGGAAAATACCGAGAGGTCGGACGTCCTGTCGCCGCCTTGAGCGCCGTATCCCGTAGACTCGGTGAGATTCCGACAGAGGAAGTCGTGTCGCTGCTGATGGAAGGCGTTGCAGAGCAAAACGCCAAGACTGGTGCTCGGCTGGCCACAGGTTTCTTTGACGTTGAAAAGGTCATGAGGGAGTTGGCCGAGCGACCGGACACGACGCTGGAACAAATGGCGAGCCTGGAGTTTGCCTACCTACCTATGCTGCGCCATGACCCTAAAGCTTTGCATCGAATGCTGCTTGAGCAGCCGAGCTTCTTCATGCAGATGGTATGTCTGGTTTTCAGGGCTAAGGGGGCAGAGCCGGTGGAAGCCTCTGCATTGCAGAAGAGCCGTGCCACTACTGCGTATCAATTGCTGAAAAGCTTGAAGTCCCTGCCAGGTCAGACGGATCAAGAGGTTAATCAGGATGCCTTGCTGGCGTGGTGCCTTGAGCTCCGATGCCTGGCAGCGGAACAGAATCGTCAGGACATTACCGATCAGCTGATCGGCCAAGTACTGGCGCATGCGCCAACGAGCCCTACGGATGGAGCCTGGCCACACGAAGCCGTTCGGCATGTCATCGAGACGATCGCTTCTTCGCATGTAGAACTTGGGATTCGAATCGAAAGGGTCAACATGCGAGGCGTGTTCTGCAAAGCGTTCGGAGAGGGTGGTGACCAGGAGCGAAGCTTGGCTCAACAAGCACAAGAATGGGCGCAGGCGTCGTTGGACTTCGTACGCACCCACGCAATGCTTGAGCTTATTGCGCAATCGTGGCTGGAAGATGCTGAACGTGCAGACACGATGGCCGCGCAGGAAGCGCTGCGTCATTGATCCGCGGTATGCGCTTTGCCAAGATGGTCAGGAGCCAGTTATTTGTTCCTGATCAATCCCAGTCGGGGCGGATTGCCTCATCGGTTATCACTTGCTGCAGGATATAGCACGACAGTGCGTCTGTTACCGCTCAGCCAAACAACGGTTTCGACAGATTATCTCGAAGGAACGTCGCTTGTTGAGCAGTGATCACCTGCTAAGGCGTAGAGCAGGTGATCGCTACTGTTGTGTCGCTGCTCATCGGGAAAAACAGTCAAGTGACCGCTTTTGGCCGGTTTCTGCCTGTGGCTGCCGGAGTACTGGTTGCCAGCTATGTCGCAATCGCCCATGCGGCACGGTAGTCGTGTCGCAGATTTTGGGCCCCAATCTTGAATAGCAACGCCCCTTGGATTGGCTCGCTACACATCGGGCCGGCCCAGAAAAGGTGAGTCAGGAACAGGTCGTTGATATCCCCGGAAAGACCAGCAATGATCCCAGGCGTGGAGATGAAGAAGGAGTTATGATCTTCATGACACGGCTTGGCCTCTTTCTGAATTGAGTCAGTGGAGCCGATCAGGCGTCGGATAGAAGCCCTGAGGCAGAAATGCCTGATAGTCCATTAGGGATTGGTATCCACCTGGGTGGAACGAGGCGATGACATAGAAGCTTCCTGTGTATGTGTGGAGCACCCAGAACTCTCCCTCCAGTTCGATACGCAGGATGTCCGAGGTGCGGATCAGACGCCCATCGGCAAATCGCCCACCGAGCGGATCAGCCCTGACATGTCGATGCATTACTCCCAGGCAGCAGCATGCCGCGATATGGGCATCAGTGAGATAGGCCGTGACCGGCTGGCTGAAAGGGTATGCCTGAGCCTTGCGCAGCTTCCGCATATTCTCGGGAGAAATTGGGCGCATTACTGCTCCTCACAGATCAATGATCAACTGCTGGTTGAGGCCGTGTGTTCACCGGGATACTCAATGGCTTAAATCAGGCATGCGATGGTGTCGGCGCTGGCAGGCTTGCGAGTACCGGGGCCCAGTAGCAGGTACACAGAATTGAGCGTTCTGAAATGAAATCCCTCGCTGAACTGATGCAGTAGCGAAGTTCTCACGAAGTCGCCGACATCCCATCGTCGCTCGCTGTCGAAGACAACCTGGTGCGCATAGATCAAAGCCGGCTGGCGTTGTGTCTTCTCCAGGGCATGCCGTTGAGCGTCCGTGGTCTCTATATCGAGCCACAGCCAGTCACGCACCAGGCAAAAATTTCCATAGGGGAAGTTCTTTCGGGCATAGCTGAGTGCCTCTTCGTCGGACATGGGGCTGCCGGGCATGGACACCCCTACTGCGTAAAGTAGCTCTGTGATTTCTTTCAGTGAATTCATGGTTGATTGATCCATATCCTCTGAGGATGGCTTGTGACATTCCGGGCAATAGCTGGGGCAGCTAGCTGCCCACTACCGCTCATGGAGTCTGCTGCATGTTGCAGGCCTGACGTGCTAGGAAAGTGCTTGCTGGCGCAGCTGAGTGCCTTTTTATCCGACATTGAGCTGCCTGGCATAGGCAGGCTGAAACCCGGAAAAAGTTCAGCCAGCGGAGTGAGGTCGGCCATTTTACTTAGCCCAGCCCGGGTAGGTGTAAGGGAAGTCTGGCTCTAGTCGCGCGAGTTGGAGTGCGCTTGTGAGGGCTTCTGCATCGGCGAAGCCTGCACGACCTGACCCTTTGCCGATTGTCGTGACCAGATGCTCCATGATCAGTTCCAGTCTCTTGGTCGCCGACCTGAGGCTAAGCAGGTCCAGGTTGGCGATGACATTGCACAGTACATCTATCGCCTGCGGCAATTGATCAATCGAGACGGTGCCGAAGCTGCCCCCGAAGACTGTCGTGAATTCTCGCTCCATCCTTGCGACCCGCGTGATTTGCCCGTTGGGGGCCCCGTGCATGCTCTGCCAGAGCGTTATTGCGTTAAGGATTTCTTGGGGCGTGGGAGTTAAAAACTCTTTTGGACGTTTGGTAGTCATGACGGCGGCCCTGAGTTAGAGCGCCGGTTGGCGGTTTTTTTGAAGCGAGGAGAGCATCTTCCTGAGAGTGTGGACCATCTGTTCTTGTTTCTTGAACAGCTGTAGTGATCTTCGCAGATCAGCATTTTTCTCCAGCATCTGTGCGGTGTCTTGATCGGCCCTGTTCCATGCAGAGCGATACTTATTAAGGCACTCAATGGCTGCGCGTCTGCTATCCGGGCAAAGTTGATCCAGGATGTGGTCAATGAAGTCTGGGGTTAGTCGTAGCGGCAAGTAGTAGAGCGAGCCCCCAGCTTCCTGTGCCTCTTCAACACGGAGTTCGCCTCCAAACTCTGTGATGGCAAGCTCTGCCAGGGATGTTTGTGCGCCGAACAACTGAAGCAGCGATTTCAGTTCCACGCGGAGTTGCAGCGATTCCATGTTCATCTTGAGCTGAAGCTTGCCGCCTGCGGGTGTGGTTTGTGTCGTGGTGTTCATGGGCTTCTCCAGTAATTTGAGAATCTGATTTGTATTTATTGACAGCGGTATGTGGCTGGTGGTAGCGAAACAAGGTAATGCTATGCCATCACGATGTGTCGCGTCAAAGGTGGCTTGATACTTCCTTTTCTGAGCGCGATAGATGAGCTACGAAAAGGTGTTGGGTGAGGTAGTTAGAGACGTGAGGCTTCGGGCTGGCCTCACGCATGAAGCTTGTGCTGAAGTCGTCAACGCTACCCACTTACGTCAGATCGAGAAGGGGCTGGCCGCAGTCAGAATTGACACGCTGGTAGCCCTATGTGGAGTGCTGGGCGTTTCACCGAGCCAATTGCTTTTGGTTGCTGAGGCGCGCTCGGCTGGTCAGGCGGTTGAAGAGCACCTTGGCGCGAACAACAAGCAAATTCGGTTGCTTCTGGAGGCCGGGCGGTTCGAGCCTGTCACCTCAAAAGATGCAGCGAGAGGAATTCGTGGCCAGAAGGCTGATGCGACCCGCGATGAGACTCGTCGATTGCAGACCGAAGGCCTATCTAAAGCTGATATCGCGCGTCAGTTAGGCGTTACGGTGAGGACAGTCGAGCGTTATTGGGTCAAGCCTGCCACTCAGAAGTGACTAGGCGGCATTTAAATTGGGTTTCACGTCTTATGCGACATCGTCCGTGTGTTGCTGCGGGAGAGTGCGACAGCTCAAGTGAGTCGCAAACGAGGTGCGGCAATACTCACTGCGTGTCGCGCTTCCGGCAATACGCAGCTCCTTTCTCCGGCCTGAACACCTAATCCCGTACCCGTTTGGGCGGTAGCACAAGCCCATTGGCGTGCTGCCTGGGTGTCGAGCTGCGAGCTAAAGCGCTCGTTTCGTTCCGTCGCAGCAAAAAAGAAACGGTACGCAAAACGGTACGCAAATTTTTTATCGAGCCCATAAACGAAAAAAGGCCAGCACGGTGGCTGACCTAAGTCGTTGTTTTATATGGTGGGCCCACACGGACTCGAACCGTGGACCAAAGGATTATGAGTCCTCTGCTCTAACCAACTGAGCTATAGGCCCCCAGAAGGCCGGCGGATTATACCGGCGCGTTCTCGCCAGCGCCAACCGCTTGACCTGGCGGGAGAAATTTCCGGGTGAAGGCCTCGGCCGAGAGCGGGCAACTGACCACGTAACCCTGGATCTGCAGGCAGCCTTCGGCGGCCAGGCAGAGTTCCTGCGCCTTGGTCTCCACGCCTTCGGCGATCACCGTCAGTTGCATGCTGTTGCCCAGGGCGATGATGGCGCGGGTGATCGCCAGGTCGTGCGGGTCGTCCGGCAGGCCACGGACGAAGGACTGGTCGATCTTCAGCACGTCCAGCGGCAGGCGCTTGAGGTAGCTGAGCGAGGAGTAGCCGGTGCCGAAGTCGTCGATGGCCAGTTGCACGCCGAGCTGTTTGAGCTGGTGGAGGATGCCCAGCGCTTCGCCCGCCTGGTTCATGATGAAGTTCTCGGTGATCTCCAGTTGCAGCAGCTCCGGCGCCAGGTTGTAGCGCTGCAGCAGTGTGCTGATGCGCGGCAGCAGGCCGGGCTGATGCAGCTGGGCGCCGGCAAGGTTGACCGAGAGGGCGCCGAAGCCGTGGCCGCTTTCCTGCCAGTCCTGCAGTTGGCGGCAGGCTTGTTCCAGCACCCAGTCGCCCAGCGGCAGGATCAGCCCGCTTTCTTCGGCCACCGGGATGAAGCGAGCCGGCGGGATGTCGCCGAACACCGGGTGCGGCCAGCGTACCAGCGCTTCGGCGCCGACCAGGCTCTGGCTGCGCAGGCAGAACTTGGGCTGGTAGTACAGGCACAGTTCGTCGCGCTCCAGAGCGCGGCGCAGTTCCTGTTCCATGGCCATGCGTTCGTTGACCTGGAAGGTCAGCGAGCGGGTATAGAGCTCGCTGCGGTTACGGCCCTTGGCCTTGGATTGGTACATGGCCGCGTCGGCGTTCTTCACCAGGGTGGCGACGTCGAGGCCGTCCTTGGGGTAGAGGCTGATGCCGATGCTGGCGCTGATGAAGAACTCGTGGTTGTCGAGCTGGAACGGTGCGCGGAAGCATTCGAGCAGTTTCTGCGCGACCTGTTCGGCGTCCTGCGGCTGGTGCAGGCCGGGCAGCAGGATGATGAATTCGTCGCCGCCGAGACGGGCCACGGTGTCGATATCACGCAGCTGCAGTTTCAGGCGCGCGGCGATGGCCTTGAGCAACTGGTCACCGACTGGGTGGCCGAGGCTGTCGTTGATCTGCTTGAAGCGGTCGAGGTCGAGAAACAGCACGGCGCCCAGTTGGTCGTCGGCGCGTGAGCCATCCAGGGCGCTGCGCAGACGGTTCTCGAACAGCAGGCGGTTGGGCAGGCCGGTCAGCGGGTCGTGGTGGGCCTGATGATCGAGGCGTGCCTGGGCATGCTTGAGGCTGGAGATGTCGGCGAAGACCCCGACGAAGTGGGTGATCTGGTTATCGCTGTTGCGCACGGCGCTGATGGTCAGCCACTCGGGGTACAGCTCGCCGTTCTTGCGCCGGTTCCAGATTTCCCCCTGCCAGTGGCCGTTGGCCGCCAGGCTGTGCCACATGGCGGCGTAGAAGGCGTTGTCGTGCTGGCCGGAGGAGAGCAGGCTGGGGCGCTGGCCGAGAGCTTCGGCTTCGCTGTAGCCGGTGATCTGGGTAAAGGCGCGGTTGACCGCGGTGATGCGCTGTTCGAGGTCGGTGATCAGCACGCCTTCGGCAGTGCTTTCGAAGACGGTGGCGGCTTGCTGCAGTTCTTCCTGCATCTGCTGACGTTCGGTGATATCGCGGGCGATGGTCAGCAGGCATTCGTCGCCGCCTATGGGCAGCGGCTGCGCGGAGAGTTCGCAGAGGCGCAGCTGGCCGCTCTTGGTGCGCACCGGGGCGATCAGGTCGCGCACGCTGCCTTGCTCGCGAATCCGTTGCACCAGGTGTTCACGATCTTTCGGGTCGGCCCAGATGCCCAGGCTGAGGGTGCTTTGTTCGGCAATCTCGTCGAGGCTGTAGCCGGTGATGCGGCTGAAACCGTCGTTGGCCTCCACCAGCAGGCCGTCGCGCAGACGGGTGATCAGCAGGCCGTCGGGCGAGGCGTGGAAGGCCTTGGCGAACTTCTCTTCGGATATCTGCAGTTGCTGCTGGGTGCTCTTGAGCTGGCTGATGTCGCGCACCACCACGACCAGTGCCGGGGTGTTGTCGAGCACGAACTGACTGGCCGAGATGAGACCGGTGAACAGGCTGCCATCGGCGCGGCGGAAGAGCATTTCCAGGTTGCGCAGGCTTTCGTCCTGCAGGCGCAGCAGCAGGCTCGGGCCGATGCCGGGCACGCCCCATAGATCGAGTTCAGTGGCGGTCTTGCCGATGGCCTGCTCGACGCTGATGCCGGTCTGTTCGGTGAAAGCGCTGTTGACCTCCAGCAGCACGCCGTCGACGCGTCGGGCAATGATCAGGATGTCCGGGCATTGCTGGAACACCGAGGCGAACTTCTGTTCTGACAGGCGCAGGGCTTGCTCGGTCTGCTTGGCTTCACTGATGTCGACCATCAGGCCGCGAATCACCTGGTGGTCGTCGCGTTGCAGCAGGGTGACGATATCGCGCACCCACACCGTGCGCCCGTCAGCGGCGAGCAGACGGTATTCCAGAGCGTGGTCGTTGC
Organism: Pseudomonas alcaliphila JAB1; assembly: GCF_001941865.1. Classification (NCBI taxonomy): domain Bacteria; kingdom Pseudomonadati; phylum Pseudomonadota; class Gammaproteobacteria; order Pseudomonadales; family Pseudomonadaceae; genus Ectopseudomonas; species Ectopseudomonas alcaliphila. Next base: position 4,615,530 of record NZ_CP016162.1, on the reverse strand, counting down.
CGGTCGAGCATTGTTCCAGGCAGGTGCGCAGGGTGCGCTGGTGATCGTCCGGGTGCAGGTGGCGCTGCCAGAAGCCGGGCTCCAGCCATTCGTGCAAGGGGTAACCCAGCAATTTTTCCGCATGGGGCGAGACGTAGGTGTATGTGAGCCCGCTGGACTCGGTTTCCCAGGTGATGGCCGAGAGGCTTTCGACCATGTCGCGAAAGTGCTGCTCGCGGTTACGCAGTTCCTGCTCCAGCGCTTCACGGTTGCGCATCTCGCGTTTCAGGCGGCGGTTGATGCGCAGGATGATGGCGATGACCGCCAGCAGGCCGAGCAGGGCTGGCAGGCCGTAGAGCAGGGTTTCGTGCCAGACGTTGCGTTTGTCCAGCACGCTGCCGACCCAGGGTTCCTGCAAGGCGGCGATTTCTTCGGCGCTGAGCTCGGCGAAGAGTTTGTCGAGGATGCCGGCCAGCATGCTCTGGCCACGCGGGGCGGCCATGGCCAACTGATAGCGATAGGGCGTTTCGCCGCTTATATAGACGCCGTCGAGCTTGAGCTGGCGCAGGCTCCAGACGCTGGAGGCAAGATCGCCGACCATGGCATCGACCTGGTTGGTCGCCAGCGCCTGCAGGGCGGCGGCGATGTTGCGCAGCGGCAGCAGGTTGAGATCGGGGTGTTGCTGGCGCAGCAGCTCGTGCGGTGCGTAGTCAGCCACCACGGCAATCTTCAAACCGTACAGCTCATTGAGCTTTCTCGGCTGCGGCCCGCCGTTGCGGGCGAGGATGACGATGGGAAAGTCCAGGTAGGGACGGGTGAAGATCAGGTATTCCTGGCGTTCGGGTGTCGACATCACACCGGGGAGCAGGTCGACCTGGCCCATGCGCGCCTGCTCCAGTATCGCGCTCCAGTTGCTGGGCTCGACGGGCTGCAGCTTCACGTCAAGACGCTCTTCGATCAGCCGTACATAGGCGGCGGTCAGGCCGTGATAGTTACCCTGTTCGTCACGAAATTCGAAAGGTGGCCAGGATGCATCGACACCCAGGCGTAGTTCGGGGTGGGCTGCCAGCCAGGTGCGCTCGTCCTCGTTGAGTGTCAGGGCTAGGGCCGGGGTCATCCAGTACGCCAGGCACAACAGCACAATGGCCGGCAAGCGGGGCATAACGGCCTCGTTTCGCGATCAGTATCGTCGTAGTGTAGATCGGCCATTGCCGGGATGGCAGTTTGATTGCAGCGTCCGCGCTGCCTTTGGCTGGCGAGTGATCGGGCGCGCTGCCCAGAAAGCAAAACCCCCGGCCTGGGCCGGGGGTTCTGGTATCACTCGTCGAGGAAGGAGCGCAGATGCTCGCTTCGCGTCGGGTGGCGCAGCTTGCGCAGCGCCTTGGCTTCGATCTGACGGATACGCTCACGGGTGACATCGAACTGCTTGCCGACTTCCTCGAGGGTGTGGTCGGTGTTCATGTCGATACCGAAGCGCATGCGCAGGACCTTGGCTTCACGGGCAGTGAGGCCGGCCAGCACTTCGCGAGTGGCTTCCTTGAGGCTTTCGACCGTGGCTACGTCGATCGGGGACTGCATGGTGCTGTCCTCGATGAAGTCGCCCAGGTGCGAGTCTTCGTCGTCGCCAATCGGGGTTTCCATGGAGATCGGCTCTTTGGCGATCTTCAATACCTTGCGGATCTTGTCCTCGGGCATTTCCATGCGCTCACCCAGCTCTTCCGGAGTGGGCTCGCGACCCATTTCCTGCAGCATCTGACGGGAGATGCGGTTGAGCTTGTTGATGGTCTCGATCATGTGCACCGGAATACGGATGGTGCGCGCCTGGTCGGCGATCGAGCGGGTGATCGCCTGGCGAATCCACCAGGTGGCATAGGTCGAGAACTTGTAGCCGCGACGGTATTCGAACTTGTCCACCGCCTTCATCAGGCCGATGTTGCCTTCCTGGATCAGGTCGAGGAACTGCAGGCCGCGGTTGGTGTACTTCTTGGCGATGGAGATGACCAGACGCAGGTTGGCCTCGACCATTTCCTTCTTGGCGCGGCGAGCTTTCGCTTCACCGATGGACATACGACGGTTGATGTCCTTGATCTCGGCCAGGGTCAGGCTGCACTCGGCTTCCAGGTCGGCCAGCTTCTGCTGGCAGCGCTGGATGTCGCCCTGCAGGTTGCCCAGGGCTTCGGCGTACTTGGCCTTGCCCTTGGCCAGGTCGGCGGCCCAATCCATGTCGATTTCGTTGCCCGGGAACAGGCGCAGGAAGTCGGCACGCGGCATGCGCGCATCACGTACGCACAGCTGCATGATGGCGCGTTCTTGCGCACGCAGACGGTCGAGGGCGTCGCGCACCTTGGTAACCAGGGCGTCGTACTGCTTGGGCACCAGCTTGATCGGCATGAACAGCTCGGCCAGGGTGGCCAGCTCTTCGATGGCCTGCTTGCTGCCACGACCATGCTTCTTCAGCGCCTTGCGGGCTTTTTCCAGCTGCTCGGCAACGGCAGTGAAACGGCGAGCCGCTTCTTCCGGGTCGGGGCCACCATCGCCTTCTTCTTCCTCGTCGTCGCCGCTCTCGTCTTCTTCTTCGTCGTCGCTTGCTTCAGCAGCGGCACCTTCCTTGACGGGAACTGGGGCGGCGGCTTCGTCGGGTACGCTGCCGTCATCCGGGTCGATGTAGCCACTGAGGATTTCGGCCAGGCGGCCGCCCTCGGTGGTGACGCGGGTGTACTCGGCGAGGATGCCGTCGACGGTGCCGGGGAAGTGAGCGATGGCGCTCATGACTTCGCGGATGCCTTCCTCGATGCGTTTGGCGATTTCGATCTCGCCTTCGCGGGTCAGCAGTTCCACGGTACCCATTTCGCGCATGTACATGCGCACCGGGTCAGTGGTGCGGCCGATATCGGTCTCGACGGCGGCGAGGGCGGCAGCGGCTTCTTCGGCTGCAGCCTCGTCGGTGTCGGCATCGGCCAGCATCAGGGCGTCTGCATCCGGAGCACTCTCGTGTACCGGGATCCCCATGTCATTGATCATGCGGATGATGTCTTCCACCTGCTCAGGATCTGAAATGTCCTCAGGCAAGTGGTCGTTGACCTCTGCGTAAGTCAGATACTTCTGCTCACGACCCAGGGTGATCAACTCTTTGATACGAGATTGCTGTTGCGCTTTTACGGACATAACACCCTATCCACTGAAGGTCTTGGCGGGCTGAAAACAAGCCGAGGATTATACCTCGGTTTTGGCTTTAGGCACCAGTTGGGGGCTTGCTGCTCTGCGAGGAGGTCAAGCTGTAGTGCTCTCTGAGCAATGTCTTCTCCTCGTCTGTGAGCTCGCTGGGGCTTTTATGAATGATGCTGCGGAGCGCCTTTTCACGCCGCCTCTGCGATTGGCTATTTGCAAGTGTAGTAATGGTGTCGAAAAACTGCTGTTCAAGGTTGTCACCCTGAATCAGCCATTCTTTCTCCGCCAGCGCCCGCAGCAGGCGACCTTGTTCGGTGCCGTGCCAGCGGGCGATCAGTTGCAGCGAACGCAGGTTGGGCGTTTTCTGCAGAGCACCGACCAAGGCCACGAGAAGCTGAGCGTAGGTGTCGTCTTCGTCGGCGAAATGGCTGACATCTTCGACCTTCTGCGCCAGGTGTGGATGGTGCAGCAGCGTGCGCAGGGCGATCAGGTGCGGTGATTCGACGCTCACGGCAGTGCGCGGGGCACGTGGTGCGAAATCGCCCTTGCCCTTCTTGTTCCACTTGCCGTCGCCATCTTTTTTCCAGCTGCCCTTGCCGCCTCCGTTGCTGCGCTCGTAGTGCTGATGGGGCGGTGCGGGCTGCTCGTAACCGCCGACATCCGGCGGGTTGTCGTAGTAGGCGCTGTCGGGGATGTCGCCGTAATCCGGGTAATCGCTGCTGGGCGCCTGGCTGGTGGTGCTCGGCGCGTGACTACGCGGTGCGCTGGCGACCTGGCTCAGCGCTTCGCTGGAAAGGCCGGTGATCTCGCTCAGGCGCTGACGCATCAGGGCGCGCAGGTTGTTGCCGGGAATCTTGTCGATCAATGGTGCGGCCAGGGTGACCAGGTGCGCCTTACCTTCGAGCGAGCGCGGGTCGGCTTCTTCGCAGAGTTGATGGAAGAAGTAGTCGGCCAGTGGTTGTGCGTGTTGGTTGATGCGCGCGCGGAAGGCGTCGGTGCCTTCCGCGCGTACCAGGGTGTCCGGATCTTCGCCATCGGGCAGGAACAGGAAGCGCGCGCGGCGACCGTCCTGCAGGCTGGGCAGGGTCGACTCCAGGGCGCGCCAGGCGGCGTTGCGACCAGCCGCGTCGCCGTCGAAGCAGAACAACACGCTGGGCACGATGCGGAACAGGCGTTTGAGGTGCTCTTCGCTGGTGGCCGTGCCCAGGGTCGCCACGGCGTTGCGCAGACCTTGCTGGGCCAGGGCGATGACGTCCATATAGCCTTCGACCACCATGATCTCGTCGAGATCGCGGTTGTGCTTGCGCGCCTCGTACAGGCCGTAGAGCTCCTGGCCCTTGTGGAACACTGGGGTTTCCGGCGAATTGAGGTACTTGGGCTTGTCGTCACCCAGCACGCGGCCGCCGAAGGCGATCACCCGGCCACGGCTGTCGCGAATGGGGAACATGATGCGGTCGCGGAAGCGGTCGTAGCGCCTGCCGTTTTCGGCGTTCTCGATCAACAGGCCGGCGTCGATCATGACCTTTTGCTGCAGGGCGTCGGCGCCCAGGTGTTTGAGCAGGTTGTCCCAGCCGGGCGGGGCGAAGCCGATGCCGAAGTCGCGGGCGATTTCGCCGGTCAGGCCGCGACCCTTGAGGTAATCCACCGCGTACTTGCGCTGCGGATGGCTTTTCAGCGCCTGGCGGTAGTGTTCGGCGGCGGCATTGAGCAGCGGGTAGAGCGGTGAGTCGACCGGCTGCCGGGGTTTGTGTCCGCGGCCGCTTTCTTCGCGCGGCACGTCCATGCCGGCGCGTTTGGCCAGTTCCTCGATCGCCTGGGGAAACTCCAGTTGGTCATGGTCCATGACGAAGCCGAGGGCGTTGCCGCCGGCGCCGCAGCCGAAGCAGTAGTAGAACTGTTTGTCCGGGCTGACGGTGAAGGAGGGGGTCTTTTCCTTGTGGAACGGGCAGCAGGCGCTGTAGTTCTTGCCGGTCTTCTTCAGCTGGATGCGCGAGCTCACCACATCGACGATGTCGGTGCGGTTGAGCAGGTCATCGATGAAGGATTGCGGGATCAGGCCGGCCATAGGCGCTCAGCATACTGCCCGGCGCGAACGCGGGACAGCGATTGGTAGAAAAGCAAAAACTCCGCTCACTCGCTAAGGTGCGAGGCGGAGTCTTTCAAATGCAATGCCCGGCCAGGGCCGGGCATTCGAGCGTTGCGTGTACGGTATTAGTACAGGCGAACGCTGCGACGCTGCTCGCGCTGAACTTTCTTGGCGTGGCGCTTAACAGCGGCAGCGGCTTTGCGCTTACGCTCAGCGGTCGGCTTTTCGTAGAATTCGCGGCTACGGACTTCAGCCAGTACGCCGGCTTTTTCGCAGGAGCGCTTGAAACGACGCAGGGCTACGTCGAAGGGTTCGTTCTCTTTAACTTTGACGGCTGGCATCCAGGTCGTACCTTCGTTTAATTACCGGTGTTCGACGCGCTCCCGGCAAATGGCTCGGGTTGCGTCGGTTTTTAAGGGTTGCGGATGTTACCCCCTCGAGCCGAGGAATGCAAAGGCCTCTGATCGAAAAGCGCTGGCCGCTCCGCCGGGCGGCGCTTATCATGCGCGCCTTTGTTCCACGCGGCAAATCAAGGCTCAAGCTCCATGCTCGTACTGGGATTGGAAACCTCCTGCGATGAAACCGGCGTCGCGCTCTATGACAGTGAGCGCGGCCTGCTGGCTGACGCCCTGTTCAGCCAGATCGACCTGCATCGCGTCTACGGCGGCGTCGTGCCGGAACTGGCCTCGCGCGATCACGTCAAGCGCATGCTGCCGCTGATCCGCCAGGTGCTGGATGAGGCGGGCAAGCAGGCCAGCGATATCGATGCATTGGCCTACACGGCGGGCCCCGGCCTGGTCGGCGCGCTGCTGGTCGGTGCCTCCTGCGCGCAGGCGCTGGCCTTTGCCTGGGGCGTGCCGGCCATCGGCGTGCACCATATGGAAGGTCATTTGCTGGCGCCGATGCTGGAAGAGCAGCCGCCAGCCTTTCCATTCGTCGCCTTGTTGGTGTCCGGCGGCCACACCCAGTTGGTACGAGTCGATGGCATCGGCCAGTACCAGTTGCTGGGCGAGTCGCTGGACGATGCCGCCGGTGAGGCCTTCGACAAGACCGCCAAGCTGATGGGGCTGAATTATCCGGGCGGCCCGGAAATCGCCAAACTGGCCGAGCAGGGCACACCGGGACGCTTCGTCTTCCCGCGGCCGATGACCGATCGCCCGGGGCTGGATTTCAGCTTCAGCGGCCTCAAGACCTTTGCGCTCAATACCTGGCAGCAATGCCGCGACAGCGGTGACGACCTCGACCAAGCCCGTCGCGACATCGCGCTGGCCTTCCAGCAGGCGGTGGTCGAGACTCTGACCATCAAGTGCAAGCGCGCGCTCAAGCAGAGCGGGCTGAACAGCCTGGTCATCGCTGGTGGCGTGAGTGCCAACAAGGCGTTGCGTGAGCACCTGGAACGCATGCTGGGTGATATGAAGGGCAAGGTGTTCTACGCGCGGCCACGTTTCTGCACCGACAACGGCGCGATGATCGCCTACGCCGGGTGCCAGCGTTTGCTGGCCGGGCAGCATGAGGATCTGGCGATCAAGGTGCAGGCGCGTTGGCCGATGGAGTCGCTGCCGGCGCTGTGAGCGCCATTTGGTATTTACGCGTAGGAGCGAGCTCTGCTCGCGAAGCTTTTCGGTTCGCGAGCAGAGCTCGCTCCTACAGGTTTTGTTTTTCAGTCAAAAACGCCGCTCGCGGCCGGCGAACAGGTCACGCAGATTGCTGCGGTGACGCCAGACGATCAATCCGGTGAGTACGCAGGCCGGTAGCAAGGCTGCCGGTTGTTGCCAGGCCAGCAGCGGCAGTGTCAGCGGTGTGGCGATCAGTGAGGCCAGCGAGCTGATGCGGGTCAGCAGAAATACCAGGGCCCAGGCCGCCAGGGCGAGCAAGGCGGCCGGTGGGTAGAGGCCGAGCAGCATGCCGGCGGCAGTGGCCACGCCCTTGCCGCCTCGAAAGCGGAAGTACAGTGGGTAAAGATGACCGACGACAGCCGCCAGGCCGATCCAGGCCTGTTGGTGCAGGCTGAGGCCGAACAGCTTGGCGATCAGGATTGGTAGCAGGCCCTTGAACAGGTCGCCGATCAGCGTCATCACGGCGAGTTTCTTGCCGGCCACGCGCAGCATGTTGGTGGCGCCGGGGTTGCCCGAACCACTGGCGCGCGGGTCTGGCCCGCCTGCAAGTCGGCTGAGCAGGATGGCGAAGGACAACGAACCGAGCAGGTAGGCAAGGATTGCCAGAAGCCAGAACATGGTGGCCATTCCAGGGCATGGGGTGGCCCGATTCTAACGAGGTGCAGCGCCCTTGTCGTGGCGCGGAGAGTGCGGGTGGACAGAGTATTTATCGAGGGGCTGGAAGTCGACACGGTGATCGGCGCCTACGATTGGGAGCGCGAGATTCGCCAGTGCCTGCGCCTGGACCTGCAGATGGCCTGGGACAACCGCCCCGCCGCCGCCGGTGATGACCTCAACCTGGCGCTCGACTACGCCAGCGTGTCCACGCGCATTCAGGCCTTCGCGGCCGAGTCGCAGTTCATCCTGGTTGAGACCTTCGCCGAACGGCTGGTGCAGACCCTGATGGAAGAGTTCAACATTCCCTGGATGCGCCTGAAGCTGACCAAGCCCGGCGCGGTGCCAGCCGCTCGCGGTGGCGTGGGCGTGGAGATCGAGCGCGGATGCCTCTGACTCGGGTCTTTCTCGGCCTCGGCAGCAATGTCGAGCGCGAGGCTCACCTCACCGCAGGTCTCGATGCGTTGGCGGGGCTGCTCAGCGACATGCGCTGCTCGCCGGTGTTCGAGAGCCATGCGGTGGGCATCAAGAGCGGTAACTTCTTCAACCTGGTGGTGGTCGGCGAAACCGAGCTGCCCTTGCTGGAGCTGGACCGTCGGCTGAAATTCATCGAAGCCGACAATGGCCGCTACGCGCCGGAGCGCAAGGGTTTGCCGCTGGATATCGACGTGCTGCTGTATGGCGAGCAGGTCGGCAATTTCAACGGCCTGATCCTGCCGCGTGCGGAAATTCTCAAGAACGCCTTCGTGCTCTGGCCGCTGGCGCTGTTGGCGCCGCAGCTGCAGCACCCGGTGGCTGGCCGCTCGTTCGCCGAGCTGTGGGCCTCGGCGCAGATCGATCAGCAGCTATGGCCAGCGGCTTTCCAGTGGCGTGGCACCGAGCTGACGCCGGCAGAGTTGCTGCAGGTGCGCCCTTCGTAGCCCGGATGCAATCCGGGGGCCTCAGAATCGCCCCGGATTGCATCCGGGCTACTGCTGCTGCGGTCTGTAGGAGCCGGCTTGCCGGCGATGAGCGTTTCTGGCAGCGATATCGCCCGCAAGCGGGCTCCTACGAGGGGGCATGTTGCGCTTTGTAGGCCTTGAGCGCCTTCAGACGCTCGCGGTTGAGCGCCTCGCCCAGCTCTGCGCCCTTGAATCCCTTCTCCAGCAACGGCTTGACCGGTACCTGTCGTGCTGCCTCGGCGGCGCCCAGCAGGTAGGCGCCCTGTGGGTATTCGCGTTGTTCCAGGCCCAGGCGACCACGCGCATCCATCTCGCAGGCGGCGACGAATTCGGCGAAGCGCTGCGGGCGGCGGAACACGTCGAAGCGTTGCAGCAGTTCCAGTAGCGTCGAGGGGCGCAACTCCAGCGCGCGATGGCCATGGGTATGAAACTCACCGACCAGCATTGCCAGCTCGGCGCAGTCACGGGGCGCTTTGCAGCGTTCGTTGATCGCCTGGATCAGGCGCAGGCCCTTTTGCTCGTGAGCGATATGCCGCGGCCACTCATCCTCGGGCGTCAGGCCTTTACCGACGTCATGCAGCAGGCTGGCCCAGCGCACGTTCAGCGGCTGGTCGTGCTCCGCACACTGGCGCAGCACGCTGAGCACATGCACGCCGGTATCGATTTCCGGGTGGTGTGCCTGCGGTTGTGGCACACCGAACAGATCGTCCACTTCCGGCAGCAGTGCGGCCAGCGCGCCGCAGTCGCGCAGCACCTGGACGAACACGTCCGGACGCGGCTCCATCAGGGCGCGGGAGATTTCCTTCCAGCTGCGTTCGGCGGTGAGGTGGACCAGTTCGCCGGACTCGGCCAACTGACGCATCAGCATCAGGGTTTCTGGCGCGACGCTGAAGCCGAGCGGCGCATAGCGCGCGGCGAAGCGGGCCACGCGCAGGACACGCAGCGGATCTTCGGCGAATGCCGGGGAAACGTGGCGCAGGATGCGGGCTTCAAGGTCTTGCTGGCCGTTATTGGGATCGATCAGGTTACCCTGGTCGTCCTCGGCCATGGCATTGACGGTCAGGTCGCGGCGGATCAGGTCTTGTTCCAGGGTGACGTCGGGGCTGGCGTGGAAGGTAAAACCGCCATAGCCGCGCCCGCTCTTGCGCTCGGTGCGGGCCAGAGCATATTCCTCGCCCGTTTGCGGGTGCAGGAACACCGGAAAGTCGGCGCCCACCGGGCGATAGCCGAGTTCGAGCATCTGCTCGGCGCTGGCGCCGACCACGACCCAGTCCACTTCACTGATGGGGCGGCCAAGCAGGCGATCGCGCACGGCACCGCCGACTTTGTAGATCTGCATGTATGTTCCTCCACTGAGCGCAGAGGATACCGAAGAACGTGTCGAGCGCGCAGGCGATCAAATCGGCGGAATGATCAGGTCCAGCCTCGGGTATTCGCTGTCGTTCTCCGAGCTGCCGCGTGGTGGTACATGCTGGGTGGTGATCAACTGGTCGCCCTGGCAGACCTCCAGGTGAATGTCAAAGCCCCACAGCCGGTGCAGATGCTTGAGTACTTCGCCAGTGGAGTCGCCCAGCGGTTTGCGGTCGTGCTGCTGATGGCGCAGGGTCAGCGAGCGGTCGCCGCGGCGGTCGATGTTCCAGATCTGCACGTTGGGCTCGCGGTTGCCCAGGTTGTACTGCGCGGCGAGCAGTTCGCGGATGGTGCGGTAACCCGGTTCGTCATGAATGGCCGGCACCAGCAGTTCGTCCTTCTGGTCGTCGTCGAGAATACCGAACAGCTTGAAGTCGCGAATCACCTTGGGCGAGAGGAACTGCAGGATGAAACTCTCGTCCTTGAAGCTGTTCATGGCGAACTTGAGCGTAGTCAGCCAGTCGCTGCCGGCGATATCCGGGAACCAGCTTTTGTCCTCTTCGGTGGGGTTTTCGCAAATACGGCGGATGTCGCGGTACATGGCAAAACCCAGGGCGTAGGGATTGATACCGCTGTAGTAGGGGCTGTCGAACGGCGGCTGGTAGACCACGCTGGTGTGCGACTGCAGGAACTCCATCATGAAACCGTCGGTGACCAGGCCTTCGTCGTACAGATCGTTCATCAGGGTGTAGTGCCAGAAGGTCGCCCAGCCTTCGTTCATCACCTGAGTCTGACGCTGCGGGTAGAAATACTGGGCGATCTTACGCACGATGCGGATCACCTCGCGCTGCCAGGGCTCCAGCAAGGGCGCGTGTTTTTCCAGAAAATAGAGGATGTTTTCCTGCGGTTCGGCGGGGAAACGCTTGCTGTCCTTCTCGCTGCCCTTGCCTGCATTCCTGGGAATGGTGCGCCACAGGTCGTTGATCTGCTTCTGCAGGTGTTCCTCGCGTTCCTTCTGGCGCCGACGTTCCTCCTCGGCGGAGATGGGGTAGGGGCGTTTGTAACGGTCTACGCCGTAATTCATCAGCGCGTGGCAGGAGTCGAGCAACTCCTCCACGGCATCGATGCCGTAGCGCTCCTCGCACTGCATGATGTACTGCTTGGCGAACACCAGGTAATCGATGATCGAGCTGGCGTCCGTCCAGGTACGGAACAAGTAGTTGCCCTTGAAGAAGCTGTTGTGGCCGTAGCACGCGTGGGCGATCACCAGTGCCTGCATGCAGATGGTGTTTTCCTCCATCAGGTAGGCGATGCAAGGATCGGAGTTGATCACGATCTCGTAGGCCAGGCCCATCTGCCCGCGCTTGTAGCCTTTTTCGGTGGAAAGGAAGTGCTTGCCGTATGACCAGTGGTGGTAGCCGAGCGGCATGCCCACCGAGGCGTAGGCATCCATCATCTGCTCGGCAGTGATCACCTCGATCTGGTTGGGGTAGGTGTCCAGCGCATAGCGCTCGGCGATGCGGGCGATTTCCTTGTCGTACTGGCGGATCAGGTCGAAGGTCCATTCCGAACCGGTGGAGATCGGCTCGCGCTTTCTGCTGCTGGCATTCATGGCTTGGCCCTCAACTCACCAGACGACGCTGGAACAGTTCGCGGAACACCGGGTAGATGTCCGCGGCGGACACCAGTTGCTGCTGGGCGAAGCTCTCGGCGAAGGCTTCGGCCACTTGTTCGTACTCGAACCACAACGCCTGGTGTTCGCGTGGGGTGATCTCGACGTAGGTGAAGTACTGCACGAACGGCATGATCTGGTTGATCAATATATCCCTGCATACCGGTGAATCGTCATTCCAGTTGTCGCCGTCCGACGCCTGGGCGGCATAGATGTTCCACTCGTTGATCGGGTAGCGCTCGGCCATGACTTCCTGCATCAGCTTCAGGGCGCTGGAAACGATGGTGCCGCCGGTTTCGCGGGAGTAGAAGAACTCCTCCTCGTCCACTTCCTTGGCACTGGTGTGGTGGCGGATGAAGACCACGTCGATCTTGTCGTAATTGCGCTTGAGGAACAGGTACAGGAGGATGAAGAAGCGTTTGGCCACGTCCTTGGTGGCCTGGGTCATGGAGCCGGAGACGTCCATCAGGCAGAACATCACCGCCTTGGAACTGGGGTTGGGCTGTTTGGTCAGCAGGTTGTACTTGAGGTCGAAGGTGTCGAGAAACGGCACACGATGGATGCGCGCGCTGAGACGTTCGATTTCCTCCTGAATGGCCTGGATATCGCCGAAGTTGTCCGGCTCTTCCCGGCGTAATCGCTCCAGTTCGGCTTTGGCTTCGCGCAATTTGGCGCGGCTGGAACCAGACAGGGCGATGCGCCGTGCGTGGGCCGAACGCAGGGTGCGCACGATGTTGATGCGCGAGGGGTTGCCCTCGTTGCTGATACCGGCGCGCACGGTCTTGAAGGTTTCCGCACCGGTCAGGTGGCGCTTGACCAGATTGGGCAACTCCAGGTCCTCGAACATGAAGTCGAGGAATTCCTCCTGGGTGATCTGGAAGACGAACTCGTCCATGCCTTCGCCGGAGTTGCTCGCCTTGCCACTGCCGCGTCCACCACCGCCGCCTTGTGGCCGTGGGATGCGCTCGCCGGTGGTGAATTCCTTGTTGCCGGGGTGGACGATGGTCTGCTTGCCGCCGCGGCCATGGTGCAGCACCGGCTCATCGATATCGCGACCGGGAATGCTGATCTGCTCGCCGTGCTCCATGTCGGTGATGGAGCGCCGGCTGACGGCTTCCTCCACCGCCTTCTTGATGTGTTCACGGTAACGCCGCAGGAAGCGCTGGCGGTTAACCGTGCTCTTGTTTTTGCCGTTGAGGCGTCGGTCGATCACGTAGCTCATGACGTCTCCCTAGCCTGCCCATAGCCACAGGCAGGCAGCGAATGACCCGGCACGCGCCGCGCGCCGGATTAGGCTTACTGAGACTTGCGAACCCGCAGGTACCACTCCGACAGCAGGCGCACCTGCTTCTCGGTGTAGCCGCGCTCGACCATGCGTTTGACGAAGTCGTTGTGCTTCTGCTGATCCTCCTTGCTGCCTTTGGCGTTGAAGCTGATGACCGGGAGCAGATCCTCGGTGTTGGAGAACATCTTCTTCTCGATGACCACGCGCAGCTTCTCGTAGCTGAGCCAGGTGGGGTTCTTGCCGTTGTTGTTGGCGCGGGCGCGCAGTACGAAGTTGACGATTTCGTTGCGGAAATCCTTCGGGTTGCTGATGCCGGCCGGCTTTTCGATCTTCTCCAGCTCCTCGTTGAGCGCTACGCGGTTGAGAATCTCGCCGGTCTCCGGGTCGCGGTACTCCTGATCCTGAATCCAGAAGTCGGCGTACAGCACGTAGCGGTCGAAGATGTTCTGCCCGTATTCGCTGTAGGACTCCAGGTAGGCAGTCTGGATTTCCTTGCCGATAAACTCGATGTAGCGCGGCGCCAGGTATTCCTTGATGTAGCGCAGGTAGCGCTCGCGCACCTCGGCGGGGAATTGCTCCTGCTCGATCTGCTGCTCCAGCACGTACAGCAGGTGTACCGGGTTGGCGGCGATCTCGTGCGGATCGAAGTTGAATACCTTGGACAGGATCTTGAAGGCGAAGCGGGTCGACAGGCCGTTCATGCCTTCATCGACACCGGCGCTGTCGCGGTATTCCTGAATCGACTTGGCTTTCGGGTCGGTGTCCTTGAGGTTCTCGCCGTCGTAGACGCGCATCTTCGAGTAGATGTTGGAGTTCTCCGGTTCCTTCAGGCGCGACAGGGTGGAGAACTGGGCAAGCATCTTCAGGGTGTCCGGCGCGCAATGGGCCTTGGCCAGCGAGCTGTTGATCAACAGCTTGTCGTAGATCTTGATCTCGTCGGTCACGCGCAGGCAGTAGGGCACCTTGACGATGTAGATACGGTCGATGAAGGCCTCGTTGTTCTTGTTGTTACGGAAGCTGTGCCACTCGGACTCGTTGGAGTGGGCCAGCAGGATGCCGCTGTAGGGAATCGCGCCGAGGCCTTCGGTGCTGTTGTAGTTGCCTTCCTGGGTGGCAGTCAGCAGCGGGTGCAAGACCTTGATCGGCGCCTTGAACATCTCGACGAATTCCATCAGGCCCTGGTTGGCCCGGCACAGCGCGCCTGAGTAGCTGTAGGCGTCGGCGTCGTTCTGCGGGTATTCCTCCAGCTTGCGGATATCCACCTTGCCGACCAGCGCGGAGATGTCCTGGTTGTTCTCATCGCCCGGCTCAGTCTTGGCCACGGCGATCTGGTTGAGGATCGACGGATAGAGCTTGACCACGCGGAACTGGCTGATGTCGCCGCCGAACTCCTGCAGGCGCTTGGTGGCCCAGGGCGACATGATCGAACTGAGGTAACGGCGCGGGATGCCGTAATCCTCTTCGAGGATGGCGCCGTCCTCGGTGGCGTTGAACAGCCCCAGTGGCGACTCGAATACCGGTGAGCCCTTGATGGCATAGAAGGGCACCTTCTCCATCAGTTGCTTGAGCTTCTCGGCCAGCGAGGATTTACCGCCGCCCACCGGGCCGAGCAGATAGAGAATCTGCTTCTTCTCTTCCAGGCCCTGAGCGGCATGGCGGAAGTAGGAGACGATCTGGTCGATGCACTCTTCCATGCCATGGAAGTCGGCGAAGGCCGGATAACGGCGGATGACCTTGTTGGAGAAGATGCGTGATAGCCGTGAATTGCTGGAGGTGTCCAGTAGTTCCGGCTCGCCAATGGCCATCAGCAGGCGCTCGGACGCAGTGGCGTAGGCGCTGCGATCCTGTTTGCACAGTTCGAGGTACTCCTGCAGCGAGTACTCCTCCTGGCGGGTCGCCTCGAAACGTTGTTGGAAGTGACTGAAAATGCTCATGACTTCACCTCGCTCGATGCTGAAAGCTGGCTCGGGATCGGTCGTGCATGCAGGTGCTGGGTAACTCCGGCTCCGAAGAAGTCGGGAATAATCCCCCAAAACCTAAAAGTCGTTACCGATGGCCCGATGCCGGTTTGCCGGCTCTACCTTCAGTGGGATGGCCTGAGTAACAGAATAGTTCGTTCTGCCGAGCGTCAAGGGCGAGACAACGATAACTGGATGTTACCGTACGTCGGGAAGTGGCGGCAGGCCAGAGCGGGCGCGGCCTGCCGCGTGAAGAAATTTATTCTTCGGAACTTTGCGCGGTCTCGCTTGGGTAGGTGGCGCGCCACAGCTCGAAACCGCCGTCGAGACTGTACACCTCGGAGAAACCCTGGCCGACCAGGTAGGCTGCGGCGCCCTGGCTGGAGTTGCCGTGGTAGCAGGAGACGATCAATGGCGCGTCGAGGTCGGCGTGGCTGATGAAATCATGCAGCGAGTGGTTGTCCAGATGACGCGAGCCGCTGATATGGCCATTGGCGAAGCTCTGCGGGTCGCGAATGTCGACCACGACGGCGCCCTGGGTGCGCAGCTCCTGCGCCTGTTGTGGGGAAATACGCTTGAATTCGCTCATGTTCGGAAACCTTTACCGGATGGGAGGCGGGATTATTCCTTGGGGCAGGTGCAGCGGTGCAGTGCTCCGCTGTCGACGTCGAGCAGGGTCATCGCACCGCCCCAG
The DNA here is from genome assembly GCF_001941865.1 of Pseudomonas alcaliphila JAB1. Lineage (NCBI taxonomy): Bacteria > Pseudomonadati > Pseudomonadota > Gammaproteobacteria > Pseudomonadales > Pseudomonadaceae > Ectopseudomonas > Ectopseudomonas alcaliphila. The sequence continues at coordinate 4,600,127 of NZ_CP016162.1, read as the reverse complement.
ACGCAGCCGGTATCCAGCGCGTAGAGGCCGGGTTCCGTGCAGTTGCCTTCCAGCGCTGCCCAGTGACCGAAGATGATCTTCTCACCGCGCATCTTTCGCTGTGGGTGGCTGAACCAGGGGGCGAAACCGGGTGGTGCGCTGCCGACGCCTTCCTTGCTTTTCAGGTCCAAGGTGCCGTCGGCCTTGCAGAAGCGCATGCGGGTGAAATAGTTGGTGATCACCCGCAGGCGGGTCACACCGTGCAGTTCCTTGTTCCATTTGGCCGGCTCGTTGCCGTACATGCCGTCGAGAAACAGCGGCAGACGGGCATCGTCACGCAGCGCCTCTTCGACCTCGGCGGCGCGGCGCAGCGCCTTGCTCAGCGTCCATTGCGGCGGGATGCCGGCATGTACCAGGGTCACCTTGCGTTCGGCGTCGTGATGCACCAGCTTCTGCATGCGCAGCCAATCGAGCAGATCGTTGCGGTCCGGCGCATCGAGAATCTCGCGCAGGGTATCGCCCTTCTTCAGACGCTCTATGTTGTGCGCTGCGGCCAGCAGGTGCAGGTCATGGTTGCCCAGCACACAGGTGATCGCATGGCGAATGGAGTAGAGAAAACGCAGGGTTTCCAGCGACTGCGGGCCGCGGTTGACCAGATCACCGACCAGCCATAGCTGGTCTTGCGCGGGATCGAAGGACACTTGCTCGAGCAGGCACTTGAGCGGTTTGAGGCAACCCTGCAGGTCGCCGACGGCATACACCGCCATCAGTGAAGGGCTCCCGGTACAGCCAGGCGGAAGGGCGCGATAGTCGCGTCGAAGCGTTTGCCGTCCTCGGCGAGCATCTGGTAGCTGCCCTGCATGGTGCCGACCTGCGTGGTCATTACCGTGCCGCTGCTGTAGGTGTGGCTGGCGCCGGGAGCGATATGCGGCTGCTGGCCGATCACCCCGGCGCCGCGTACTTCCTGTACACGTCCGTCGCCGTCGGTGATGAGCCAGTGACGCGACAGCAGCTGGGCCGGTAGCTCACCGTTATTGACGATGGTCACGGTGTAGGAGAAGGCGTAGCGGTTCTGCTCCGGCTGCGACTGCGCAGCCAGGTAGCGGGTGGTGACACTGACGTCGATCTGATAACGAGGGTCGGACATGCGCATGATCCGTTGAGCGTGATTGCAGTTTAGTCCTGCTCGGCCGAAGGCTGCAGGGCCAGCTGGTCGGCCAGGCGGACGAAGGCGGCCAGATCCAGCTGCTCGGGGCGCAGGCTGCCGTCGACGCCTGCCGCTTCGATGGCATCGGCGGGCAGCAATTTCTTGAGCGTGTTGCGCAGGGTCTTGCGGCGCTGGTTGAAGGCTTCACGCACGACGCGTTCGAGCAGGCGATGGTCCTTGGCCGGGTGCGGCAGGGTTTCATGCGGCACCAGGCGGACGATGGCCGAGTCGACCTTGGGTGGCGGGTTGAAGGCCCCGGGGCCAACGTTGAACAGATGCTCTACGCGGCAGTGGTATTGCACCATGATCGACAGCCGTCCCCAATCGCCACCGCCCGGGCCGGCGGCCATGCGCTCGACCACTTCCTTCTGCAGCATGAAGTGCATGTCGCGAATCAGTGGCGCGTTGTCCAGCAGATGGAAAATCAGCGGCGTGGAGATGTTGTAGGGCAGGTTGCCGACCACGCGCAGGCTGCGTGGCGCCGCTTCGAGGCGGGCGAAGTCGAATTTCAGCGCGTCGCCCTGATTCAGGCGAAAGCGCGGATTGTCGCCGAACTTGCCTTGCAGGATGGGGATCAGGTCGAGGTCGAGTTCGATCACGTCGAGCTGCGCACCGCTGCCGAGCAAGCCCTCGGTAATGGCACCCTGTCCTGGGCCGATTTCCAGCAGGCGTTCGTCTTCCTTGGCGCGAATGGCGCGCAGGATACGGTCGATCACCCCGGCATCATGCAGGAAGTTCTGGCCGAAGCGCTTGCGCGCGCGGTGTTGGTATTCGGACATGTGCGGCTCCGCGCAGCGCCTCGAGGCGTTTTGCTCGAGGCTGGATGCAAAAAAGAAAGTCGCACAGTCTACCAGCGAATGGCGCCGCGGGCGCGGGCCGTGGTCTCAGTGGTTCATTCCTGGCGGCTGGCGGCCATCTGGTAGGCGGTCTCCAGCGCCACCTGCAGGCTGCCGATGTCGACCTTGCCAGTGCCGGCCAGGTCCAGCGCGGTGCCATGATCCACCGAGGTGCGGATGATCGGCAGGCCAAGGGTGACATTCAGCGCGGCGCCGAAGCCCTTGAACTTGAGCACCGGCAGGCCCTGGTCGTGGTACATGGCCAATACCGCATCGGCATGTTCGAGATACTTGGGAGTGAACAGGGTGTCGGCAGGCAGCGGGCCGATCAGGTTCATGCCTTCCGTGCGCAGACGGTCCAGCGTCGGCTCGATGATCTCGATTTCCTCGCGACCCAGATGGCCGCCCTCGCCGGCGTGCGGGTTGAGCCCACAGACCAGAATGCGCGGCTGGGCGATACCGAATTTACCTTGCAGATCTGTATGCAGGATGCGGGTGACGCGTTCCAGGCGCTCGGCTGTGATAGCGGCTGCAACTTCCTTCAGGGGCAAATGGGTGGTGACCAGCGCCACACGTAAGCCGCGGGTTGCCAGCATCATCACCACCTGCTCGGTGTGGGTCAGCTCGGCGAGAAACTCGGTGTGGCCGGAGAAGGCAATGCCCGCTTCATTGATCACACCTTTATGCACGGGGGCAGTGATCATGCCGGCAAAGGTGCCGTTCATGCAGCCCTGGCCTGCGCGAGTGAGGGTTTCCAGCACGTAGGCGGCGTTGGCGGGTGTCAGTTTGCCTGGGGTTGCGGGAGCTGCCAGCGGCGTATCCCAGACATAAAGAGCGCCCGCTGCTGCGGGCTTGTCTGGCCATTGCTGAGGGCCGACGGTCAGCAACTCGATAGTCAGCCCCAATTGCTCTGCGCGCTCTGCCAGTAGCTCGCGACTGGCGATGGCGACCAGTGGCGCAGGCTGGGCCTGTTGGGCCAGCAGCAGGCAGAGATCGGGTCCGATGCCGGCGGGCTCGCCTGGGGTGAGGGCAAAGCATTGCTGCGCAGTCATGGTCGCTCTCTGTGTGGGCGCGGGGGCGTCAGTTTACGCTGTCGGGCCAATAACGAAAAAGCCCGGCACAGGACCGGGCTTTAGTACGCGATAACGCTGTTACAACTTGGTCTCGACGTAGGCTTCGTCGCGGATCTGGCGCAGCCAGGCCTGCAGTTCCTCATCGTACTTGCGGTTGCGCAGCACGTTGACGGCTTGTTGCTCGCGGAACTGCGCGCTGCTGTCAGTTGCGCGACGGCCCATGACTTCCAGCACGTGCCAGCCGTAAGGGCTTTTGAACGGCTTGGACAGCTCGCCGCTGGGGGTGTTGTTCATCACCTCGCGGAATTCGGGGACCAGTGCGTTCGGGTCGATCCAGTTCAGGTCGCCGCCGTTGAGTGCAGAGCCCGGGTCCTCGGAGAAGCTCTTCGCCAGCTCGGCGAAGTCTTCACCATCGACGATGCGCTGATACAGGCGCTCGACCAGGCGACGGGTTTCTTCTTCGCTGCGAATCTCGCTGGGCTTGATCAGGATGTGACGCACGTGTACTTCGTCGCGCACCTGGGTTTCGCCGCCGCGCTTCTCGATCAGCTTGAGGATGATGAAACCGCCCGGCGTACGCACCGGCTCGGTAACCTCGCCCGGGTTCAGTTGGCTGATCATGTTATCGAACGGCGGAGGCAGCTGACCCGCTTTGCGCCAGCCCATTTCACCGCCTTCCAGGGCGTTCTCGCTGGCAGAGCGAGAAACAGCCAGTTGGGCGAAGTCCGCGCCTTGCTGCAGTTGCTGATAAACCTCCTGCGCCTGACGGTCGGCCGTCTGGATTTCGCTGGAGGACGCACCCTCGGAAACCGGAATCAGGATATTGGCCAGACGGAACTCTTCCGACAGCTGCATCTTGCCCAGGTCGGAGGCGAGGAAGTTCTGCACTTCCTGGTCGGTGACCTGGATGCGTTCGGCCACGCGGCGCTGACGCACACGGCTGATGATCATCTCGCGACGCACCTGATCACGGGCATCGGCATAGGACAGGCCATCACGAGCCAGCGCTTCGCGGAACTGCTCCAGGCTCATGCCGTTGCGCTGGGCGATGGTGCCCATGGCCTGGTTCAGCTCTTCGTCGGTGATACGAATGCCGGAGCGCTCGCCGATCTGCAGCTGGATGTTCTCGATGATCAGGCGTTCGAGCACCTGCTGGCTGAGTACATTCTCCGGAGGCAGGGCGCCACCGCGCTTGTCGATGGTCTGTTGCACTTCACGCAGGCGAGCGTCGAGCTGGCTCTGCATGACCACGTCGTTGTCGACGATGGCCACGACGCGATCCAGTGGGCGAACCTGGGCCTGAGCCGTTGCCGCCAGCAGTGCTGCGCCCAATAGCAGGGGGCGCAGGCGATCAGAAAGCTTGGTCTTCACGTTCACGGTAACCTTGAATGCCTTGGTCGAGGAAAGTTTCCACCTTGTTGCCAACAACGCCGCCGAGACCCTTGAGGACGATCTGCAGGAAGATGCCGCGGTCCGGCTCGTCGTTGCGCGATGGGTCGAGGCTGACTTCGTCGTAATCGATCCAGTAGCGGTTAATCAGGCGCAGCTTCCAGCAGCAGCTGTCGTATTCGAAACCACCGAAGGCTTCGAGGGTACGGTTGCGGCCATAGTCGTACTGCCAACGCGAGATCAGGCTCCACTGCGGAGCCAGCGGCCAGATGACGGAGAAGTCATGCTGGTCGATCTTGTAGTAGTTCTTGATGTAGTTGGGGCTGCCAGGGGTACCGTAGTCCGGATTGGTGGTCCAGGTACCGCTGTCGCGGTCATAGCGCACGGTGTCGTTACGATAGCGATAGCCGAAGTTGACGACTTTATTCGGATTGGCTTCCGGCTGGTAATGGAACATCGCGCTGCCCGAGCGGGTGGCGTGCTGGTCCGGATCCCAGTTGAAGGTCGAGGCGAAGCGCCAGTCGCGGTTGAAGCGATACAGGTACTCCAGCGCATAAGGCGAGACGTCGGCGGTGGCCTCCTGGCGTGCGCGGTAGTCGATGCCTGGCATCTGCACCTTGCGGTCTTCGAAGTAGAAGGCCTGGCCGATGCTGAAGCGCTGACGTTCGAAGCCGTTCGACTCGATCCAGCGGCTGGTCACGCCCAGCGACAGCTTGTTCTCGTCGCCGATGCGATCCTTGCCGCTGAAGCGATTCTCACGCCACAGCGAGGCGTAGCTGAACGTCGGCTCGCCCGTGTCGAACACCGGGATATCGGTCTGGTCTTCTTCCGGCACGTAGAGGTAGAACGCACGCGGCTCCAAGGTCTGACGGAAATCCTTGCCGAACAGCTGGGTGTTGCGGTCGAAGTACAGGCCGCTGTCTACGCTGAACAGGCCAACGCCACGGCTTTGGGTTCCCTTGTAATTCTGCTCGGCCAGCAAGGAATCCTTGCCCCGTTGATCCAGGCTGAGGTCGTAGTTGGTCTGCAGGTATTTGACCTGTGGCTTGATGTAGCCCCACGACCAGTCCAGCGGCAGGCTGACACCCGGTTCGAGGTGCAGGCGTTCACCGTCAGCTCTGGCGAGACCCACCAGTCGTTCGTCATACCAGCGATCTTGCGGGCGACCGGTTACGCCGTCCTTGTCGGTGAAGAAGCCAGAGCGCAGGTTGCGATCGAACTTCACATACTCGGTGCCATAGGTGAAGTCCAGGCCACCCGGATTGAACGGCAGCTTGCCATCCAGGGTGATCTGCGGCAGACGGTCATACGGCGTCACATCGGTGATGTTGGCCAGTTCGTATGCATGCACGTTCAGACGTGCGGTATAGCTGTCACCGCGATAGGTCAGCGTGCCGCGCTGGTCGACGTAGGTTTGCTTGTCGATACCCAGATCGGTATCGAGATCCTGGAAGTAGTAGGGGTCGCTGATGTCGGTGTAGTCGACTTCGGCGAGCAGGCGCGAGTTCAGCCCCTGCTTGTGCTGCCAGCTGTACATCCAGCGCTGATCTTCGTACTCGGACTGCAGCTTGCGCTCGTCTTCGTCGTCATTCAGCCATGCGCCGCCGACCTGACCTTCACTGCTCTCGGTCAGGTAGCGGAACTCACCTTCCATCAGCAGGCCGCGTTTGGCCATGTAGGTCGGGTACAGCGTGGCGTCGTAGTTCGGCGCCAGGTTGAAGTAGTACGGCGTTTGCAGCGAGAAGCCGTTGCTGCTCGACGTGCCGATGCTCGGCGGCAGGAAGCCGGACTGGCGACGGTCGTCGATCGGGAAGTAGATGTACGGGGTGTAGAACACCGGAATGTCCTTGACCCGCAGCGTCACGTTGGTCGCGGTGCCGAAGCCGGTCGCCGGGTTCAGGGTGACGTTGTTGCCCTTCAGGTGCCAGGCATTGTCGCCCGGTTCGCAACGGGTATAGGTGCCATCCTTGAGGCGGATGATCGCGGTCTCTTCGCGCTTGGCGTAGAGCGCGCTGCCGCGCACGTGAGCCTGATGCATCACGTATTCGGCGTTGTCGATACGCGCTTCGCCGTTATCCAGTTGCAGTTCGGCGCGGTCGCCGACCACCAGCATGCCCTTGTCGCGCAGGCGTACGTTGCCGACCAGCTCGCCACGGTTTTCCGTCTGGTGCAGGCTGGCTTCGTCGGCCTCGACTTGCATGCCGGACTGGCGCAGGACGACGTCACCGGCGAGGGTGGCGATCTGCTTTTCCTGCTCGAAGCGCGAGGCTTTGGCGGAAACGTACATCGGCGACTCGTCCAGCGGCGTGGTGTCATCCATGCCCGGGCGCAGCGGCTCGACGTAGGCACCTGCACAGTAAGGACCGGCCTCGGCCAGTTGCGCGGCAGTCAACTTATCGCGCGGGACCCAGTCCAAGTGACTGTAATCGGGGCTGCGCGAGGCGAGGGCGCGGCCCTTGCTCTCGGTGACCAGCACCGGGGCGGCATCCTGCTTGGCTACCGCCTCGCTGCTGGCACCACCGGTGCTGACAGCATCACGGCTGTGCACCGGGCGCGGAGGCAGGGCGCTGGCCGCTGATTTCGGCGCGCAGGCCCAGCCGCCCGTGGGCGACGCCTGGCAATCGTATTGCTCGGCGGCAAAGGACTGTAGGCTGAACGCGGGCTGTAAGGCCAGGAGGCTGCCGGTGACCAGCAGCGGGAATTTCTTGCGGAACGCGGGGTATTTTACTGCCATCTTGTTAGTCCGGGCTTCCTGCGCGCTATCGGCCCAGGGGCCGCACGCCTCTCGATGGGCTGAAAAAGATGCTGGATAATAAAGCATGACCCGCGCAACGGCTAGCGCCGTCGGAGACCCCTTGATGTCTGAACACGATGTACGTCTGCAACAGCTGCAAACCTGGCTCGCCGAGCAACTGCCCCCCCTCTTCGCAGCACGCGAATGGGGAGCGGTGCCTGAGGCCGAGCTCACTCCCGCCAGCAGCGACGCCAGCTTTCGCCGCTATTTTCGTTGGCAGGCCGGTGAGCGCAGCCTGATCCTGATGGATGCGCCGCCACCTCAGGAAAACTGCGAACCCTTCGTGCGTATCGCGGCATTGCTGTCCAGCGCCGGTGTGCATGTGCCGCAGGTGTTGGCTGCCGATCTCGAGCAGGGCTTCCTGATTCTCGATGACCTGGGCCGCCAGACCTATCTGGACGTGATCAACGAGCACAACGCCGACCAATTGTTCGACGATGCCATCGAGGCCTTGCTGCTGCAGCAGCGCTTGCCCCTCGACAGCCATTTGCCGCATTACGACGAGGCGTTGCTGCGTCGTGAGTTGCAGCTGTTTCCCGAATGGTACGTACAACGCCACCTGGGGCTTACCTTTACACCCGAGCAGGAGGCCGCCTGGCAGCGCATCAGTCGCCTGTTGATCGACAGCGCCCTGGCGCAGCCCAAGGTGGTCGTGCACCGCGACTTCATGCCGCGCAACCTGATGCAGAGCTCGCCCAACCCCGGCGTGCTGGATTTTCAGGATGCCGTCAACGGTCCGGTCACCTACGACATCACCTGCCTGTTCAAGGATGCCTTCCTCAGCTGGCCCGAGGCGCGTGTGCAGGACTGGCTGCACGGCTACTGGGAGCGTGCCAAGGCGGCGGGCATTCCGCTACAGGCATCGTTCGAAGACTTTCTGCGTGCCAGCGACCTGATGGGCGTGCAGCGCCACCTCAAGGTCATCGGCATCTTCGCGCGCATCTGCCACCGCGATGGCAAGCCCAAGTACCTCGGCGATGTGCCGCGTTTCTTCTCTTATATAGAAGCTGTGCTGGCGCGTCGGCCGGAGCTCGCCGAGTTGGGTGAGCTGTTCGCCAGCCTGGCGAAAGATGAAGGGGCACGCGCATGAAGGCGATGATCCTCGCGGCGGGCAAGGGCGAACGCATGCGTCCTTTGACGCTGCATACGCCCAAACCGCTGGTGCAGGTGGCGGGCGTGCCGTTGATCGAGTACCACATACGCGCCCTGGCTGCTGCAGGCTTCACCGAGCTGGTGATCAACCACGCCTGGCTAGGCCAGCAAATCGAGGACTACCTCGGCGATGGCTCGCGCTTCGGCGTGAGTATCGTCTATTCCCCCGAAGGTGAGCCGCTGGAAACGGGGGGAGGCATCTTCAAGGCGCTGCCGCTGTTGGGTGCCGAGCCATTTCTGGTGGTCAATGGCGATGTCTTCACCGACTACGCCTTCGCCGCGTTGCGTGAGCCGCTCGCCGGTCTGGCGCATCTGGTGCTGGTGGATAACCCGGCGCATCACCCGCAGGGCGACTTCGTTCTGGCGGCGGGTCAGGTTCGTGACGGTGAGGCGACAGGCGGGCGGCTGACCTACAGCGGGCTCGCCGTGCTGCACCCGCGTCTGTTCGGCTCTTCTCAGCCCGGCGCCTTCAAGCTGGCGCCGCTGCTGCGTGAGGCGATGGCGGCCGGGCAGGTCAGTGGCGAGCATTATGGTGGCTGCTGGGTCGATGTCGGTACGCACGAGCGTCTGGCCGAAGTCGAGCGTTTGCTACAGGAGGCACGCTAGGTGTTGTGGCCGGCCACCATGCTCGGGGCAGCGGCCGGGCTCGCCCTGGCCAGCATCCCTGGTGCTCTGCTGGGCGGTCTGCTCGGGCAGGTGCTGGACCGTCGTCTACGCCTGCATGGCTGGGACAATCTGCGTGAGCGTCTGGGCGGTCGTGCGGCGCCGTCGGATGACGAACTGCTGTTTCTGATGTTGGGCAGGCTGGCCAAGAGCGATGGCCGGGTGGTGCAGAGCCATATCCAGCAGGCGCGCTCGGAAATGCAAAGGCTGGGGTTGGACGCTGCGGCTCAGCGACGTGCCATCGAGGCTTTCGCCCGTGGCAAGACCGGGCGTGACAACCTGCGTGCGCCGCTGCAGCGTCAGCGTGAGCGCGCCGATGCCATGCTGCGGGCCTGCTGGCGCATGGCCTGGGTCGATGGACGGGTATCGGCCAGTGAGCATGAGCTGATTCTGCTCTGGGGCAAGTGGCTTGGCTGGGACAGCACCCGGCTCGATAGCCTGGGCGAGGAATACGCGCCGCGTCGCAGTCAGCAGCCGGCACCGGCTGGCGGCAGTTACCAGGAGGCGTTGCGCCTGTTGGGTGTGAATGAAGGCAGCGAGCCTGAGCAGATCAAGCGCGCCTACCGGCGCCTGCTCAGCCGCCATCACCCGGACAAACTGGCCGGCTCCGGCGCCTCGCCTGAGCGCATTCGTGAAGCCACCGACACCACGCGCCAACTGCATCAGGCCTATACGCTGATTCGCCAGCGCCGAGGCATTCGCTAGCAGGTAGTTTTCAACGGACTGCTAGCTGCCTGCGGTGCGAATATGCTGCGTCAACCAGCCACGTAGACGGCGGTAAAGCTGCTCTTGCTGAACATCCAGGTTACCCGGCAGGGCTTTCATCGATACCTGTATGTAAGTGGGCAGCTTGGCTCGCTTGCTCGCCTGCAGGCGTTTCAACGCAGCCATGCGCTCGGTGGCTTGATCCTTGTAGAAGAAGTCGCCGGTGGCCACGCCCAGCTGCGCGACCATCTCATCCAGTGGTGGCGCGAAGCCGGCAGGTAGTTCGGCTGCCACCATCAGCAGATTCTGCACGTCGTCCGGCTGGCGCTCGCTCAGGTAGCGCGCAGCCCAGTAGGCGCCACTGCCATGACCGAGGAGGACGATTTCCCTGGCCTGCTGCTGGTTGGCGAAGGCGATGGCGGCATCGATGCGGGCCATCACCCGCTCGACATGCGCCTGACGCCGTTGCTCTGGGCTGATCGTGCCGCCGTCGGCTGGTTGTGCAGCCTCGTCTACGGTCGCGTCGGGCGCGCTCTCGACGGCAGGAGCGCTCTCGGTAGTTGTGGTATCGCTTTGCGGTGCCGCTGTTGCAGTGGCGGCAGTGCGCAGTGGCAGCGGGTCACCGTCCGGGTCCGGCAGCGTCAGGCTCAGGCTGTGCCAGCCGGCGTCGGGTAGCTTGCGCCGCAGCGGGCCGATCGCGGCGGCGCCGTCGGCGTTTTCCACATCACCGGGCAGCAGAATCACCGCACCACTGGGCTCGCCGACGTTGCCTGGCAGCCACAGGGCGAGAAAACTTTCGGCGCCGGCCTGCAGCATCTGCTGTTCACGTTTGTCCAGACGGTGCTCCAGCGTCTGCGCCTCGCTGACGCTGCGTTCGGGCAACAGCGGACGTTCGCTCGCCGCGGGGGCGTCGGCGCTATCAGCCGGCGCATCCTCGGCCGGCTCCTCGGCCCAGGCCGCGGGACAGGAGAGCAGGCAGAAACCAAGCAGTGCTAGTGAGTGAAGGCGCATCGATGAGGCTCCTGATCGTCTGCTACAGAGCCTAATGCCGGGCTCCGCTTTTGTCAGGCGATTGGCACAAGACTGGAGTAAGGTAGGGGATCGCGTCAGCGGATTCGCCGTGCATGAATTCCCTTCTTTGTTCCCTCGCCCTCCTGCTGATGCTGGCTATGTCTACCGCCTGGGCCGAGAGCGCGCGCATGCCATTGCGCCCGGCTTTCGATGCCGAGCAGCGCGCCTGGCTCAAGGAGCATCCCGTGCTGCGCGTGGGCCTGATCCAGCAGGCGCCTTGGGTTCTGCGTGGCCAGAACCGGCAGCTGACGGGCGCCAATGTCGAACTGATGCAGCGTCTGCTCGAAGGCATGGGCGTCGCGCCTGACTGGCGCCTGTATCCGAATCTGGAGGCCCTGGAACGGGCCGCCAGCGCGGGCGAGGTGGATCTGGCGCCAGGCCTGCAGCAGACGCCGGCTGGCCTGCGCATCTGGCATTACTCCATGCCTTACCTGCGAGTACCGCATCTGGTGGTCGGCGAGCGCAGCGGCAATGGTGCGGTGGATCTCGACCAGTTGCCGCTGGAGCAGATGGTGGCCCTGCGCTCGCCGAGCCAGGCTGCCGAATACCTGGAGCGCACTCATACCAACCTGCGTCTGCGGGCGACGCCTTCGGAGCGTTCGGCGCTGTTGCTGGTGCTGAATCAGGAGGTCAGTTACGCGGTGCTGGACGAGGCGAGCCTCAGCCTGCTGCTGCGCGAATCACGTTTCTCCAGCCTGAGCATCGTTGGCGACATCGGTTTGCCGCAGCTCCTGCGCCTGGCCACGCGCCGCGATCAAGCGCTGTTGTCCGGCATCGTCGATCAGACCCTGAAGGCGCTGCCGGCTCGCGAACTGGAGGAGTTGCGCGAAACCTGGATGCCTTTGCGCTATCCACAGTCCACCGATTTCGTCGGCTTCTGGAAGACGCTCGCGCTATTTTTCGGCCTGCTGCTGATGCTGGGGGCAACCGCGCTTTATCGGCAACGACAGCAAACGCGTTTGCTCGAGCGCGGGCTGCTGGGCGCGCGTGGCGAGCTGGATCGTCACCAGCAGGCCGCCGAGGCATTGCGCCTGAGCCAGTTCTCCATCGACCACAGCACGGTGGGCATTCTCTGGGTCAACTGGGACAGCCACCTGCGCTACGCCAACCGCGCTGCCGAGCGCATGCTCGGCTACGCCCCCGGTGAGCTGGTGGACAAGCCATTGAGTCAGTTGGAACCCGGCCTGCATATGGACCGCTGGCTCAACCTGTGGAAGCGCGTGCGCGAGCAGGACGAGGGTTCACCCAGCTTTGAGGTCGACTGCCTGCGCGCCGATGGCAGCCGCATGCCGGCTGACGTATCGCTGAGTTTCCTACGCTATCGCCAGGCCGAGTACCTGGTGGTGTTTCTCAGCGACGTCACCGAACGCCGTCGCGCTCGTGCGGCATTGGAGGAGAGCGAGGCGCGCTTCAAGGGCATCGCCGGCAACGTGCCCGGCCTGGTGTTCCGCCTGGAGCGCGCCGGGCCGGGAGCGGTGGTCAACTTTGCCTACATCAGCGAGGCCAGCCAGGAGATGGTCGGCTGGCCGGCGCAGGAGCTGCAGCGTGAGGAGCGCGGCATCCGCAGCCTGGTACATCCGCAGGATCTGAACAGCTATCTGAACAGCCAGACGCTGGCGCTGGAAGGCGAAAGCGACTGGTACTGGCAGGGGCGCATCCTCACCGCCGAGCAGGAGGTGCTGTGGGCGGACATTCGTACCACCGCGCGTCCGCTGGGCAATGGCCGGGTGGTGTGGGACGGCATCCTCTGGGATATCACCGAGAACAAGCTGGCCGAGCTGGCACTGGCCGATTCGCGGGCGCGTCTGCGCGAACTGTCGGCGCACCTGGAAAGCGTGCGTGAGGAAGAGAAGGCGCGCATTGCCCGCGAAGTGCATGACGAGCTGGGCCAGGTGCTGACCGTACTCAAGCTGGAGACGGCGATGTGCGAGCTGGTTTGCGCCGGGCAGATGCCCGAGTTGGACGAGCGCCTGGCGAGCATGAAGCGCCTGATCGCGCAGTTGTTCCAGCTGGTTCGCGACGTGGCCACGGCGCTGCGGCCGCCGATTCTCGATGCCGGCATTGCCTCGGCCATCGAGTGGCAAGTGCGGCGCTTCGAGGAGCGCACGCAGATTCCCTGCCTGGTTGATGTGCCGGAGCACCTGCCGCATCTGCCGGATGCCCAGGCCATTGGCATGTTCCGCATTCTCCAGGAGGCGCTGACCAACGTCATGCGCCATGCTGGCGCGCACAGCGTCGAGGTGCGCCTGTGGCAGGAGGGCGGCAGCCTGTGTCTGTCGGTGGTTGACGATGGCAAGGGCTTCGATCCGGCGCTGCGCAAGCCCGGGCAATCCTTCGGCCTGGTCGGCATGCAGGAGCGCATGCTCATGCTTGGTGGCCAGTTGCAGATTGACAGCCAGCCGGGCGAGGGCACTACCCTGTGCGCGCGCATCAATTTGGAAGAGGAGATCGCAGCGTGATTCGGGTACTGGTAGCCGAAGACCACACCATCGTGCGGGAAGGCATCAAGCAACTGATCGGCATGGCGCGTGATCTCGAGGTGGCTGGCGAAGCCTGCAATGGCGAGCAACTGATCGAGGTGCTGCGCCGCACGCCTTGCGACGTGGTGCTGCTGGATATCTCCATGCCCGGCGTCAATGGTCTGGAGGCCATTCCGCGTATCCGCGCGCTGAACGAGGCCCCGGCGATTCTGGTGCTGTCGATGCACGACGAGGCGCAGATGGCGGCCCGTGCGCTCAAGGCCGGTGCCGCCGGTTACGCGACCAAGGACAGCGATCCGGCGCTGCTGATCACTGCGATTCGCAAGGTGGCCAGCGGTGGGCGTTATATCGACCCGGCATTGGCCGACCGCATGGTCTTCGAGGTGGGCCTGACCGATTCGCGCCCGCCCCACGCGCAACTGTCCGAGCGCGAATTCTCGGTGTTCGAGCGTTTGGTGCGGGGTGAGGGCGTCAACGACATCGCCCTGCACCTGGCGATCAGCAACAAGACCGTGAGTACGCACAAGGCGCGCCTGATGCAGAAGCTCGGCGCGCATTCGATGGCCGACCTGGTGCGCTACGCGATGGAACACCGCCTGGTCTGAGACCAGTGTCCGTAGGAGCGGCTTCAGCCGCGAAGCTCTCATAGGCAATTCATCGCGGCTGAAGCGCAATGCCGCCCAGCTGCTCCTACGGTTCGTCGGGCGCTCGAAAACCGAGGCGATCACTCGGAATTTGTAGGGCAATCCCTACGCAAGAATTTCCTCGCGCCTGATATCAGCTTGTCATCCCGCCCGATTTTTCACCCGGTCTTGTCGACCTACTCTTGAGTCATCGGCCTGAGACAAGAACAAGGGTGTGGTGTGATGGCAAACGATGTACTGGTGAGCTTCCGTGGCGTACAGAAGAGCTATGACGGCGAAACGCTGATCGTCAAAGACCTCAACCTGGATATCCGCAAGGGTGAGTTTCTGACCCTGCTCGGCCCGTCCGGTTCCGGCAAGACCACCAGCCTGATGATGCTGGCCGGTTTCGAGACGCCGACCGCTGGCGAAATCCTCCTCGATGGCCGCTCGCTGAACAAACTGCCGCCGCACAAGCGCGACATCGGCATGGTGTTCCAGAACTACGCGCTGTTCCCGCACATGACCGTGGCCGAGAACCTGGCCTTCCCGCTGAGCGTGCGTGGCATGTCGCGCACCGATATCAGCGAGCGGGTCAAACGCGCCCTGTCGATGGTGCAGCTCGATTCGTTCCGCAACCGTTACCCCGGCCAGCTTTCCGGTGGTCAGCAGCAGCGTGTGGCCCTGGCCCGTGCGCTGGTGTTCGAGCCGCAGCTGGTGCTGATGGACGAACCCCTCGGCGCGCTGGACAAGCAACTGCGCGAACACATGCAGATGGAGATCAAGCACCTGCACCAGCGCCTGGGCGTAACCGTGGTCTACGTCACCCACGACCAGGGCGAGGCGCTGACCATGTCCGACCGCGTGGCTGTGTTCCATCAGGGCGAGATCCAGCAGATCGCCCCGCCGCGCGAACTCTACGAAGCGCCGCACAACACCTTCGTTGCCCAGTTCATCGGCGAGAACAATCGTCTGGCTGGCGAGCTGGTCAGTCGCGATGGCGAGCAGTGCGTGGTGCGCCTGGCGCGCGGTGAGGAAGTGCGCGCCACAGCGGTCAACGTCGGCGCCGTCGGTGAGGCGGTGAGCCTGTCGATCCGCCCCGAGCGCATTCGCCTCAACAGCCACAGCGAGGCCTGCCCGAACCGCTTCTCCGGGCGCATCGCCGAGTTCATCTACCTGGGCGACCACGTGCGCATCCGCATGGAGGTCTGCGGCAAATCCGATTTCTACGTCAAGCAACCCGTGGCCGAACTCGATCCGGCGCTGGCGGTTGGTGACCTGGTTCCGCTCGGCTGGTCTGTCGAGCATGTCCGCGCGCTGGATCCACTCCAAGCCGAGTGAGCCTTTCGCGCAGTGCTTCACCTTTACCCCGAAACACAGAGGAGCTGATAAGAATGACGAAATCCCTGAAGCTCGCGGCGTTGGCCCTGGGCGTTAGCTGCGCCATGCCGGCACTGGCGGTGGATCTGACGGCGGTTTCCTTCGGCGGCGCGAACAAGGCGGCGCAGGTCAAGGCGTTCTACGAACCCTTCGAGAAGGACACTGGCAACAAGGTGCTGGGCGGCGAATACAACGGTGAGATGGCCAAGGTCAAAGCCATGGTCGACACCCGCAGCGTGAGCTGGGACCTGGTGGAGGTGGAGTCGCCGGAGCTTGCCCGCGGTTGCGACGAAGGTCTGTTCGAGGAGCTCGACCCGGCACAGTTCGGCGATGAGGCCAACTTCATCGACGGCGCCATCCAACCGTGCGGCGTCGGCTTCTTCGTCTGGTCCACGGTGCTGGCCTACAACGCCGACAAATTGAGCGCTGCACCGACCAGTTGGGCCGACTTCTGGGATGTGGCGAAATTCCCGGGCAAGCGTGGCCTGCGCAAGGGCGCCAAGTACACTCTGGAGTTCGCCCTGATGGCCGACGGCGTGCCGGTCAAGGACGTGTACAAGGTGCTGGCCACCAAGGAAGGCCAGGATCGAGCGTTCAAGAAGCTCGACGAACTGAAACCCAATATCCAGTGGTGGGAAGCCGGTGCCCAGCCGCCGCAGTACCTGGCCTCCGGCGACGTGGTGATGAGCTCGGCCTACAACGGTCGTATCGCGGCCGTGCAAGCCGAGAGCAACCTGCAAGTGGTGTGGAACGGTGGCATCTACGACTTCGACTCCTGGGCCATCCCGCGTGGCGCCAAGAACGTGGAGCTGGCCAAGGAATTCATCGCCTATTCGGTCAAGCCGGAGGCGCAGAAGACTTACTCGGAAAACATCGCCTACGGTCCGGCCAACAAGCAGGCCATCGAGTTGCTGGCGCCGGAGCGTTTGAACCTGATGCCGACCACCCCGGAAAACATCGCCAACCAGGTGGCCATCGATGTGACCTTCTGGGCTGACTACGGCGAGCAGCTGGAGCAGCGTTTCAACGCCTGGGCTGCCCGTTAAGCAAGGTGTCGCGCAGCGACGCCTTCCTCGTCCCCTTCTCCTGCGGGAGAAGGTGGCGCTTAGCGCCGGATGAGGGGGCGGAGCTGCCCAAATGATGTGTGTCGTATCCCCGAATTTCTGCCGCCTGGTGCGGCCTTAGCTTGCGGAGTTGTCCATGGCCGCCGTACTGCCCGCCAACGATTTGCCAGGGCCGAGCCTGAAGCAGCGTCTGGCTCGTGCCGAGCGTTTCAATCGCCTGAAATCCAAGGCGCTGATCCTGCCGCTGTTGCTGTTTCTCCTGCTGACCTTCCTGCTGCCCATCGGCGCGCTGCTGATGCGCAGCGTGGACAACCCAGAGGTGGTCGGCAGCCTGCCGCGCACCGTCGAGGCGATTGCCGGATGGGATGGCCGTGGTCTACCGGATGAATCGGTATACCGGGCGATTGCCGACGATATGCTCGAGGCGCGGCGCAACCAGAGCCTGGGCGATCTGTCCAAGCGCCTGAACATGGAGCTGGCGGGCTTCCGTAGCCTGGTCAGCAGTACCGCTCGCAAGTTGCCGCTGCGCGAGGAGCCAGCGTCCTACCAGGAAGCCTTTCTCGACATGGACGAGCGCTGGGGCGATCCCGCCTACTGGCAGGTGATACGCCGCAATGCTTCGTCGGTGACGCCCTACTATTTGCTGGCCGCGCTCGATCACCGCATCGACGACCTTGGCGAACTGGCCAAGGCCACACCGGATCAGGCCATCTATCTGGACATCTTCGCCCGCACCTTCTGGATGAGCCTGGTGATCACCGCCATATGCCTGGTGCTGGCCTATCCGTTGGCCTACCTGTTGGCCAACCTGCCGACCCGCCAGGGCAACCTGCTGATGATTCTGGTACTGCTACCGTTCTGGACCTCGATTCTGGTGCGGGTGGCGGCCTGGATCGTATTGCTGCAGTCGGGCGGGCTGATCAACAGCGCGCTGATATCGCTGGGCATCATCGAGCAACCGCTGCAACTGGTGTTCAACCGTAGCGGCGTGTACGTGGCCATGGTTCACATCATGCTGCCGTTCATGATCCTGCCGATCTACAGCGTGATGAAGGGCATCTCGCCCAGCTACATGCGTGCGGCGGTGTCGCTCGGTTGCCACCCGTTCGCCAGTTTCTGGCGGGTGTACTTCCCGCAGACCCTGGCCGGTGTCGGCGCCGGTTGCCTGCTGGTGTTCATCCTGTCGATTGGCTACTACATCACCCCGGCGCTGCTGGGCAGCCCGAACGACCAGATGATCAGCTACTTCGTCGCCTTCTACACCAACACCACCATCAACTGGGGCATGGCCACGGCCCTTGGCGGCCTGCTGCTGGCGGCGACCCTGGTGCTTTATGTGGTGTACAGCTGGCTGGTTGGTGCGAGCAAGCTGAGGCTTGGCTAAAAAACGGTCTGCGTAGCAGGCCATCTGATGACCCTCTCCCGCTTGCGGGAGAGGGTGCCCGAAGGGCGGGAGAGGGTGCTTGTTTCAGCACCACTGCTTCTCGGTAACCGAACTCGGGAGGAGGGCGCATGAAGAGCGCCCTCTCCCCCAACCCCTCTCCCGCAAGCGGGAGAGGGGGGCTTAAAAGCTCACTGGAGTAAAACCCATGCTCAGCCCCTACATGTCACCCGTCGAGCGCCTCTGGTACTACGGCCTGCGCATTCTCTGCGGCCTGGTGCTGCTGTTCCTGATCCTGCCGGTGCTGGTGATAGTGCCGCTGTCGTTCAACTCCGGCACCTTCCTGGTCTACCCGCTGCAGGGGTTCTCGCTGCGCTGGTACGAGGACTTCTTCATGTCCGCCGACTGGATGCGCTCGCTGAAGAACAGCCTGATCATCGCCCCGGCCGCGACCATGCTGGCCATGGTCTTCGGTACCCTGGCGGCCATAGGCCTGACCCGTGGCGAGTTTCGCGGCAAGGCGCTGGTGATGAGCCTGCTGATCTCGCCGATGATCGTGCCGGTGGTGATCATCGGCGTGGCCAGCTACCTGTTCTTCGCCCCGCTGGGCATGGGCAACAGCTACCTGTCGCTGATCCTGGTGCATGCCGTGCTCGGCGTGCCGTTCGTGATCATCACCGTGTCGGCCACCCTGCAGGGCTTCAACCACAACCTGGTGCGCGCCGCCGCCAGTCTCGGCGCCTCGCCACTGACGGCGTTTCGCCGGGTGACCCTGCCGCTGATCGCGCCGGGCGTGATCTCCGGCGCGCTGTTCGCCTTCGCCACCTCCTTCGACGAAGTGGTGGTGACCCTGTTCCTCGCTGGCCCCGAGCAGGCTACCCTGCCGCGGCAGATGTTCAGCGGCATCCGCGAGAACCTGTCGCCAACCATTGCTGCCGCAGCGACCCTGCTGATCGGTTTCTCCGTCCTGCTGCTGCTGACTCTGGAGTGGCTGCGTGGGCGTAGCGAGAAGCTGCGAACTTCGGCGCCGGAATAAATCGCCGTAGCTGCATGTTCAGGGCCTCGCCGGGAAACCGGCGGGGCCTTGCTCGTTTCCGGGCGTAGAATGTGCAGTTTCTCCTGTCCCAACAAGGCGGCCAGATGGACTTCGATGATCCCGGTTTTCGTGAGCTGATCGACGCGTTGCACGATGGCGTCTACATCACCGACGCCGATGGCATCACTCTCAAGGTCAACAGTGCTTATGAGCGCCTGACCGGGCTGCGTGCCGAGGACGTCGTCGGCCAGCACATGCAGGCGCTGGTAGAGCAGGGCGTGATCTCGCAGTCGGTGTCCCTGCGTGTGCTCAAGGAAGGCAAGGCGCTGTCACTGATGCAGAGCGTCAGCCAGGGCAAGCGTCTGCTGGTCAGCGGTACGCCGATCTTCGCCGGTGATGGACGCGTGCGCTACGTGGTCAGTACCGTGCGCGACATGACCGAGCTGCTGCGCATGAAGCACGAGCGCGACGAGCTGCAGCAACTCAAGCAGTTACGCAGCAGCACGGCCAGGCTGCATGCCGGGCAGCGTGACGATCTGCTCGATGCCTCCCCGGTTGCTGACAAGCCCGCTTCCGGGCGCGTCTTCATGCAGGCGCGGCAGGTCGCGGCCAGCGACGTGAAGGTGCTGCTGCAGGGGGAGACCGGCGTTGGCAAGACCCTGATCGCCCAGTACATCCACAAGAGCAGCCCGCGCGCAGCGCAGCCGTTCCTGGCGCTGAACTGCGGTGCGCTGCCGGAGAACCTGATCGAGGCCGAGTTGTTCGGCTATGTGCCGGGCGCGTTCACCGGCGCCGGCAGCAAGGGCAAGCGCGGTCTGCTGGAGCTGGCGCACCAGGGCACGGTTTTTCTCGATGAGATCGGCGATCTGCCGCTACCGCTGCAGGTCAAGCTGCTCAAGGTGATCGAGGAGAGTCGCTTTATTCCGGTCGGTGGCCTGGAGTTGAAGGAGGTGGACGTGCGCATCATCACCGCCACCCACCACGACCTGCGTACGATGGTCGCCGAGGGGCGTTTTCGCGCCGACCTCTACTACCGGCTCAACGTCGTGCCGATCCACATTCCGGCCTTGCGCGAGCGCCCCGAGGAAATCCAGCCGCTGTTGGATTTCTACCTGGCCGAGTTCAACCGGCGTTATGGCCGCGCACTGAGCTGGGAACTCGAAGCGCTCGATGCACTGACCGACTACGCCTGGCCCGGCAACATCCGCGAGCTGATCAATCTGGTCGAGCGCCTGGTGGTCACCGCCAGCGGCGAACGCATCGAGCTGTTCGACCTGCCGGAGGAGATGCGCACCGCCCGCAGCGACGCAGGCGAAGACGACCTGCTGCCATTGCGCAAGCAGGTGGAGAACCTCGAGCGGCGCCTCATCCGCCGTGCGCTGATGCAGCACAAGACCACCCGCGAAGCGGCCAAGGTGCTCGGTCTGAGCCAGGCGACGCTGGTGCAGAAGATGAAGCGCTGGGAGCAGGGCTGATTGGAAAATGGATCGTAATAGGCTCTTCCGATTGATTTTCTGATCAAGTGCAGCCCGCAGCGCGCTGTGACAAATCGACGCAAGCCTTCTACCACGCCGCTTTCGGCGAGCTGGCACAGGAATGGCTATGGCAAGCCCCGAACCCGCTCAGCACAACAACGCACAAGGGGCCTGCTGATGAACACTGCCGCATTCAAGATTGCCAACAAGCTGCTGACCGGCCAGGGTGCCGTGGAGCAACTGGCGCTCGAACTGCCTCGACTGAATATCACCAATCCGCTGATCGTCACCGACGCCATCCTGATCAAGTCCGGTACGGTCGAGCATGTCCTCAAGCAGCTCGGCGAGCGCCGCTATGGTATCTATGACGGTGTCGAGCCGGAGCCGGAGATCGCCATCGTCGAAGCCTGCGCCAAGGTCTATCGCGACGGCGGTCACGATGGTCTGATCGGCGTCGGTGGCGGCAGCGCCATCGACATAGCCAAGGCCGTGGCCGGTTACGTCGGCCATGACGGTGCATTGGAAGAGTTGTTCGGCGTCGATCAGGTCAAGCGCAAAGGCCCGCCGCTGATTGCCATCCCGACCACCGCCGGCACCGGCTCGGAAGTGACCAACGTGTCGATCCTCTCCGACAAGCAGGCGCAACTGAAAAAGGGCATCGTCAGCGACTACCTGCTGCCCGACGTGGCCCTGGTCAGCCCGCTGATGACCCTGACCTGCCCGCGCGGCGTGACCGCTGCCAGTGGTGTGGATGCATTGGTGCACGCGGTGGAGTCCTATCTGTCGGTGAACGCCTCGCCGATCACCGACGCCCTGGCCATTGGCGCCATCAAGCTGATCGCCAAGGCGCTGCCCAAGGCCTATGCCAACCCGGCGGATCTGCTCGCTCGCGAAGACATGGCCACTGCCAGCCTGATGGCCGGCATGGCCTTCGGCAATGCCGGCGTGGGCGCTGTGCATGCGCTGGCCTATCCGCTGGGCGGTCGCTTCAACATTGCTCACGGCGTCAGCAATGCCTTGTTGCTGCCCTACGTGATGGCCTGGAACAAGCTGGCCTGTGTCGAGCGCATGGCCGAGATCGCTGCTGCTCTGGGCGTGCAGACCTATGGCCTGAGCGACAAGGCCGCCGCCGACCTGGCCGTCGAGGCCATGGCCGAGCTGTGCGCCAGCGTCGACATTCCCAAGGGCATGCGCAGCTTCGGCGTGCCGGAAGACGCCATCCCGGCCATGGCCGAGGAAGCCAGCAAGATCGACCGGCTGATGCGCAACAATCCGCGACGCCTGACGGCTGGCGATATCGAACAGATCTACCGCGCTGCCTACTGATTACCGCAACGAAGATGAAAGGCCCCAGTGTGCTGGGGCCGGCTGAAATACAACTCTAAAAAGCTGGGTGACTCAAATGTCCGAACTGCATCAACAAGACCTTGGTGTGGAAGCCCCCTACTGGCCGGTGGGGCCATTCAAGGTGCGTCTGCCTTTCATTCATTACCGCTTCGAGATCTCCGACTACATGCAGGGCCTGCTCATGTGTGCGGTGGACCTGGCGGCGATTCCGCTGATGACCGAGTTCCTCGGCATGCCGTTCGAGGTAGCGCTGGCGGTAGTCATACTCAATGGCCTGCTCTACCTCACTCACCACTTGCTGGGTGATCCCGTGGTGCCCGGCTGGATCACCCCGGCGATCCCATTGCTCATGGCCTATTGCAGCCAGTTTCCGGAGGGCCCGGAGCGGGTGCATGCGCTGATTGCCTTCCAGTTGATGCTCGGGGTGTTCTCGATAGGCCTGGGCATGACAGGCATGGCACGCAAGGTGGTGTCCTTGGTGCCCTCGGCGCTCAAGGCCGGCATCATCATGGGCGCCGGTCTGAGTGCGGTGGTGACGGTATTCAAGGAAGGCGGTCGCTTCGACAGCTTCCCCTGGACCATTTCCATCGCCATTGGCATCGCCTTCTATCTGGTGTTTTCCATCCATTTCCAGGAGCTGAAGAAGCGCAACCGCTTTTGGTGGAACTTCGCCAAGCTGGGCATCTTCCCGATCGTCCTGCTGGCGGTGATCGTCGCGCCGATCTTCGGCGAGGCACCCTGGCCCAGCATCGAGTGGGGCATCAGCCAGCCTGACTTCGTCACCCTGTGGAACGAGTACACCGTATTCGGCCTCGGCATGCCGCCACTGATGATGTTCGTCACCGCCATTCCCACCGTGTTCGCCGCCTACCTGGTGGTGTTCGGCGACGTGCTGGGCGCCAAGGCGATCCTCGGCGAAGCCGACCATGTGCGCCGTGACGAGAAGGTCGACTTCAACCCCGACCGCTCGCACCTGATCTTTGGTGGGCGTAATGCCTTCATGAGCATCTTCGGGCCGGACGTGGCCATGTGTGGTCCGCAGTGGTCCGCCATGCAGGTGGTGATCACCGAACGCTTCAAGGGTGGCGCCAAGGCGATGAAATCGATCTACGGCGGCGTCGGCTCGTTCCGTTGGGGCACCAACACCGGTCTGCTGCTGTTGCCGGTGGTGACGCTGGTGCAGCCGATCCTCGGCGTTGCGCTGGCGCTGACCCTGCTGATCCAGGGCTACGTCAGTGTGCGCCTGGGCATCATGGAGGCACGCAGCCAGCGTGACCTGGGCATCGCCGGGGTGATCGGCGCAGTGCTGGCGATCAAAGGTGCCGGCTGGGCCTTCGCCATCGGCGTTGGTCTGTGTGCGCTGATCTACGGAGCACAGATGTTCCGCGGCGAGAACGACCAGACCTTCACCAAGGATCTGCCGCCCTCCGAGTGAGGCCTGTGCAATCCCTAATTCAGCCGAGGGGGGTTCTTCCCTCGGCAGCAGGAGAAAATCATGCAACTGAACGATCCTGATCTGTTGCGCCATCAGGCCTATATCGACGGCCAGTGGTGTGACGCGCCCGACGGCGCCGTCACGGAGATCTTCAACCCGGCCAACGGTGAGTCCCTCGGCCATGTCCCGAACCTGGGTGCAGCCGAAACCCGCCGCGCCATCGAAGCCGCCCAGGCCGCGCAACCAGCCTGGCGTGCGCTGACCGCCAAGGAGCGCGCCGCGCGGCTGCGCAAATGGTACGAGTTGATGCTGGCCAATCAGGAAGATCTGGCGCGGATCATGACGGCCGAGCAGGGCAAGCCGCTGACCGAGGCGCGCGGTGAGGTGCTTTACGCGGCATCCTTCATCGAATGGTTCGCCGAGGAAGCCAAGCGCGTCTACGGCGACACCATTCCCGGCCATCAGCCGGACAAGCGCTTGATCGTGACCAAGGAGCCCATTGGCGTGACCGCGGCCATCACGCCCTGGAACTTCCCGGCGGCGATGATCACCCGCAAGGCCGGTCCGGCACTGGCCGCTGGCTGCGCCATGGTGCTCAAGCCGGCGCCGCAGACACCGTTCAGTGCGCTGGCGCTGGCTGTGCTGGCCGAGCGCGCGGGCATCCCGGCCGGGCTGTTCAGCGTACTGCCGGCCGATGCCGAGCGTTCCCGCGAAGTCGGTGCCGAGCTGTGCGCTAACCCCATCGTGCGCAAGCTGTCGTTCACCGGTTCCACCGGCGTCGGCATCAAGCTGATGGAGCAATGTGCGCCGACCCTGAAGAAGCTCTCGCTGGAGCTGGGCGGTAATGCGCCGTTCATCGTCTTTGAGGACGCCGATCTCGATGCCGCGGTCGAAGGTGCGCTGGTGGCCAAGTACCGCAACGCCGGGCAGACCTGCGTCTGCGCCAATCGCCTGTATGTGCATGAGGCTGTCTACGACGCCTTTGCCGAGAAGCTGGCTGCGGCCGTGGCCAAACTGCGGGTCGGTCCTGGGGACGAAGCTGGCGTCGTCATTGGCCCGTTGATCGACGGCAATGCCGTGGCCAAGGTGCAGGCGCATCTGGCCGATGCGCTGGAGAAGGGCGCCAAGGTGCTGCAGGGCGGCAAGCCGCACGTGTTGGGCGGGCATTTCTTCGAGCCCACGGTAATCACCGACGTCACCCCTGATATGCGCGTGGCCCGTGAAGAAACCTTTGGGCCGCTGGCGCCATTGTTCCGCTTCAGCGACGAAGCCGAGGTGGTGCGCCAAGCCAACGACACCGAGTTCGGCCTGGCCGGCTACTTCTATACCCGCGATCTGGGCCGCACCTTCCGGGTGGCCGAGGCTCTGGAGTACGGGATGGTCGGCATCAATACCGGGCTGATCTCCAACGAGGTGGCGCCATTTGGCGGTATGAAGGCGTCGGGGCTCGGTCGTGAAGGGTCCAAATACGGCCTGGATGAGTACCTGGAGATCAAGTACCTCTGCCTCGGCGGTATCTGAGGCAGGCGGCTCATGGTGGGAGGGGCTTTAGTCGCGATCGGCTTGGCACAAAAGCCAGAAGCTCGCCGCTGAAGCGCATCCCACTGTCTCCTGCGCTTGTCGATCAAGGGCGCCACAGCCGTTACAATGCGCGCCACCGTGATCCAAGCCCTTAGAGGTGCGCCATGCAACCCTTCGCCATCGCCCCGTCGATCCTTTCCGCCGACTTCGCCCGCCTGGGTGAGGAAGTGGACAACGTACTCGCCGCCGGGGCGGACATCGTCCACTTCGATGTGATGGACAACCACTACGTGCCCAACCTGACCATCGGCCCGATGGTCTGTGCAGCGCTGCGCAAGTACGGCATCACCGCGCCGATCGACGCGCACCTGATGGTCAAGCCGGTGGATCGCATCATCGGCGACTTCATCGAAGCTGGCGCCTCGTACATCACCTTCCACCCGGAAGCCTCCGAGCACGTCGATCGTTCGCTGCAACTGATCAAGGCCGGTGGCGCCAAGGCCGGCCTGGTGTTCAACCCGGCCACCCCGCTGGACGTGCTCAAGTACGTGATGGACAAGGTCGACATGATCCTCTTGATGAGCGTCAACCCCGGTTTCGGCGGGCAGAAGTTCATCCCTGGCACCCTCGACAAGCTGCGCGAAGCCCGCGCGCTGATCGATGCCAGCGGCCGCGAGATCCGCCTGGAGATCGACGGTGGCGTCAATGTGCAGAACATCCGCGAGATCGCCGAAGCAGGCGCTGACACCTTCGTCGCCGGCTCGGCGATCTTCAACCAGCCGGACTACAAAGCCGTGATCGACGCCATGCGCGCCGAACTGGCCCTGGTGCGTGGATGAAACCGCTGCGCGCGCTGTGTGGCGGCGAGCTGCCGCGCCTGGTGATGTTCGACCTGGACGGCACGCTGATCGACTCGGTGCCCGATCTGGCCGCAGCGGTCGACCGCATGCTGGTCGAGCTGGGTCGCCCACCTGCTGGCCTTGAAAAGGTCCGTGACTGGGTCGGCAATGGCGCGCGGGTGTTGGTGCGCCGCGCCCTGGCCGGTGGCCTGGATCACGCCGCCGTGGGCGAGGCCGAGACGGAAGAGGCACTGGCGCGCTTTCTCGATATCTATGCCGACTGTCATCACTTGACCGCACTTTACCCGGGCGTGCATGAGCTGCTCGAAGCGCTGAGCACGGCGGCCGTCGAGCTCGCCGTGGTGACCAACAAGCCGGAGCGCTTCGTCGCGCCGCTGCTGGAGCAGGTCGGTCTGGGCGGCTACTTCCGCTGGATCATCGGTGGCGACACCCTGCCGCAGCAGAAGCCTGACCCGGCGGCGCTGCTGCAGGTGATGCGTCTGGCTGGGGTGGAGGCGGCGCAGTCGCTGTTCATCGGCGACTCGCGCAACGACGTGCTGGCCGCGCGCGCTGCGGGCGTACCTTGCATCGCAGTTAGCTATGGCTACAACCATGGTCGCCCGATTGCCGAGGAAGAGCCGAGTCTGGTGGTCCATAGCCTGGTCGAGTTGCTGTAATCGCATTTGTGCGTAGGAGCCCGCTTGCGGGCGATGATTCGCTTGATCGCCCGCAAGCGGGCTCCTACGGGTTGCTTAGCCTGAGCGGCTGCGCTACCTTGGCCGCTCTCCCTATTCCCCGCCTGTCGAGATCGCACCGTGGTGGTTAGCTGCAAACTCTGGATGAAAGTGATCAAGGCTCTGGCCCGTTGGCGCTGGCGCGCCTGATCTCGTCCTGCCGCCGCCGCGTGGCCCGTTTGCACCCGACCGTTTACCCCGAGCCATGAGGCTGATCATGACCCATGAAGAATTCCTGCGTTTAGCCGCTGAAGGCTACAACCGCATTCCGCTTGCCTGCGAAACCATCGCCGACTTCGACACGCCGCTGTCGATCTACCTGAAACTGGCCGATGCGCCCAACTCCTACCTGCTGGAGTCCGTGCAGGGCGGCGAAAAGTGGGGCCGCTACTCGATCATCGGCCTGCCGGCGCGCACCGTGCTGCGTGTGCACGGTCATGAGGTGGTGATCACCACCGATGGCGTCGAGGTCGAGCGTCATGAGTGCGCCGACCCGCTGGCATTCGTCGAGCAGTTCAAGGCGCGCTACAAGGTGCCGACCATCGCCGGTCTGCCGCGTTTCAATGGTGGCCTGGTCGGTTACTTCGCCTATGACAGCGTGCGTTACGTCGAGCCCAAGCTGGCTGCTGGGGTGAACCCCGATGCGCTGGGCACGCCGGACATTCTGCTCAACGTCTCCGATGCCGTGGTGGTGTTCGACAACCTGGCGGGCAAGATGCACGCCATCGTGCTGGCTGACCCGGCCGAGGCGGACGCCTTCGAGCGTGGCCAGGCGCAACTGCAGGAAATCCTGCACAAGCTGCGTCAGCCGTTTACCCCGCGTCTGGGTGTGGATCTGAACAAGCCGGCAGGCGCGGAGCCCGCGTTTCGCTCCAGCTTCAGCCGCGAGGACTATGAGCGCTCGGTCAGCGCCATCAAGGACTACATCCTCGCTGGCGACTGCATGCAGGTGGTGATCTCCCAGCGCATGTCGATTCCGTTCAAAGCGGCGCCCATTGATCTGTACCGCGCGCTGCGCTGCATCAATCCGACGCCGTACATGTACTTCTTCAACTTCGGCGACTTCCACGTAGTGGGTTCGTCGCCCGAGGTGCTGGTGCGCGTGGAGGACAACCTGGTCACCGTGCGGCCAATCGCCGGTACCCGCCCGCGTGGTGCCACCGAAGAGGCCGACCTGGCGCTGGAAGAAGACCTGCTGGCCGATGCCAAGGAAGTCGCCGAGCACCTGATGCTGATCGACTTGGGCCGTAACGACACGGGGCGCGTCTCGGAAATCGGTTCGGTGAAACTGACCGAGAAGATGGTCATCGAGCGCTATTCCAACGTCATGCACATCGTTTCCAACGTCACCGGCGAGCTGAAAAAGGGCCTGACCTCGATGGACGCCCTACGCGCAATCCTGCCGGCTGGCACCCTGTCCGGTGCGCCGAAGATCCGCGCCATGGAAATCATCGACGAGCTGGAGCCGGTCAAGCGCGGCGTCTACGGCGGTGCGGTCGGTTACTACGCCTGGAACGGCAACATGGACACCGCGATTGCGATTCGTACCGCGGTGATCAAGGACTTTGAGCTGCACGTGCAGGCCGGCGCCGGCATCGTCGCCGACTCGGTGCCCGCGCTGGAGTGGGAAGAAACGCTGAACAAGCGCCGCGCCATGTTCCGCGCCGTCGCGCTCGCCGAACAGACAGCCGTCCAGACCCCGGAATAAGAGGAGCCGTACCATGCTTTTGATGATCGACAACTACGACTCCTTCACCTACAACGTCGTGCAGTACCTGGGTGAGCTGGGTGCCGACGTGCACGTGATTCGTAACGATGAACTGACCATCGCCGAGATCGAGGCTCTGCAGCCCGAGCGCATCGTCGTTTCGCCCGGCCCTTGCACGCCGACCGAGGCGGGGGTGTCCATCGAGTCCATCCTGCATTTCGCCGGCAAGCTGCCGATCCTGGGTGTCTGCCTTGGCCACCAGAGTATCGGCCAGGCCTACGGTGGTGATGTGGTTCGCGCGCGCCAGGTGATGCATGGCAAGACCAGCCCGGTGTTCCATGAGGACAAGGGCGTATTCGCCGGCCTGAACAACCCGCTCACCGTGACCCGCTATCATTCCCTGGTGGTCAAGCGCGAAACCCTGCCGGATTGCCTGGAGATCACCGCCTGGACCCAGCATGAAGACGGCTCGGTCGACGAGATCATGGGCCTGCGCCACAAGACCCTGAACATCGAGGGTGTGCAGTTTCACCCCGAATCCATCCTCACCGAGCAGGGCCACGAACTGTTCGCCAACTTCCTCAAGCAGACCGGAGGCGTGCGCGCATGAATATCAAAGAAGCCTTGGGCCGCATCGTCGCCCAGCTCGATCTGACCACCGAGGAAATGCAGGCGGTGATGCGCGAGATCATGACCGGTCAGTGCACCGACGCGCAGATCGGCGCCTTCCTCATGGGCATGCGCATGAAGAGCGAAACCATCGACGAGATCGTCGGTGCCGCCAGCGTCATGCGCGAGCTGGCTGCACCAGTGGTCATTGACGCCGAGCGGCTGGTCGACACCTGCGGCACCGGCGGCGACGGCATGAACATCTTCAACGTCTCCACCGCCGCGGCCTTCGTCGTCGCCGCGGCCGGTGGCAAGGTGGCCAAGCACGGTAACCGCGCAGTCTCCGGCAAGAGTGGCAGCGCCGATCTGCTGGAAGCCGCCGGCGTCTACCTGGGGCTCAAGCCGGAGCAGGTCGCGCGCTGCGTCGAGAGCGTGGGCGTCGGCTTCATGTTCGCGCCGTCTCATCACGGGGCGATGAAGCACGCCATCGGCCCGCGCCGCGAGCTGGGCCTGCGCACCATCTTCAACATGCTTGGCCCGATGACCAACCCGGCAGGCGCCAAGCATCAGGTCATCGGCGTGTTCAGCCAGGCCCTGTGCCGGCCGATGGCCGAAGTGCTGCAGCGCCTGGGCAGCGAGCACGTACTGGTGGTGCATGCGCAGGATGGGTTGGACGAGATCAGCCTGGCCGCGCCGACCTTCATTGCCGAGCTGAAGAATGGCGTGGTCAGCGAGTACCGCATCCAGCCCGAGGATTTCGCTATCAAGAGTCAGAGCCTGATCGGCCTGACCGTCGACAACGCCGAGCAGTCGCTGGCGCTGATCCACGATGCCCTCGGCCGGCGCAAGACCGACAACGGTCAGAAAGCCGCCGATATGATCGTGCTCAATGCTGGCGCGGCGCTCTACGCGGCTGACCATGCCAGCAGCCTGCGCGAAGGTATGCAGCTGGCGCATGACGCTCTGCACACCGGCCTGGCGCGCGAGAAGCTGGAGGAGCTGGTGTCCTTTACCGCGGTATTCAAACAGGAGAACGAAGGGTGAGCGTACCAACCGTACTGGAGAAGATCGTCGCCCGTAAGTTCGAGGAAGTCGCGGCGCGCCGTGCCCAGGTCAGCCTGGCCGAGGTCGAGGCTGCTGCGCGCAGTGCCGACGCACCACGTGGCTTCGCTCGCGCGCTGCTCGAGCAGGCGGCGCGCAAGCAACCGGCGGTGATCGCCGAGATCAAGAAGGCCTCGCCGAGCAAGGGCGTGCTGCGCGCCGACTTCGTGCCAGCGGATATCGCCCGCAGTTACGAAGCGGGTGGCGCCACCTGCCTGTCGGTGCTGACCGATATCGATTTCTTCCAGGGTGCCGACCAGTACCTGCAACAGGCCCGCGCGGCCTGTGCGCTGCCGGTGATCCGCAAGGACTTTATGGTCGATCCGTACCAGATCGTCGAAGCCCGCGCCCTCGGTGCCGACTGCGTGCTGCTGATCGTGTCCTGCCTGGATGACGTGCGCATGGCCGAGCTGGCCTCGGTGGCCAAGGACGTCGGCCTCGACGTGCTGGTCGAGGTGCATGACGGCGCCGAACTGGAGCGGGCGCTGAATACGTTGGACACACCACTGGTGGGGATCAACAACCGCAACCTGCACACCTTCGATGTCAGCCTGGAAACCACCCTCGACCTGCTGCCGCGTATTCCGCGTGATCGCCTGGTGGTGACCGAAAGCGGCATTCTCAATCGCGCCGATGTCGAGCTGATGGAGATCAATGAGGTCTATGCCTTCCTGGTCGGTGAAGCCTTCATGCGTGCGGAAAGTCCGGGTAGCGAATTGCAGCGTCTGTTCTTTCCCGAACGCGGCCGGCCTGCAGTAATCGGCACGGACCCGGAATAACGCGCATGAAAAAGCCGGCAATCAAGCCGGCTTTTTCTATTGGGGCTGTTCAGCGCGTGCCGAAGACCACCATGGTCTTGCCTTTGACGTGTACCAGGCCCTGCTCTTCCAGGGACTTGAGCACTCGGCCGACCATCTCACGCGAGCAGCCGACGATGCGGCCGATTTCCTGACGCGTGATCTTGATCTGCATGCCGTCCGGGTGGGTCATGGCGTCCGGCTGCTTGCACAGGTCGAGCAGGGTGCGCGCAACACGGCCAGTGACATCGAGGAAGGCCAGGTCGCCGACCTTGCGCGTGGTATTACGCAGGCGTTCGGCCATCTGGCTGCCGAGGGTGAAGAGGATTTCGGGGTCTTGCTGGGTCAGTTCGCGGAACTTGGCGTAACTGATTTCCGCTACTTCGCATTCGGTCTTGGCGCGAACCCAGGCGCTGCGTTCCTTCTCTGAGCCATCCTTCTCGAACAGGCCCATCTCGCCGAAAAAGTCGCCAGAGTTGAGATAGGCGATGATCATTTCACGGCCATCGTCATCCTCGATCAGGATGGTGACCGAGCCCTTGACGATGAAGAACAAGGTTTCGCAGCGATCACCTGCGTAGATGATGGTGCTTTTGGCTGTGTAACGACGGCGATGACAATGCGCAAGAAGCTTGTCGAGGTTCTTGATTTTTGGTGTAAGGGTAATAGCAACCATGCCCGAGTCCCGGAAAAATAAATGGTAGGCCTTTGTCCCGCAGGCAATTTCTTATTGGTTATCCGTACCAGTGTGCCAGCAATCCGGCGCCAGCTTAACAGGTGGTGGGATAGTCAGGGGGCGTTTTGCGACCTGAGTAACATAACCCAGGGGAACTTTAGTCCACTGAGTACACATCGGGTTGCAGCCTGCCTGTGTTAATCTGCCGAACTTTTCCACTCTGGGAGCCAATATCGATGAAAGCGCGTGTGCAATGGGCCGGTGAAGCTCTGTTCCTCGGCGAGTCCGGTAGTGGCCATGCCGTGGTGATGGACGGTCCGCCCGATGCCGGTGGTCGTAATCTCGGTGTGCGACCGATGGAGATGCTGCTGATCGGCCTCGGTGGCTGCAGCAACTTCGATGTGGTCAGCATTCTGCGCAAGGGCCGCCAGCCGGTCGAAAGCTGCGAAGTGTTCCTCGACGCCGAGCGCGCAGGCGAGGAGCCCAAGGTGTTCACCAAGATTCACCTGCACTTCGTGGTCAAGGGCCGTGGGCTGAAAGAGGCTCAGGTGAAAAGGGCGGTGGAGCTGTCGGCGGAGAAGTACTGCTCGGCCTCGATCATGCTGGGTCGTGCCGGCGTCGATATCAGCCACGATTACGAAATCGTCGAACTGGGCTGAGTTCGCTGAAAATGACGAGGGCGCCAATGGCGCCCTCGTTCGTTTCAGACGCGGTAGGTGCTCTTGGTCATCACCTTCGACAGCAAGGTCATGCCGAACTTGATCGGCGCCGGGAAGCGCACGCCGCCCGCCGCCAGGGCACTGTTGGCATGTTGCTGTTCGTCGATGCGCATCTGCTCGAGGATGGCGCGCGACTTGGCATCATGCTCGGGCAGTTGCTCCAGGTGCTCGTCCAGGTGTTTGCACACCTGATCCTCGGTGGCGGCGACGAAGCCCAGGCTGACGCGATCACTGACAAGCCCGGCAACGGCGCCAACACCGAAGGACAGACCGTAGAACAGCGGGTTGAGCACGCTGGGCTGGCTGCCCAGCTCACGAATGCGCTGTTCGCACCAGGCCAGGTGGTCGATTTCCTCATCGGCCGCATGCTCCATGGCGCTACGCACTTGCGGCAGCTTGGCGGTCAGCGCCTGGCCCTGATAGAGCGCCTGGGCGCAGACTTCACCGGTGTGATTGATGCGCATCAGGCCGGCGACATGGCGCGACTCCTCACTGCTCAGCTCGGTCTCGTTCTGCACGATGGCAGGCGAGGGGCGACTCGACGCGCCGCTGAATGGCAGCAGCGTGCGCAGCGCGGCATCGGCTTGCAGCAGCAGGCGGTCGACGGGGGAATACTGGCGTTCGCTGGCCATGGGGCACCTCCAGAGGTAACAACCGGGCTAGTTTACTGCAAAGTCGCCAGGTCGTCCGTGGCTCAGAGGCTGTTCTAAAGTCTCGCGAGCTAGGATCGTGCAAGGCAAAAACAGGCGAGGAAGCGGAGTGTACTTTTGTACATGAGCATTCCGAGCCTGTTTTTAACGCAGCAGGGCCGACGCGCAGTAGACTTTGGGCAGTCTCTCAGGGCAGCTCGCGCAGCACACGAAAACCCAGCGCATAGTCGCGGTGATGCGGTTGCTTGAGGTCGCGCATGCTGCTGCGCAGATAGATCGGGCCGCTGTTCCAGGCGCCGCCGCGCACCACGCGCGGGCTATTGTCGAGCAGGCTGGCACTCTGCGTTTCGCTGCCGTCGAAGCGCCGGGTGAAGTTCGAGGCCGTCCACTCCCAGACGTTGCCCGCGGTGTCATGCAAGCCGAAGCCATTGCCCGGGAACTGGCCGACGGCTGCTGTCTTGTTGCGCAACAGGCGCGAGCTGGTGCAACCACGGCAGTGAGCGCGTGGCGCCTGTTCGCTGCTGTCGAGTTGCTCGCCCCACCAGTAGTAGCTCTGGCTGCCTCCGCGCGCTGCATACTCCCATTCGGCTTCGGTCGGCAGGCGATAGCGCGCGCCCGTCTCGCGTGACAACCACTGGGTGTAGGCGTGAGCGTCACGCCAGGACACATGAATCACCGGGCGCTGCGCCGAAAGGCCCCAGCGCTCGTTGTCAGGCATGGGCAGCCCGTTGGCGTCGGCGTACTTCTGCCAGTCGGCGAAGGTGACTTCGTAGCGGCCGATGGCGAAGGGTTGATCGAACGCAATCGATCGTTGCGGGCGCTCGTTGTCATTGCCGCGACCGCTGGCATCGCCAATGCGGAACTCGCCAGCCGGAATCACCACCACTTCGGGGCCCTGAGCGCCGCCGGGCAAAGGGTCGCTGATGGTTTCGATAGCAGCGGCCTGCAGGTTAACCAGCAGGCCGGCTGCGATGGCCATGAATACTGTGACACGACGCGCTTTCAGCACTTGCACGGCGTGATGCCTCCGGCGACGATCTGCGTGTTCAGGCGGTCCATGCGGTAAGTTCTCGATTCTGTGAAACCGCGGATGGTAACCCTGCGTGCCTGGCTGGCCAAATCTCCCAAGGAGTCGGTGTTGAAGAACGATATTCATGATCTTGGACTGGTGCTGGATTCCAAGGTCAAGCTGGTAGTGATCGAGTCCTGGGACGAGCTGCGCGTGCTGGAAACCCTGACAGGTTTGGCGATCAAACGCGGTCTCGGCCTGCACACCTGGTCGGTGACCGAGGGCCTGCAGCGTCTGGGTTTCGGCGGCGCAGCGGTGGACGAGTCGCCGACCCTTGAGCCCGAAGCCGCTCTGCGCATGATCAAGGCCGATCTGCAGTCGAACCTCTACGTGATGTGCGACCTGCATCCCTTCCTCGATGACAACCCCAGGCTGGTGCGCCTGCTCAAGGAAATCGCCATGAGCGAGGCCGCGCACAAGCCGACGCTGGTGCTGGTGTCGCATGCGCTCAAACTGCCTGCCGAAGTACAGCGTTTCGCGGCTCGTTTCAGTCTCGCGCTGCCGTCGGAAGACGAGCTGCTGAGCATCGTGCGTGACGAGGCGACGCGTTGGAGCGAAGGCAATCGCGGCGCACGCGTGCGTACCGACAACCGTACCCTGCAGCAGGTGGTGAAGAACCTGCGCGGCCTCAGCCACGGCGAGGCCCGGGCGCTGGCGCGCAACGTGATCTGCGATGATGGCGCGATCACCCAGGAAGACATCCCGGAGCTGAACAAGACCAAGTTCCAGCTGCTGGATCTGGAGGGCGTGCTCAGCTTCGAATACGACACTGCACGCTTCGCCGAAGTCGGCGGGTTGGTCAACCTCAAGCGCTGGCTGGCCGAACGTCAGGCCGGCTTTCTCGAAGGCAAGCTCCTGGACGCGCCGAAAGGCGTGATGCTGGTCGGCGTACAGGGCGGTGGCAAGAGCCTGGCGGCCAAGGCGGTTGCCGGGCTCTGGGGCTTGCCGCTGCTGCGTCTGGACTTCGCCTGCCTGTACAACAAGTTCTTCGGCGAGACCGAGCGCAACCTGCGTGAGGCGCTGCGTCTGGCCGAACAGATGGCGCCCTGCGTGCTGTGGATGGACGAGGTGGAGAAGGGGTTGGCCAGTGGCGACCACGACGGCGGCGTGAGCCAGCGCGTGCTCGGCACCCTGCTGACCTGGATGGCCGAGCGCAAGGCACCGGTGTTCGTGGTGGCCACGGCCAATGCCATCGACCGTCTGCCGCCGGAACTGGTACGCAAGGGGCGCTTCGACGAGCTGTTCTTCGTCGACCTGCCCAATGCCGAGGTGCGGGCCGACATCTTCCGTATCCACCTGCAACGTCGTGAACTGGAACCAGGCGGCTTCGATCTCGCGCAGCTGGCTGCTGCCAGCGAGGGCTACTCGGGTGCCGAGATCGAGCAGGCAGTGGTCAGCGCGCTGTACGCTGGTCAGGCGCAGCAGCAGGCGGTCGATCAGGGGTTGCTGCTGCGCGCGCTGCAGAGCACGGCGCCACTGTCCGTGGTGATGGCAGAGCGCTTGATGGCGTTGCGAGAGTGGGCCGATGGGCGGACGGTCAATGCCGGCTGATCAGGCGCCGGTGAAGGGGCGGGTCAGGCGACCACTGAGTTTGCGTACCAGCCAGCGCGGCGCGAGGCGTGGACTCAGGGCCAGCAGGCGGTTGCGCCAGCCGGGAATGATGATGGCGCGGTTCTTTTCCAGTGCGCGAACGGTGATCAGCGCCACTTCCTCGGCGCTCATCATCAGCTTGCTGCCGGCAATCCGCGTGACGTCCATCTGCGCCGCACGGAAAAAGGCGCTGTGGGTCGGCCCGGGGCAAAGTACTGACACGCGCACGCCGCGGCTTCTCAGCTCTTCGCGCAAACCCTCGGAAAAGTTCAGCACATAGGCCTTGCTGGCGTAGTAGCTGCTCATCCAGGGGCCGGGTTGGAAGGCCGCGACCGAGGCGACGTTGAGAATCTGCCCGCTGCCGTGCTCGGCCATGCGCTGACCGAGCGCGTGACACAGGCGGGTCAGCGCCAGCACGTTGACTTCCAGCTGCTCCAGCTCGCGACTCCAGTCCTGCTCCAGGAACGGACCGGCGCAGCCGAGGCCGGCGTTGTTCACCAGCAGATCGACATGCCACTGGCCTTCTTCCAGCTCCAGCAGCAGACCGGACAATTGCAGCGGCTCGCTCAGGTCGCAGAGACGAAACAGCACTTCGACGCCGAAGCGCTGGGCCAACTCGCAGGCGATGCTTTCCAGCGCATCACGCCGGCGCGCCACCAGGATCAGATTGCGCCCCCGGCGTGCCAGGGCTTCGGCCAAGGCCAGGCCAATGCCGCTGGACGCTCCGGTGATCAATGCATAACTGCGCATGGTCGGGAATTACTGCTCCTGATATTCGGCGGCACGCTCGACATAGCCCTGATACTGGGGAATGGCGATGGCGGCGACGATACCGGTCACTGGTACCAGCAGGAATAACCAGGCCAGTACCTTGACTGCAGTGCTGTTGGGGGGCGGTGGTGGGCCGTAGCGGTTGACGCCTTGAGTGCCTGGGATGATCAGCATCAGCAGGGCGAACACGCTGCCGACCACCGGGATCAGGTGCACCAGCAACAGCCAGCCGGACCAGCCGATGTCATGCAGACGCTGTACGCCGATGAAGATGCCGATCACCACCGCGGCAATACTGACGATGCCCAGTGCCAACATGGCCAGGGTCGAGGACACCGCGGCAATGCCGGTACCGATCAACATGATCGGGATGAAACACAGCGTCATCGCCATCAGCCAGCCCAGGTAACGCACGCGGCCGATCCGGCCGCTGACGCCGAGGACCTTGAGTTCGGAGTACTGCGGCAATTGCTCGGCGACATTCGCCTGTGGTGGTGCGTAGGGCGATGCAGCCGCTGCGACAGGTGCCGGGGCCGGAGCGACTTCGGCCAGTTGTGCCTGGCGCGCGAGGTATTTCTCGATGATGATGCCGCAGGCGGAGCACTCGCTCGCCTTGGCCTGCTCATGACCGCATTTGGGGCAGGTCATATGCGGCGTGGCCGCGTCCACAGCCTGCTCGGTTTCGGCTTCGGTTGGCACCAGGCTCAGGCTGGCGGCCTGATCCAGCTCCTTGCGCACCTTGGCCCCCGCCTTCTGCAGGGCATTGAGGTACTGCTCCGCCTCGCCTTCGCCCAGATCACGCTTGAGCGCCACCGGCGTTCCGCTGAACAGACTGTCGATGCGGGCAAGGTCGCTCTTGAACAGGCGGGCCAGGTTTGTCTTGACCATTTCCAACGATGCCTCGGGCATCAGTTGGCCGTCGAACACGATCTTGTAGCGCGGTTGATTCATGCGAGCTTCCTTGTCGGCGGGAAGTGGGGGGAGCGAAGCGCCCGTTGAGCAGCAAGCGAGGCATAAGCCTAGAGTGCCGCGAGGCCAATATACAAGCGGCCTGAAGCGCCGCTCATGGCTATTTTTCAGCTGTTGCCTATTGTGCTCCAGCGGCCGACCAGTTGGCCGCGGCGTAGTAGACGTATTTCGCTGAAATCGCCCAGCACGCCTTCGCTGATCGCGGGGCGCAGAAATACCCAATCGTTGTTCGTCAGTCGTGTGCCTTTACCACCCACCAGGCGCTCCTGGTTGGCGCTACGGCCGTAGAGTTCGTCGTAGTCGAGCCCGGCCGGTGAGACGGGCTGCGCCGGCCAGCGACCGCCGTAGAGGTAGTAGGCGTTCTCTCGGTTGGGGTTCCAGGCGCTGATCAGGGGTTGCAGCGGTTGCAGGTAGGGCAGGGCGCCGTCGACCACCTTGAGTATGGGGCTGGCGATCCACAGGGCCGGCTGATGCTCCTTGAGCAGTGGCGTGTCGAACTCCGCGGGCTTGAGCAGGGCGGAACCGACGGCGACTTCATTGAGCGAAGTCTCCTGCTGGCTGTGCAGCAGGTAGGTCAGGCTGCCGGCACCGTTGAGCAGCGGCTTTGCTGGCCAAAGATCGCTGACCCCCTGAGCGCTGCTGATGAATAGTCGATAGCGCTCATCGGCCTCGCTGAATGCTCGTAACTGATTCTGCCAGGGTGGGCTGTGCGCGACATGCGCGTCATAACCCATCAGCC
Organism: Pseudomonas alcaliphila JAB1; assembly: GCF_001941865.1. Taxonomy (NCBI): domain Bacteria; kingdom Pseudomonadati; phylum Pseudomonadota; class Gammaproteobacteria; order Pseudomonadales; family Pseudomonadaceae; genus Ectopseudomonas; species Ectopseudomonas alcaliphila. The sequence continues at coordinate 4,562,545 of NZ_CP016162.1, read as the reverse complement.
CCTGCAGACGCAGTGCCGGCTGCTGGTGAAGCTGCAGCAGCGCTTGAGCCAGCGCTTGCGGCGTGGCGAAACCGCCGCGCTCCAGGCCAACGTCGATTTCCAGCGCAATGCGCAGCGGTCGACCCAGCGCCTTGGCCAATTCACCGTATTGCACCAGGCGCTGCTGGCTGTCGATCAGCCAGGTTACCTGGCGGTCGGGATCGAAATCCAGGTGGTGCGCAAGCTGGCGATAGAAATTCAGCGCAGCGGCAACCGGCATGGGTTTGCCAAGCAGCAGGTCGGCCTGGGGAAAGCTCCTGGCCAGGTGGTTCAGTTGCGGCTGATGAAAGACCATGAAGCGCTGGGTCTGCAGGCGCTTGGCCAGGTACTCCAATAGGCCGGTGCTGGCCAGCGATTTGGCCACCAGGCGCAGCTGGAGGCGACCGCCCAGTCTTGCGGCCAGCAGGTCGGCGTTGGCGTCGAGCCGATCGAGGTCGAGCAGCAGGGTGGGGATGCCCTCGCCATCGCGCTGCAACTGCCGGTTGAGCTCGGCGAAGTAGGCGTCATGCTCGCGACCTCGATCAGTTGGGCGCAGTGCCCAGCCGCCGAGTAGGCCGAGCGCGCCTAGGCCCAGCAGGTGGCGACGCTTCATCGCGGCCAGCGTTGCCCCAGCGCTTGGCTACGTGTCAGTGCGGCGCGATATTCGTGGTCGAGTCGCGACACCAGCTCCTGCACCGACGGCAGATCGTCGATGCCGCCGACGCCCTGGCCGGCCGACCAGACGGTTTTCCAGGCCTTGGCTTCTTCATCCATCGGCTTGAGCTGCTCGCCGTAGTTGATATCGCCCTTGTTCTGCAGCTGTTTCAGGTTGTAGCCGGCCTGCTCCAGGCTCTGGCGCATGAAGCTGGCCGGTACACCGGACACGGCGGGTGTGTGAATGATGTCGGCGGCCCGCGCTTCGAGAATCATCGCCTTGTAATCGGCCGACGCATTGTTCTCGGTCGTGGCGATGAAGCGGGTGCCCATATAGGCCAGGTCGGCGCCGAGCAACTGCGCGGCGAGAATTTCGTGGCCGTGGTTGAGGCAGCCGGACAGCAACACGGTCTTGTCGAAGAACTGACGAATCTCGGCCAGCAGGGCGAAGGGGCTCCAGGTCCCGGCGTGGCCGCCAGCGCCGGCTGCCACGGCGATCAGGCCATCCACGCCAGCCTCGGCAGCTTTTTCGGCATGGCGGCGGGTGGTCACGTCATGGAACACCAGGCCGCCGTAGCTGTGCACCGCATCGACCACTTCCTTCACCGCGCCCAGGCTGGTGATGACGATGGGCACGCGGCGTTCGACGCAGATGGCCAAATCCGCCTGCAGGCGCGGGTTGCTGTTATGCACGATCAAATTGACGGCATAAGGCGCGGCGTTGCTCGCTAGGCTGGCTTCGATCTCATCGAGCCAGGCGGCGAAACCGGCGCTCTCGCGCTGGTTCAGCGCCGGAAAGCTGCCGACGATGCCGCTGTTGCAGCAGGCACTGACCAGCGCCGGGTTGGACACCAGAAACATCGGCGCAGCTACCAGAGGCAGGCGCAGGCGTTGATCGAGCAGGGCAGGCAGAGACATGGCGAATTCCTCAGAAGGGGCGAACGACGACCAGGATTACGATGCCCAGCAGAGCCAGCACCGGCGCTTCATTGAACCAACGATAGAACACGTGACTGCGGCTGTTCTCGCCGCGGGCAAAGCGCTTGAGCTGAGCGCCGCAGAGGTGGTGATAGATCACCAGCGCCACTACCAGGGTGAGCTTGGCGTGCATCCAGCCTTGCGTGAAGTAGTACGCCGAATTGAGGCTGAGTAACCAGATGCCCAGGCCCAGCGTGACGATCATCGAGGGGATCATGATGCCGCGATACAGCTTGCGCTCCATGATGCAGAAACGTTCGTGACTGGCTGTGTCGCTGCTCATGGCGTGATAGACGAACAGACGCGGCAGATAGAACAGGCCGGCGAACCAGCAGACCATGGCGATGATGTGCAGAGCCTTGAGCCAGAGATAGAGCATTTTCGTTTCCCGCGCTGAAAAATGGCCTCGATAGTAGAGGCAGCTGACGGCCTGCGTCACCTCCGCGGTTGGAGCTTGGCCGATGCGGCTTTATCATCGGCAACTTTCCAATGGCTTTTGCAAAGGGGCATGTGATGATCAAGGTCGGTATCGTCGGCGGCACGGGCTACACCGGTGTCGAATTGCTGCGTCTGCTGGCGCAACACCCGCAGGCAGAGGTGACCGTGATCACTTCCCGTTCCGAGGCCGGCCTGCGCGTCGACGAGATGTACCCCAATCTGCGCGGCCACTACCCCGAACTCGCGTTCAGCGTGCCGGATGTCGCCACCCTGGGCGCCTGTGATGTGGTGTTCTTCGCCACCCCGCACGGCGTGGCCCATGCGCTGGCTGGTGAGTTGCTCGCTGCGGGCACGCGAGTAATCGACCTCTCCGCTGACTTCCGTCTGCAGGATGCCGAGGAGTGGGCCAAGTGGTACGGCCAGCCGCACGGCGCCCCCGAGCTGCTGAGCGAGGCGGTGTATGGTCTGCCCGAGGTTAATCGTGAGGCGATCAAGACTGCGCGCCTGATCGCCGTACCCGGCTGCTACCCGACCGCTACTCAGCTGGGGCTGATCCCGCTGCTCGAAGCCGGACTGGCTGAGACCGGTAGCCTGATCGCCGACTGCAAGAGCGGTGTCAGCGGTGCCGGTCGTGGCGCCAGCGTTGGCTCACTGTTCTGTGAGGCCGGCGAGAGCATGAAAGCTTACTCGGTCAAGGGCCATCGCCACCTGCCGGAAATTCGCCAGGGGCTGCGCCAGGCAGCAGGTAGCGATGTCGGCCTTACCTTCGTGCCACACCTGACGCCGATGATTCGTGGCATTCATGCGACCCTCTATGCGCGCGTGGCCGATACCTCGGTCGATCTGCAGGCACTGTTCGAGAAGCGTTATGCCGGCGAGCCTTTCGTCGATGTGATGCCGGCTGGCAGCCACCCGGAAACCCGTAGTGTGCGCGGAGGCAACGTTTGCCGCATCGCCGTGCACCGTCCGCAGGGCGGCGACCTGGTGGTGGTGCTCTCGGTGATCGACAACCTGGTCAAGGGGGCCTCCGGCCAGGCGGTGCAGAACATGAACATCCTCTTCGGTCTCGACGAGCGTCTCGGCCTGTCGCACGCGGCCCTGCTGCCGTGATACCGGGCTGGGAGGTCCGCCTCAGCGATCCGCGTCGTGAGCGCAGACGCCGTTGGCTGCAACTGCTGCTGGTACTCGCCGTACCGACGGCTTTTGCCCTGGGATGGTACTGGCCACAGGTGCAGCCTCAGCAGACGCCCGAGGATACGCACGCACTGCTGACCCGTGTTGCCGAACAGGAGCAGGAGCTGGAGCTGTTGCGCCAGCGCCTGGCTGTGGTCGGCAGTAGCGACAAGGTCACTCAGCAGGCCATGGAGCAGAATCGCCGCACCATCAAACTGCTGGAGGAGCAGATCTTCAAGCAGCAGCAGGATCTGGCCTTCTATAAAGGCGTGTTGGCACCTGCCAGTCGTCGTGAAGGCATTCGCATTCGCGCCTTTGAGCTGCAAGCCACGGACGCGCCGCAGCGATTCCGCTACAAATTGCTGATGAGCCGAGTCGGTACCAGTGATGAGGCATTGCAGGGGCGCTTGCGTATCACGGTCGAAGGACTGCAGGACGGTAAGCCGGCCACGTTGGAGCTGGCGGCGCTGTCCGAGGAGCTCAGCGAGAGCAGCATTGCCTTCTCCTTCAAGCACTTCCAGTCCTTCCCCGAAGCGGGTCGTTTCGGCGAGCTACAACTACCTGAGGGCTTCGAGCCGCGTCAGGTCAAGGTTCAGGCGGAGGTCGAGGGCGACAAGCCGCTGAGCCGTACATTCGAATGGATAAAATCAGGAGCGATAGCCACCCATGTGGAGTAAAGACAAGACCAAACCCGACTTGCAGCGTTTCAGCGGTAAGACCAGCCTGATTGCCGCTGGCGCCGAGCTGGTAGGCGACATGCGCTTTCAGGGCGCAGTGCAAGTGGATGGTCGGGTCACCGGTAATCTGTTGGCTACCGAAGGGCTGGTGCGCGTGAGTGCAGGCGGCCTGGTTGAAGGTGAGATACGTGCACCCCATATAGTGATCGATGGAGAGGTGAGTGGTGATGTGTTCGCCAGCAGCCATCTTGAGCTGGGTTCACGCTCCCGGGTTCGCGGCAACCTGCATTACGCTCTGATGGAGATGGCCATGGGGGCGCAGATCGAGGGGCGCCTCTGTCACCTCAAGGATGGTGAGCGGCCACTCGAGCTTCCCGCTACGCTGGAAATCGAGCAATAGTTGACCAATTTCGTCGGGCAAGCGGATAATGCACGCCCAAAGCAGTATGGCGCATGGCGCCGGGAGTCCAGAATGAGCGTCGAAACCTTCACCCCTGCCCCCTTGCACTTTACCCAAGGCGCGGCCAGCAAGGTGAAGAACCTGGTCGATGAAGAGGGCAATCCGCGCCTGAAGCTGCGCGTGTTCGTCACGGGCGGCGGCTGCTCGGGCTTTCAGTACGGCTTTACCTTCGATGAGGACGTGGCCGAGGACGACACCATCGTCGAGCGTGAAGGCGTGAGTCTGGTGGTCGATGCCATGAGCTTCCAGTATCTGGCAGGTTCGGAGGTCGACTATCAGGAAGGGCTGGAAGGTTCGCGTTTCGTGATCAAGAACCCCAATGCCACCACCACCTGTGGTTGCGGGTCGTCCTTCTCGATCTGAATGCTTCGCCTGATGACAGACGCCGCGCTCGATGCGCGGCGTTTTCGTTTTCAGGCCGGGTAGATGGCGCCGAGCACGCGCAGGCCTTTGGCGCCGGTCACGCTCGGGCGATTGCCAGCAATGCCTTCAAGTGCGCAATGTGCCAGCCAGGCGAAGGCCATGGCTTCGACCCAGTCCGGATCTACGCCCTCAGTCGCGGTGCTGCTGACCTCGGTTCCAGCCAGCATCTCGCTCAGGCGTTTCATCAAGCAAGCGTTGTGAGCGCCGCCGCCACACACCAGCAGAACGTCCGTGTGGGCTTGCGCGTTGCGCAAGGCGCTGACGACACTGCGCGCGGTGAGTTCTACCAGGGTCGCCTGAACGTCTTCGCCGGCCAACTGTGGCAATGCTTGCAGATGGCCAAGCAACCAGTCGAGATTGAACAGCTCGCGACCGGTACTCTTCGGTCCTCGGGTGGCGAAGAAGGGATCGCTCAGCAGCCGTTTCAGTAGCTCCGGGTGTACGGTACCGCTGGCTCCCCAGGCACCATCACGGTCATAGGCCAGGCCCTGGCAATGCTGAATCCAGGCGTCGAGCAGAACGTTGCCAGGGCCGCTGTCGAATCCCAGAACCTCCTGGCCGGGTGAAAGCAGGCTGAGGTTACTGAAGCCGCCGACATTGAGCACGGCAACCTGCCGCTGGCTATTGCCGAAAAGATCATGGTGGAAAGCCGGGACCAGGGGAGCCCCTTGACCACCGGCAGCCACATCGCGGCGGCGAAAATCGGCGACCACGCAAATGCCCGTAAGCTCAGCCAGCAGTGCCGGGTTGCCGATTTGGATGGTGAAGCCGCGCGCCGGTTCATGGCGCACTGTCTGGCCATGGCTACCGATGGCGCGAATCTGCTGCGCGGTCAGGTTCTGTTGCTGCAGGAGCTCGTTGATAGCGGCAGCGGCCAGTTCGACCCAGCGCTGTTCTGCAATGGCTGCGCGCGCCAGTTCATCATCGCCCGAGTTGCACAGCGCCAGCAGGTCGCTACGCAGCTGTTCTGGCATGGGGCGATAGAGGGTGGCAAGCAGGTGAGGGCGCTGATCTTGATCGATCAGCGCGATGTCCAGCCCATCCAGGCTGGTGCCGGACATCACGCCAATATAGAGGGGCACGGCTTACTGCTGGTTGGCGGCTAGCATGGTGGCCTTTTCCTGGTCCATGCGTGCCATCAGCGGCTTGCTCAGTTGCATGAAGCGCTGCTTCTCGCTCGCTGCAATCGGGTCGGCCATCGGCAGCTTCTGGCTGAGTGGGTCGACGTGTACGCCGTTGACCTGGAACTCATAGTGCAGGTGCGGGCCGGTGGAGAGTCCGGTAGTACCGATATAACCGATGATCTGGCCTTGCTTGACGTTCGCACCGTTGCGCACACCTTTGGCAAAACCCTGCATGTGTGCGTAAAGGGTGCGATAGCGCTGGCCGTGCTGGATGATCACGGTATTGCCGTAGCCACCGTTACGACCTGCCAGCGTCACGCGACCGTCACCGGCAGCCTTGATCGGCGTGCCACGTGGCGCAGCATAGTCGACACCCTTGTGTGCGCGGATCTTGTTCAGGATCGGGTGCTTGCGACCAGTGGAGAAGCGCGAGCTGATACGAGCGAAGTCCACCGGCGTGCGGATGAATGCCTTGCGCATGCTTTCGCCATCGGCATTGTAGTAGCTGGTGGTGCCTTGCTTGCTGGTGTAGCGCACGGCGGTATAGGTCTTGCCGCGATTGGTGAAGCGCGCCGAGAGGATGTTGCCGGTGCCGACACGCTTGCCGTTCACCACCTTCTCTTCATAGATGACCTCGAACTCGTCGCCTTCGCGAATATCCATGGCGAAATCGATGTCGTAGCCAAACACGTTGGCCAGGTCCATGGTCAGGCTATGAGACAGGCCTGCACGCTTGGCGGAAAGGAACAGCGAGCTGTTGATCACGCCGCGGCTGTATGCGGTGACCACCTCAGGCTTGACCTGATCGCGCTGGAAATCGAAGCCTTTGTCGGTACGGCTGAGGCGAATGGTCTCCAGATCGCTGAGCTTGCTCTGCAGGCTCTTCAGCTTGCCGTCTTCGTTAAGTTCGAAGTCCAGCACCTGGCCCGCTTTGAGGCGGCTGAACTGCTTGGCGTCCTTGCTGCTATTGAGCGCTTCATGCAGATCATTGGCGTTCAGGCCGACCTTGGCGAACACGGTAGAAAGCGTATCGCCATTGCTGACCGTGATGTTGTGGTGGTTGGGGTCGGAAGGAGGAGTGGTGTCGGCTGTTTCTAGGAGGTCTTCGTCAGCGTCTTCTGCGCTGTTGTCTGCGGTGTCCGCGCTCTGCTCGATCTTGGCGAAGGGCGAAGCGGCGCCAGGCACTGGCAGTCCCGCTCGGAGGTCGTCCTTTTCCTGCAGCACCTGCTCGGTATCGTTACCGAGATCCAGGTCTATGAAGGTTTTCTGTGCCTCGACTTCACGCGAAGGAAAAACCAGGAGGGCAAGGCTGAGCAACGCGGCTACGCCGCTCGCTGCAAGAATATGGGTCTTTGGATAGAGCGGCGGCGCTTTAGATGTAGAGGTCATAGGGCTGCTTTTGAAGTGAAAAGATGAAGATTAAAAGAAGAGCATGATGAATATGCACTAACTGTATAAAATATAACCAAAACCGCCGGGAGGCAACCCTGCAGATGATGATCGGCGCATGGTCTGCCTTACGCTGAGCAAAACTTGTGATTTGTCGGCGTTCTTGTATGGTTGGTTCCCTTTTGAACAAGGTCATTGTGAGTCATTTTATGAAGTCGGTTGAAGAGCAGCTGGCGCTGATCAAGCGCGGTGCGGAAGAGGTTCTGGTTGAGGCTGAGCTGGTCGAAAAGCTCAAGCGTGGTCAGCCGCTGCGGATCAAGGCGGGTTTCGACCCTACTGCTCCAGATCTGCACCTCGGCCATACCGTTCTTATTAATAAGCTGCGCCAGTTCCAGGAGCTCGGTCACCATGTGATCTTCCTGATTGGGGATTTCACCGGAATGATCGGTGACCCCAGCGGTAAGAGCGCTACTCGTCCGCCGCTGACCCGTGAGCAGGTTCTGGATAATGCCGAGACCTATAAACAGCAGGTCTTCAAGATTCTCGACCCGGCCAAGACCGAGGTGGCCTTCAACTCCACCTGGATGGACCAGATGGGGCCTGCCGATTTCATTCGTCTGACGTCGCAGTACACGGTGGCGCGCATGCTGGAGCGTGATGACTTCGACAAGCGCTACAGCAGCAACCAGCCGATCGCCATTCACGAGTTTCTCTATCCGCTGGTGCAGGGTTATGACTCCGTAGCGCTGAAGGCCGATGTCGAACTGGGCGGCACTGATCAGAAGTTCAATCTGCTGATGGGGCGCGAGTTGCAGCGCGCCTATGGCCAGGAGTCGCAGTCCATCGTCACCATGCCGTTGCTGGAAGGTCTCGATGGCGTGAAGAAGATGTCCAAGTCGCTGGGCAATTACGTCGGCATCCAGGAAGCGCCGGGCGTGATGTACAACAAGCTCGTGTCCATGCCTGATGCGCTGATGTGGCGTTACTTCGAACTGCTCAGCTTCCGTTCCATGGAAGAGATCGAGCAGTTCAAGCGTGATGTCGAGCAGGGCGCCAATCCACGTGACATCAAGATCAAACTGGCCGAAGAGCTCGTGGCGCGCTTTCACGGTGAAGAGGCTGCGGCCAATGCGCACCGTTCCGCTGGCAATCGCATGAAGGATGGCGAGCTGCCGGAAGATCTGCCTGAGGTTGAGTTGGCTTCGGTTGAAGATATGCCGATCTCATCCGTCCTTAATAAAGCAGGCCTGGTTAAGAATGCTGCCGTGGCTCGCGATCTGCTGGGTTCGGGTGGCGTGCGCGTCGATGGTGAGGTGGTTGACCGCGCTTTCCTGTTCAAGGTGGGTTCGACCCATGTCTGTCAGGCCGGCAAGAAGGCCTTTGCGCGCATCACGCTCAAGGCCGAGTAACAAAACTGCAATTAAAGCTTGACGCGCATTCTGCTGGATGTAGAATGCGCGCCACTTCAGCGATGAAGCGCTTCAAAAACTTCTTGTTAATCAATAAGTTAAGTTGAATGAAGGGCTTGCAAAACTGGATCTGGCGTGTAGAATGCGCGCCGGTCGACAGGGTGGTGGTAAGGCTCTGTTGGTGGTTCGGTCGAATGGATCGAAAGCGGTAGAAAAGAGGTGTTGACAGCGGTTTTGAACGCTGTAGAATGCGCCTCCCGCTGGAGAGAAGAAGTTCTGATCGAAGGCGCAAGTGGTTGAGTAGAAAGAAGTTTCTCCGGAAACAAAATCGAAAAACAGCTTGACAGATAGAGAGGCTGCTGTAGAATGCGCGCCTCGGTTGAGACGAAAGGCTTAACCAACTGTTCTTTAACAACTGAATCAAGCAATTCGTGTGGGTGCTTGTGAGGTAAGACTGATAGTCAACTGATTATCAGCATCACAAAGCAACACTCGTTAATTCGAGAGTTACCTTTCATTAATTTGAAAGTTTTGCGATTGCTGAGCCAAGTTTAGGGTTTTCTCAAAACCCAAGCAGTATTGAACTGAAGAGTTTGATCATGGCTCAGATTGAACGCTGGCGGCAGGCCTAACACATGCAAGTCGAGCGGATGAGAGGAGCTTGCTCCTTGATTTAGCGGCGGACGGGTGAGTAATGCCTAGGAATCTGCCTGGTAGTGGGGGATAACGTTCCGAAAGGAACGCTAATACCGCATACGTCCTACGGGAGAAAGCAGGGGACCTTCGGGCCTTGCGCTATCAGATGAGCCTAGGTCGGATTAGCTAGTTGGTGAGGTAATGGCTCACCAAGGCGACGATCCGTAACTGGTCTGAGAGGATGATCAGTCACACTGGAACTGAGACACGGTCCAGACTCCTACGGGAGGCAGCAGTGGGGAATATTGGACAATGGGCGAAAGCCTGATCCAGCCATGCCGCGTGTGTGAAGAAGGTCTTCGGATTGTAAAGCACTTTAAGTTGGGAGGAAGGGCATTAACCTAATACGTTAGTGTTTTGACGTTACCGACAGAATAAGCACCGGCTAACTTCGTGCCAGCAGCCGCGGTAATACGAAGGGTGCAAGCGTTAATCGGAATTACTGGGCGTAAAGCGCGCGTAGGTGGTTCGTTAAGTTGGATGTGAAAGCCCCGGGCTCAACCTGGGAACTGCATCCAAAACTGGCGAGCTAGAGTACGGTAGAGGGTGGTGGAATTTCCTGTGTAGCGGTGAAATGCGTAGATATAGGAAGGAACACCAGTGGCGAAGGCGACCACCTGGACTGATACTGACACTGAGGTGCGAAAGCGTGGGGAGCAAACAGGATTAGATACCCTGGTAGTCCACGCCGTAAACGATGTCAACTAGCCGTTGGGTTCCTTGAGAACTTAGTGGCGCAGCTAACGCATTAAGTTGACCGCCTGGGGAGTACGGCCGCAAGGTTAAAACTCAAATGAATTGACGGGGGCCCGCACAAGCGGTGGAGCATGTGGTTTAATTCGAAGCAACGCGAAGAACCTTACCTGGCCTTGACATGCTGAGAACTTTCCAGAGATGGATTGGTGCCTTCGGGAACTCAGACACAGGTGCTGCATGGCTGTCGTCAGCTCGTGTCGTGAGATGTTGGGTTAAGTCCCGTAACGAGCGCAACCCTTGTCCTTAGTTACCAGCACGTAATGGTGGGCACTCTAAGGAGACTGCCGGTGACAAACCGGAGGAAGGTGGGGATGACGTCAAGTCATCATGGCCCTTACGGCCAGGGCTACACACGTGCTACAATGGTCGGTACAAAGGGTTGCCAAGCCGCGAGGTGGAGCTAATCCCATAAAACCGATCGTAGTCCGGATCGCAGTCTGCAACTCGACTGCGTGAAGTCGGAATCGCTAGTAATCGTGAATCAGAATGTCACGGTGAATACGTTCCCGGGCCTTGTACACACCGCCCGTCACACCATGGGAGTGGGTTGCTCCAGAAGTAGCTAGTCTAACCTTCGGGGGGACGGTTACCACGGAGTGATTCATGACTGGGGTGAAGTCGTAACAAGGTAGCCGTAGGGGAACCTGCGGCTGGATCACCTCCTTAATCGAAGACATCAGCTTCTTCATAAGTATCCACACGAATTGCTTGATTCATAGTCGAAGACGATGCTGTAACGCGACCCTGTTATAGGTCTGTAGCTCAGTTGGTTAGAGCGCACCCCTGATAAGGGTGAGGTCGGCAGTTCAAATCTGCCCAGACCTACCAATTGCTTGGTGCAGAAGAATACGGGGCCATAGCTCAGCTGGGAGAGCGCCTGCCTTGCACGCAGGAGGTCAGCGGTTCGATCCCGCTTGGCTCCACCACTCTCTCGTGTTGCGGTGAGTGTTAAAGAGTTCAGAAATGAGCGCTTCAGGGAAAGCCTGTTGAGTGCTGATTTCTGGTCTTTTGACCGGTACGAATATCGTTCTTTAAAAATTTGGATATGTGATAGAAGTGACTGATTAATTGCTTTCACTGGCAATTGATCTGGTCAAGGTAAAATTTGTAGTTCTCAAGACGCAAATTTTCGGCGAATGTCGTCTTCACGATTGAGACAGTAACCAGATTGCTTGGGGTTATATGGTCAAGTGAAGAAGCGCATACGGTGGATGCCTTGGCAGTCAGAGGCGATGAAAGACGTGGTAGCCTGCGAAAAGCTTTGGGGAGTCGGCAAACAGACTGTGATCCAGAGATCTCTGAATGGGGGAACCCACCCGGCATAAGCCGGGTATCTTGTACTGAATCCATAGGTGCAAGAGGCGAACCAGGGGAACTGAAACATCTAAGTACCCTGAGGAAAAGAAATCAACCGAGATTCCCTAAGTAGTGGCGAGCGAACGGGGACTAGCCCTTAAGTTGATTTGAGTGTAGTGGAAGGCTCTGGAAAGTGCCGCCGTAGTGGGTGATAGCCCCGTACACGAAACGCTCTTATCAATGAAATCGAGTAGGACGGGGCACGAGAAACCTTGTCTGAACATGGGGGGACCATCCTCCAAGGCTAAATACTACTGACTGACCGATAGTGAACTAGTACCGTGAGGGAAAGGCGAAAAGAACCCCGGAGAGGGGAGTGAAATAGATCCTGAAACCGTATGCGTACAAGCAGTGGGAGCCTACTTTGTTGGGTGACTGCGTACCTTTTGTATAATGGGTCAGCGACTTATATTCAGTGGCGAGCTTAACCGAATAGGGGAGGCGTAGCGAAAGCGAGTCTTAATAGGGCGCTTTAGTCGCTGGGTATAGACCCGAAACCGGGCGATCTATCCATGGGCAGGTTGAAGGTTAGGTAACACTGACTGGAGGACCGAACCGACTACCGTTGAAAAGTTAGCGGATGACCTGTGGATCGGAGTGAAAGGCTAATCAAGCTCGGAGATAGCTGGTTCTCCTCGAAAGCTATTTAGGTAGCGCCTCGTGTATCACTGCTGGGGGTAGAGCACTGTTTCGGCTAGGGGGTCATCCCGACTTACCAAACCGATGCAAACTCCGAATACCAGCAAGTGTCAGCACGGGAGACACACGGCGGGTGCTAACGTCCGTCGTGAAAAGGGAAACAACCCAGACCGTCAGCTAAGGTCCCAAAGTTATGGTTAAGTGGGAAACGATGTGGGAAGGCTTAGACAGCTAGGAGGTTGGCTTAGAAGCAGCCATCCTTTAAAGAAAGCGTAATAGCTCACTAGTCGAGTCGGCCTGCGCGGAAGATGTAACGGGGCTCAAACCATACACCGAAGCTACGGGTTCATCCTTTGGATGAGCGGTAGAGGAGCGTTCTGTAAGCCTGTGAAGGTGAGTTGAGAAGCTTGCTGGAGGTATCAGAAGTGCGAATGCTGACATGAGTAACGACAATGCGAGTGAAAAACTTGCACGCCGAAAGACCAAGGTTTCCTGCGCAACGTTAATCGACGCAGGGTTAGTCGGCCCCTAAGGCGAGGCAGAAATGCGTAGTCGATGGGAAACGGGTTAATATTCCCGTACTTCTAGTTACTGCGATGGAGGGACGGAGAAGGCTAGGCCAGCACGGCGTTGGTTGTCCGTGTTTAAGGTGGTAGGCTGAGATCTTAGGTAAATCCGGGATCTTAAGGCCGAGAGCTGATGACGAGCGTTCTTTTAGAATGCGAAGTGGTTGATGCCATGCTTCCAGGAAAAGCTTCTAAGCTTCAGGTAACTAGGAACCGTACCCCAAACCGACACAGGTGGTTAGGTAGAGAATACCAAGGCGCTTGAGAGAACTCGGGTGAAGGAACTAGGCAAAATGGCACCGTAACTTCGGGAGAAGGTGCGCCGGTGAGGGTGAAGTATTTACTACGTAAGCCCATGCCGGTCGAAGATACCAGGCCGCTGCGACTGTTTATTAAAAACACAGCACTCTGCAAACACGAAAGTGGACGTATAGGGTGTGACGCCTGCCCGGTGCCGGAAGGTTAATTGATGGGGTTAGCGCAAGCGAAGCTCTTGATCGAAGCCCCGGTAAACGGCGGCCGTAACTATAACGGTCCTAAGGTAGCGAAATTCCTTGTCGGGTAAGTTCCGACCTGCACGAATGGCGTAACGATGGCGGCGCTGTCTCCACCCGAGACTCAGTGAAATTGAAATCGCTGTGAAGATGCAGTGTATCCGCGGCTAGACGGAAAGACCCCGTGAACCTTTACTATAGCTTTGCACTGGACTTTGAGCTTGCTTGTGTAGGATAGGTGGGAGGCTTTGAAGTGGGGACGCCAGTTCTCATGGAGCCAACCTTGAAATACCACCCTGGCAACCTTGAGGTTCTAACTCTGGTCCGTTATCCGGATCGAGGACAGTGTATGGTGGGTAGTTTGACTGGGGCGGTCTCCTCCCAAAGAGTAACGGAGGAGTACGAAGGTGCGCTCAGACCGGTCGGAAATCGGTCGTAGAGTATAAAGGCAAAAGCGCGCTTGACTGCGAGACAGACACGTCGAGCAGGTACGAAAGTAGGTCTTAGTGATCCGGTGGTTCTGTATGGAAGGGCCATCGCTCAACGGATAAAAGGTACTCCGGGGATAACAGGCTGATACCGCCCAAGAGTTCATATCGACGGCGGTGTTTGGCACCTCGATGTCGGCTCATCACATCCTGGGGCTGAAGCCGGTCCCAAGGGTATGGCTGTTCGCCATTTAAAGTGGTACGCGAGCTGGGTTTAGAACGTCGTGAGACAGTTCGGTCCCTATCTGCCGTGGACGTTTGAGATTTGAGAGGGGCTGACCTTAGTACGAGAGGACCGGGTTGGACGAACCTCTGGTGTTCCGGTTGTCACGCCAGTGGCATTGCCGGGTAGCTATGTTCGGAAAAGATAACCGCTGAAAGCATCTAAGCGGGAAACTTGCCTCAAGATGAGATCTCACTGGAGCCTTGAGCTCCCTGAAGGGCCGTCGAAGACTACGACGTTGATAGGTGGGGTGTGTAAGCGCTGTGAGGCGTTGAGCTAACCCATACTAATTGCCCGTGAGGCTTGACCATATAACACCCAAACAATCTGCGAAGGCATAAGCCGGAGACAGAGGGTGTCGATGGTGAAGTCGACAGAAAGCCGAAAATTTGCAAGAACTACAAATCATCTATCACGTATCCAAGGGATAGCGCCTAACCGCGAGATCCCAACCGAATTGCTTGACGACCATAGAGCGTTGGAACCACCTGATCCCATCCCGAACTCAGTAGTGAAACGACGCATCGCCGATGGTAGTGTGGTGCTTCACCATGTGAGAGTAGGTCATCGTCAAGCTCCTATACGAACGCCCAGTTTGCTAACGCAGACTGGGCGTTCTTCTATGTGCGCAAAAAATGGCGCGTGGCGGTGAGAGTCCCGGGGCGCCGGCCGGATCATCGTCAAGCTCCTATACGAAACCCCAGATCGCCTAGCGGTCTGGGGTTTCTTCTTTGCGGCGCGGAAAACTTCGCGGCAGAAGTCGTTCCTGCAAGCGCGTAGGGGCGCTGCGCGCACCGACAAGGACGCGGTTACAAGGGTGCGCATGGCGCACCCTACGGTTGATCCGCTGACGCTTCGCGAGCAGAGCTCGCTCCTACAGGGCATCAGCACTCGCCTCATATTTAAGCTTTATAGGCATCAATAGAAAGGTCTTGTTATGTTGCTGTTGGCTTTTATTGGCGGCTCTTTCGGCTGAATCTTGAGCAATGGCAGTTATCTTTCCCCCTGTACGGCTTTCTTCGGCTTGCCGTTTTCTATGCAAGCTGAAGCCTCGTCGTTATCATGCCAGCCTTGTTCGTGGCGGGGCCTGGCATGCTGGAATTGTTGAAACTTCTACAGGATGGTCGATTCCATTCCGGTGAAGCCTTGGGGGCGAAGCTTGGGGTAAGTCGCAGTGCCATCTGGAAGCAACTGCAAGGCCTGGAGGTCGAGCTGGGGATCGAGGTGTTCAAGGTTCCTGGTCGGGGCTATCGTCTGTCTTCGCCCATGACTTTGCTCGATGCCGGAGAGATATCTCATGGCGCTGAGGGCTTGGATTGGCCGATCACAGTCGAGTCCAGCGTGGACTCTACGAACGCCGAGATCTTTCGTCGCCTCGATGCTGGAGTGCGTGCGCCTTTCGTTCTGCTTGCTGAGCGTCAGACCGCTGGGCGCGGTCGGCGGGGGCGGGTCTGGGCCAGTCCTTTTGCCGAGAACCTATATTGCAGCGTCGTTCTGCGTGTAGATGGTGGCATGAGTCAGGTGGAGGCCTTGAGTCTGACCGTAGGCCTTGCTGTCGCTAAGGCGCTGCAATCCATTGGCATCGACGGTGCGCGACTCAAATGGCCGAATGATGTACTGGTCGAGGGTCGCAAGATATCCGGAATTCTCCTGGAGCTGGCCGGGGATCCGGCAGATGTCTGTCACGTTGTGATTGGTGTCGGTATCAACGTCAACATGGCGGTCGATGTGCCTGCTGTTATCGACCAGCCCTGGACCTCGGTGCGCCAGTGCCTTGGGCGCGTGCTCGACCGCAATGAATTGGCCGCCAAGTTGTTGTTGCAGCTTCGAGATTGCCTTTCCATTCATTGGCAGGACGGGTTTGCCGGTTTGCGCGAGGAGTGGGAAGCGTTGCATGCGTGGCGCGGGCGATCTGTGGCGTTGACGGCGGGAAACAATGCGACTCTGGGTGTCGTGCTTGGGGTTGATGAGCGAGGCGCTATTAGGCTGAGCGTGGATGGCGTCGATCGCTCCTTCAGTGGGGGCGAGTTGAGCCTGAGGTTGCAACATGATTCTTGAGCTCGACTGCGGTAATAGCTTTATCAAGTGGCGGGTGATTTCCGTGGATGGAGCGCAGCGCCTTCTTGCTGGCGTGGTCGACTCCGATGCCGCTCTCTTCGAGTCGTTGGCTGCTGCGCCTGAGTTGCGGGTAAGTCGCTGTCGCTTGGTCAGTGTGCGTAGCGACGCCGAGACCGAACAGTTGGTTGCACGTCTGTGTGAGTCCTTGGGGGTGGATGCGGTCTGTGCTCAATCTGCCAGTCAGGTCGGGGTTGTGCATAACGGTTACGAAGACTTCCGGCGTCTTGGTCTGGATCGTTGGTTGGCTGTGCTGGGTGCCTATCATCTAGGGCAGCGTGCTTGTCTGGTGGTGGATCTCGGGACAGCGGTGACCGCTGATTTCGTTTCTGCCTCAGGTATGCACCTGGGCGGCTTCATTTGCCCAGGGTTGCCGCTCATGCGTGATCAGTTGAGTACGCACACTCGGCGTATTCGCTACGACCGACAGGTGGCTCTCGCCGCTTTGCAAGAGCTGGAGCCTGGGCGTTCCACTGCGGAGGCTGTCGAGCGAGGGTGCGTATTGATGTTGCGTGGTTTTGTTGCCGAGCAGTTGCTGCAGGCGCAGGCTCGTTTTCCTGAGGGTTTCGAGGTCTTCCTGACGGGAGGCGATGCGGGTCTGGTGCGAGATGTGGTCCCGGGAGCGCAGGTTGTTCCTGATCTGGTATTTGTCGGGCTGGCTATCGCCTGTCCCTTGAGCTGAGGCGAGGTATGCGCTGGATTCTGCTATTGCTCCTGCTACTTAACGCCTTCTATTACGTCTGGCATCAGCAGCAGGCCCCCTTGCGTGCCAAAGAGGTGGCTCCGGCAGGTGCTTATCAGGCGGCGCGTAAAGACATCCGTTTGTTGAGTGAGGCGGATGCGCCGCGCTCGCGTGCAGATTCGTCGACGCCGGCTGATGCGGCTGCTCCTGAGGCGGCTGTTTGCCTCTATCTAGGGAGTTTCGAAGAGGAGTCGAGGGCCAGGGTTGTGGAGCAGCGGCTATTGAGTTTGGACATACAGGCTGAAGTGCGCGGTATCGATGCGGCAGCGGGGGTCGAGTATTGGGTTTATCTGCCGCCTCTGGCTTCCCGTCAGGCCTCGCTGAGGCAGTTGCGCGAACTGCAGGCCCGCCGTATCGATAGCTACATCATCACTCAGGGCGAGCTGGCGAATGGCATATCGCTCGGCATATTCCCCCGCAACGACTCGGCCAATAGCGTCATGCAGCGTTTGCGGGATGTGGGTTACGAGCCGCAGATTCGCGAGCTCTCGCGTGCGCATCGCAGTTTCTGGGTGCGTGTAGCCCCGGAAAGTCGGCGCTTGGCTGACGAATTTTTGCTTGGTCGGCTCGCGGGTGACTTCGCAGGTTTGCAGCATCAATTAATGCCTTGTGAAGGCGTTGCATTGCTCCAGTAGTTTGCATAGAATGGCGCCCGCTTCGCAGGGTGGTCAAAGTTGGTTCCCGACGAAGATGTTGTCAAAGTAGCTAACCTCAAGATTTTAATGAGAAAAAGCTTGACAGCAGGGTGGCAGATCTAGAAAATGCCGCCTCACTTTGGAGGGGTTCCCGAGCGGCCAAAGGGATCAGACTGTAAATCTGACGTCATAGACTTCGAAGGTTCGAATCCTTCCCCCTCCACCAGATTCAGCGTGAGCTGCAAGCTCCGCGGGTATAGTTCAGTGGTAGAACCTCAGCCTTCCAAGCTGATGATGCGGGTTCGATTCCCGCTACCCGCTCCAGTTTGTGGTTGGCGCAACAGAGTTTGGCTCATGTAGCTCAGCTGGTAGAGCACACCCTTGGTAAGGGTGAGGTCAGCGGTTCAAATCCGCTCATGAGCTCCATCTAATGAAGGCAGATATGAAAGTATCTGCCTTTGTTTTAATGGCGGCATGGCTTGCTCAATTCTTCGCTAGGAGACGGTCAAGATGGCTAAAGAGAAATTCGAACGTAACAAACCGCACGTCAACGTCGGCACCATCGGTCACGTTGACCACGGTAAAACCACTCTGACCGCTGCTCTGACTCGCGTCTGCTCCGAAGTTTTCGGTTCGGCCAAGGTCGACTTCGACAAGATCGATAGCGCTCCGGAAGAGAAGGCTCGTGGTATCACCATCAACACTGCGCACGTGGAGTACGACTCTGCCGTACGTCACTACGCACACGTTGACTGCCCGGGTCACGCCGACTACGTGAAGAACATGATCACCGGTGCTGCCCAGATGGACGGCGCGATCCTGGTCTGCTCGGCTGCCGACGGCCCGATGCCGCAAACTCGTGAGCACATCCTGCTGTCCCGTCAGGTTGGCGTACCGTACATCGTTGTCTTCCTGAACAAGGCTGACATGGTTGACGACGCTGAGCTGCTGGAACTGGTCGAGATGGAAGTTCGCGACCTGCTGAGCACCTACGATTTCCCGGGTGACGACACTCCGATCATCATCGGCTCCGCGCTGATGGCTCTGAACGGCCAGGACGACAACGGCATGGGTACCACTGCGGTGAAAACCCTGGTGGAAACTCTGGACAGCTACATCCCTGAGCCGGTTCGTGCCATCGATCGTCCGTTCCTGATGCCGATCGAAGACGTATTCTCGATCTCCGGCCGCGGTACTGTAGTTACCGGTCGTGTAGAGCGCGGTATCGTCCGTATCCAGGAAGAAATCGAAATCGTTGGTCTGCGTCCGACCACCAAGACCACCTGCACCGGCGTTGAGATGTTCCGCAAGCTGCTGGATGAAGGTCGTGCTGGTGAGAACTGCGGCGTGCTGCTGCGCGGCACCAAGCGTGATGAAGTCGAGCGTGGTCAGGTTCTGGCCAAGCCGGGCACCATCAAGCCGCACACCAAGTTCGAAGCTGAAGTGTACGTTCTGTCCAAGGAAGAAGGTGGTCGTCACACCCCGTTCTTCAAGGGCTACCGTCCTCAGTTCTACTTCCGTACCACTGACGTGACCGGTTCGTGCGAACTGCCGGAAGGCGTTGAGATGGTAATGCCGGGCGACAACATCAAAATGGTTGTCACCCTGATCAAGCCGATCGCCATGGAAGACGGCCTGCGTTTCGCAATTCGCGAAGGCGGCCGTACCGTTGGTGCTGGCGTGGTTGCCAAGATCGTCGAGTAATCGGTTGATCTGTTCCGCTCAGGCCGGCATAATGGTCGGCCTGATTTTGCTTTAGGTCAGTAGCTCAATTGGCAGAGCGGCGGTCTCCAAAACCGCAGGTTGGGGGTTCGATTCCCTCCTGACCTGCCATTTTCTAACGAATCTGGCGTGTCTTTCACAGGATCCTCTCGAATGAATGTTAAGGCTGAAGCCAAAGACTCTCGCTTTGATCTGGTCAAGTGGCTGGTTGTCGCTGCCCTGGTTGCTGTGGGTGTTGTCGGTAATCAGTACTTCTCTGCTGAGCCGGTTCTGTATCGTGTTCTGGGCTTGGTTGTGTTGGCTGCTGTTGCTGCTTTCGTGGCGTTTCAGACTGCTCGTGGTCAAGCCTTCGCGGTGCTGCTGAAAGAGGCGCGCGTCGAGATTCGTAAAGTTGTTTGGCCGACCCGCCAGGAAACCATGCAGACCACTCTGATCGTGGTTGCGGTTGTTCTGGTGATGGCGCTGCTGCTGTGGGGGCTTGATTCCCTGCTCGGTTGGCTTGTTTCCCTGATTGTTGGTTAAGGGTGTCTCGTGGCTAAGCGTTGGTACGTCGTGCATGCCTACTCGGGTTACGAGAAGCATGTGATGCGCTCGCTCATCGAGCGCGTGAAACTGGCTGGTATGGAAGATGACTTTGGCGAGATTCTCGTTCCCACTGAAGAAGTGGTCGAGATGCGCAATGGTCAGAAGCGCAAGAGTGAGCGCAAGTTCTTCCCTGGCTATGTTCTGGTGCAGATGGAAATGAACGAGGCGACTTGGCACTTGATCAAGGATACGCCGCGCGTCATGGGTTTCATTGGTGGTACGGCCGACAAGCCGGCGCCGATCACCGAGAAAGAAGCCGAAGCCATTCTGCGTCGTGTCGCCGACAGTGGCGACAAGCCCAAGCCGAAGACTCTGTTCGAGCCGGGCGAGATGGTACGAGTTGTCGATGGCCCGTTCGCCGATTTCGGTGGCGTGGTCGAAGAAGTGAATTACGAGAAAAGCCGCATCCAGGTGGCTGTGACCATTTTCGGTCGCTCCACCCCGGTCGAGCTGGAGTTCAGTCAGGTCGAGAAGGCATAACTGACATAAGCATCCCTCACCCCGCAGCCTTAGGCTGCGGGGTTTTGTCGTCACTGGGATAAATGCGTAAGTAACCTCGGGGAGCCGTCAGGCGTTCGAACCCGAAATTGGAGTAGCTAATGGCTAAGAAGATTCAGGCTTATATCAAGCTGCAGGTTAAAGCCGGTCAGGCAAACCCGTCGCCACCCGTCGGCCCCGCTCTGGGTCAGCACGGCGTGAACATCATGGAATTCTGCAAGGCGTTCAACGCCAAGACTCAGGGCATGGAACCTGGTCTGCCGACTCCTGTGATCATCACTGTTTACAGCGACCGCAGCTTCACCTTTGAAACCAAGAGCACCCCGGCATCGGTACTGCTGAAGAAGGCTGCAGGCCTGTCCAGCGGTTCCGCTCGTCCGAACACCGTCAAAGTAGGCACCGTTACTCGTGCTCAGCTGGAAGAGATCGCCAAGACCAAGCAGGCTGATCTGACTGCCGCTGACCTGGATGCGGCCGTGCGCACCATCGCCGGCTCCGCTCGTAGCATGGGCCTGAACGTGGAGGGTGTGTAATGGCTAAGTTGACCAAGCGCCAAAAGGCCATCGCGGCCAAGGTTGAAGCCGGCAAGGCATACACCTTTGAAGAAGCTGCCGGCCTGCTGGCCGAGCTGTCTGCCGTCAAGTTCACCGAGTCCTTCGACGTCGCCGTGAACCTGGGTGTAGATCCGCGTAAATCCGACCAGGTTGTACGTGGCGCCACCGTTCTGCCGAACGGCACTGGCAAGACTGTACGCGTTGCCGTGTTCACCCAGGGTCCGGGCGCTGAAGCTGCTCTGGCTGCCGGTGCTGACAAGGTTGGTATGGACGATCTGGCTGCCGAAATGAAGGCAGGCGATCTGAACTACGACGTGGTCATCGCTTCCCCGGACGCCATGCGCGTCGTTGGCCAGCTGGGCCAGGTACTGGGCCCGCGCGGTCTGATGCCGAACCCGAAAGTCGGCACCGTTACTCCGGACGTCGCTACCGCTGTCAAGAACGCCAAGGCTGGTCAGGTACGTTTCCGTACCGACAAGAACGGCATCATCCACACCTCCGTTGGCAAAGTCGGCTTCGAAGCCGCTGCGCTGAAGCAGAACGTGGAAGCCCTGCTGTCCGACCTGAAGCGTCTGAAGCCGTCGACCTCGAAAGGCATCTACGTCAAGCGCGTGACCCTGAGCACCACCATGGGTCCGGGTCTGATCATCGATCAGGCTTCGCTCGACGCGTAAGTGATTGGGCCGGTAGCCGTGAGCTGCCGGCTTTGAAAGATTGGGGTCCCTGCCTGGCGGGGGCTATCCAAGACCGTAGGTGACTCGCGTTTTAAATGTCAGGTTCGCCTGATGGCCTACGCAGATGGTGCTCCCGATTCGTTACCGAATCAGACACCAAAACGCCGCCGAACTCCGGTTCGGCGATACGGTAAAAACCAGGAGTAAACCCGTGGCAATTAAGCTCGAAGACAAGAAGGCCATCGTCGCTGAAGTCAACGAGGCTGCCAAAGCCGGTCTGTCCGCTGTCGTGGCTGATGCCCGTGGCGTGACCGTCGGCGCAATGACCGGACTCCGTAAAGAGGCCCGCGAAGCTGGTGTGTACGTGAAAGTCGTGCGTAACACCCTGCTCAAGCGCGCCGTTGAAGGCACTCAGTTCGACGTGCTCAACGACGTGTTCAAAGGCCCGACCCTGATCGCATTCTCCAACGAACACCCGGGCGCTGCTGCTCGTCTGTTCAAGGATTTTGCCAAGGGTCAGGACAAGTTCGAGATCAAGGCAGCTGCGTTCGAGGGCAAGTACCTCGCAGCAAACCAGATCGACGTACTGGCAAGTCTGCCGACTCGCGACGAGGGCATCGCCCAGCTGATGAGCGTTATTCAAGGCGCCACCAGCAAACTCGCTCGCACTCTGGCAGCCATTCGCGACCAGAAAGAAGCTGCTGCTGCCTAAGGCAGCGTGAGCCCTTTCGAAATCAAACGTTTAATTTGATGGTCGCGTAGGCCGTCACCCCAATACAGGAATTGATAGTCATGTCTCTGACTAACGAGCAAATCATCGAAGCTATCGGCCAGAAATCCGTTATGGAAATCGTTGAGCTGATCAAGGCGATGGAAGAAACCTTCGGCGTTACCGCTGCTGCCGCTGTTGCCGCTGGTCCGGCTGGCCCGGCTGCTGTTGTTGAAGAGCAAACCGAGTTCAACGTTGTTCTGGTTGAAGCCGGCGAGAAGAAAGTTAACGTGATCAAGGCAGTTCGCGAGCTGACCGGTCTGGGCCTGAAAGAAGCCAAGGAGAAGGTTGACACCGCTCCTCAGGTCGTCGCTGAAGGCGTTTCGAAAGAAGCTGCTGAAGACGCCAAGAAGAAGCTGGAAGAAGCTGGCGCTAAAGTCGAAGTCAAGTAATTTCGACTTTACGTCTCCAGCCCAAGCGTTGAGCGAAAGGCTGATGGCTGGTGGCTTTTGCCACCGGCCTTTTTCCGTTCTAGGTTGGCTGTTCAACAGCCGACCTGGAGCCGAAAAGATCCCGCCCGAGAGGCGGTTGCAAACCGAGGGTTTGCACGATTTTCTGGTCATCGCCGCCGGCGCTGGCCAAACAAGCAGGTGACCAAGCTGGGGAACGCTGATGGCTTACTCATACACTGAGAAAAAACGTATCCGCAAGGACTTTAGCAAGTTGCCGGATGTCATGGATGTGCCTTACCTCCTGGCCATCCAGCTGGATTCGTACCGCGAATTCCTGCAGCAAGGGGTGAGCAAGGAACAGTTCCGCGACATCGGCCTGCATGCGGCCTTCAAATCGGTATTCCCGATCATCAGCTACTCCGGCAACGCCGCCCTGGAGTACGTCGGCTATCGCCTGGGCGAGCCTGCGTTCGACGTCAAGGAGTGCGTCCTGCGTGGCGTGACCTTCGCTGTGCCGCTGCGCGTGAAAGTGCGCCTGATCATTTTCGACAAAGAATCGTCGAACAAAGCGATCAAGGACATCAAAGAGCAGGAAGTGTACATGGGCGAGATT